>CAZAZT010000113.1:0-12514 GCA_964489645.1 uncultured Chthoniobacteraceae bacterium | reverse complement strand
CCCCACCAGACTCAGTTCCTGCTTTCCCCGCACCCTCGGGCTTCCCTCCACCTCCACCCGCTCCGCTAGAAGCCATCTTCTCCCCACCAGACTCAGTTCCCGCTTTCCCAGCACCCTCAGGCTTCGCGCCACCTCCTCCCGCCTCGGCAGACGCCGTCTTCTCCCCGCTAACCTCGCTCTGCTTTTGTCCTCCGCTACCCGCTTGGGCACTCTTACTGGAGTCCGCCGCCATCACCGATTTTGCCAAACTCTCTCGGGCGCGAACCAACTCCTGCAAAGCCTTCTCATGGTTCTCTGCCGCACCTCGGAGATTCCCCCGAGCGATATCAGAACCTCCCTCGCCCATTTTTCCCGCCGCTCGACCCGAACAGCCACCCGCAGTGCTTCCACTCTTGCAACCACTCGAGATACGCTGCGTCGCCTTTTGCATCTGCTCCGATCTCTCCGCCAATCTCCGTCGTGCCTCCGCGCCCTGCTGCCCGCTTTGCCCCGCGTCTCGAGGGCGCGCACCTTGAGCCGTCTCATCCTTCGCTCCCGCTCGTGAACGCTCCGCTTCCTGGCGCCTCTCCGACGCATTTGCCGCATTCTGAACATCCGCCGCCAATCGCGCCTGCTCTCGGATCAACGCCGACAGATCGTCGAGGCTCTTCAAATCCCGCGCGTCGCCACCCCGCTTGATACGCTCGCGATCTTCAGCGAACGGCGAAATATCGACCACCTGCACCCGACTACGGGTCTCCAACTCCTCTCGCAGACCACCTCGACGCTCGGACACCACCGAGATGTCATACGTCAACACATCCATGACATCCAAACCATGGTCCTCTGGGAAAATGGTGAACTCCAAAGCCGCCGGAATTCCCGAGCTCGGCCACTTGAGAGGAACCGAAGGCTGCGCCACACCATTCTTCCAGAAGTTCGCTCTCACCGCCTTCACATCCCCCACAATCGTCGCCTCCGCACGTACATCCACCACTTCGTACAGCGAGATGGACACCCTTTCTTTCGGACGAGTGATCACGATCTCACCCGACCCGTGCCGCTCGGATCTCTCACCCAACAGATCGTTCGCGCCAAGAAGTTTCGGGCCCTTCCCACCGGCCAAACCTTCGCCCGAACGATCCGACAATCGTTCGATCAATCTGTGCGTCCCGTCCAACACCAGAACTGCCGGTATCAGCAAGGCGCAAAGGATTAATACGAGCCCATAGCCACGTTCCACAGTCTCCACGCGCCGCATCGTCTTCACCTTCGGAGCCACTTGCAGGGCAATTGCTTCGTAAAACCGCCGCTGCTCTTCCGTCATCTCGATCCCCTCAAGATGCGCCAAAGTCGTGAATCTGTCCTCAAAGTCGGGGTTCAAATCCTCGATCTGGCCCGCCACATCAGCCTTCAAACGGTCTGCAAACGCCTGAGAACTGCGGAACAAGAAGACAAGGATCGCACCGCCTACAACAGAAACCGCACTCCAAAAAAGTTGTTCCCGCGAAAGATAACGCTCGATGAATCCTAGGAGCGCGACGCCCACAACCACTCCGAGAACCGATTCTCCGATGAAGCGGAGGTTTTTGGTCCAGAACAACTTCTCCTGAACGTCCTGACAAATGATGCGTACAATTCTCATCGGATGCGCCTCCTCAAAGCCAAAAACGGTTCAAACAACATCAGCCCTGCAGCAACCAACATCAGCAACCTTCCCAACCTCTGCCGCAAGATTGCATCTCTCGGAAGAGGCTCTTTGAGAATCTCTTCTGCCTCTCGGCTCTTCACTTTCGAGATGAACCAGCCCTCAGGCACTTCCTCCCGATCGGATGCCGTCAGGTCGGATTCCGATTCATCCGCATTCACAGCCAACCAGATGAACGCATCCACATCCCCCTGCTTCGCAATGGAATAAACACCCGCCTTAACTGGCGACCGGAACATCAACGCTCGATCAACCACTTGCACCGAAGCACCTTTTGTGTTCCCACGAAGCTCGTAGAGAGCATCGCGCTTGGCCAACCGATGAGGAACCAGAGCCTCCTCCCCAGCCTTCAACTTGATCGCACGATCCCGCTCCTCCCTGACACTCGTCATGCACGCATCAAGGAACGGGATGAAGCTCACATGCAAAGGCCAATCACTCTCAAACCGCTCAAACCCCGATCCGAAAAGCAGCAACTTGCCGTTCGGGATTCCCACCTCCGAAACCACTGCTGCCCCCGTCGATGTCTGGACCAGAGCCCTTGCACTGGCGATGTCGAAGACTGAAAACCGCGAGAACCCGATCTTGTCCATGCCCGAGAACTCGCCTGCACGTAATGCACCCACAATCGAACTTCGTCCAACCAACGGCCCCAGACGCAGGGGTTCCGAGATCACCCTCGTCCCGCTCACTGCGACCCCAAGCGATTCGATGAATTTCGACGCGACGAGCCCGTCACCGCCCGCGAAAAGAAGAACCCCTTTGCCCGCGCCCAGATAAGCCGATGCCCTCGCCAAGACGGATGGAATGCTCAACATTCGCTCATCCACCACCAACACATCGCCCGTTTCCGCAGGAGCCTCTTGGATACCTTCCGCTCCGACCACTGGTTGGAAAACCTCCCAGAACCCCTTCATCACCTCCGCAGATAACGCCACCCGCAAAAATCGCGAAGGACTCAACACCTCCACAACCCCCTGCCTGACAGGCGGCAATGTCACCCATGCGGCACTGTCCCCTGAGAGCGCATCGCGCTCACCTTCAACTCGCACCTCAGATTCGAACGGCCTCGCTGACTCAACTTCCACAACGAGACTCGCATTCCCAGAAGCGCTCTCCGGATCCAAAAGCACCTCCTGCTCAGCCATCGATTTTCCATCCAATCGCAGCGAGACCCGGACCATATCCCTCGATCCCAGCCCAGCGCCTCGATTTTCCTGGGCATATCGTTTAACGTTCACATCCACGCGAACCTTCGAACTCTCGCCCAACACGATGCGATCAACGTTCCGCACTGTCACAGCAAGGTTTTCCCTCTGCTTCAGCTCGGACTTGATCAAACGGACCGCGATATCCTTCAGGAAGGGACGTAATCTCTCGTCGGCCTTCCACTGATTGGCCTGACTGTCGGTGAAAAAGCGGATCTGGCGATCACACTTCCCTCCGGCCTCCATCATCACCGCAGCGCGCAAAAACGCGGACACATAGTTCCCTCGAGCCGAACTTGGCTCCAGCTGGCGCAGAGCCTTCACAATATCTGCCTTGGTCGCACCGAAGTCCCCCAAAACCTCAACCCGATCCGTCAACTGCAACGCGGCGACTTGGAACGTAGCATCCAACGCCTCAATCTCAGAGATCATCGCATCCCTCGCGCGCTCGAACCCACCAGATGCCGAGTGACTCAGCGAGTTGTCCAGAATGAACATGACCCTTGCTGGGATCACCCCACTACGGTCCTGAGGATCATACGGCCATGCCAGACAGATGACCGCAAGAGAGAGCGCCAGGAGCCGGAACAAGAGATGGAACAGATCCTCCAACCGACGCGAGGAAGGCGCAGCCACCGGCGCGCTGTCCAGAAATCGCGTCGTGGGGAAACGCAGCACTTCCGCATCATCACGACGCCGCAAGTGCAGCC
Organism: uncultured Chthoniobacteraceae bacterium; assembly: GCA_964489645.1. Classification (GTDB taxonomy): domain Bacteria; phylum Verrucomicrobiota; class Verrucomicrobiia; order Chthoniobacterales; family Chthoniobacteraceae; genus JBEEPE01. Next base: position 8,909 of record CAZAZT010000113.1, on the reverse strand, counting down.
AGATCGGGATCACAGCGGCTGCGCCTGCGACGAGGAACATCGGGTTCAAGAACAGGAAGTCCATCGCCATCATCGATGTTTCTCGCGTTCCATCAGGAAAGAGGAGAGCACGTTCCACGGGTTCTCATCCGTCCGCATCACAATGTGCGACAACTCCATCGCATCGAAGATCGACTTCTGCCGACTCATGAACGCACCGAAGCGCTCCAGATACGTCGCCCTCGCTGCCTCCCCTACCGTAGAACGCTCCTCCCCTGTTTCAGGATCCACGAAACGACGAGACCCGCCGAACGGGAAGTCGATCTCGTCGGGGTCAAGCACCTGGATTAATAGGCACTCATGGCCCTGATGCCGGAGCTGCTTGAGAGGCAGTTCAAGATTCTCGGCCGGTTCCAAAAAGTCCGAGATCAGCACCAACATGCTGCGCCGCGCGATCAACCGTTTCGCATGGTCGAGCAGTTCTGCCATGCACTCCGTACCACGCGCTTCCAATCGTTGCAAATGCCCCAGCATCAAACCGAACTGCGCCCTCCCTTGCGATGGCCTCACAAAATCCGGCGTCGAATCCACCTCATCCAAGGAGATCGCCCCCACGCCATCGTTCTGACGTAACACCAACCAACTGATCGCTGCCGCAATCAACCGAGTGGCCTCCATCTTGGATGCCCAAGCATTCTCTCCTTGGTAGGCCATCGAAGCGCTCGTATCGCAGACCAAGTACAAACGCAGATTCGTCTCATGCGTGTAACGCCGGATGCTCAAACGATCACTCCGGGCGAACAACTTCCAATCCAAGTGCCTCAGATCATCCCCGACCTGGTAATCGCGATAATCGCTGAACTCCGAACTGAACCCGTAGAACGGACTGCGATGGATCCCCGACAAAAAGCCCTCAACCACGTACTGCGCCTTCAGCCCAAACGATCCCAACGCAGACAATAACGCCGGATTGAAGTCCTCACGCAATGACCGATGCTCGAAACGGGTGACCGGCATGGCCCTCAACTATTTCGCTGTATCCTCGATCAACTTCCGCACGATCTCGTCCGTCGAAATCCCCTCAGCATCCGCTTGGAACGACCTCACCAACCGATGCCGCAAAATGGATACCGCCAACGCCGCGATATCCTCCGTCGCAACATTGAACCGTCCCTGACACGCAGCGCGCGCACGCCCCGCAATGATCAGGTTCAAACTCGCCCGCGGACTCGCCCCCCACTTGATCCACTTCTTGATGTAATCCGGACACTCGCCCGAATCCGGACGCGTCGCCCTGACCAAGCGCACCGCAAAATTCACCACATTCGGTGCAGCAGGAATCTTTGAAACCGCATCGCGCATCGCGAGGATCTGCTCCGAGGAAACCACTGGCGCTATCTTGTCCAAAGGGGTGAACGAGTGCTGGGAAACCACCAAGTTCTCCTCCTCCAACGTCGGATACCCGACTCGCAACTCGAAAAGGAACCGGTCCAACTGCGCCTCGGGTAACGGGTACGTACCCTCCTGCTCCAATGGGTTTTGCGTCGCAAAAACGGTGAACGCTTTTGGCAGTTGATGTATCTTGCCTGCAACCGTCACCGTTCGCTCCTGCATGGCCTCCAACAACGCGGCCTGCGTCTTCGGAGGAGTCCGGTTGATCTCGTCCGCAAGCAAAACCTCCGTGAAAGCAGGACCCTGCTTGAACACAAAACTTCGTCTCCCTGTTTCCGCATCCTCCTGGATGATCTCGGTTCCCGTGATGTCTCCCGGCATCAAGTCCGGCGTGAACTGCACCCGCGAAAAGGTCATCCGAACAGCCCGTGAAATCGCGTTCACCATCATCGTCTTTGCCACCCCCGGCATGCCCACCAACAAGCAATGCCCGCGCGCCAACATCGCATACAGCATCTGATCCAAGATCTCTCTTTGCCCGATCAAGACCTTCCCGATCTCATCCATCATCCGTTGCCTGATCCCCGGGAGATCAGCCAACACTCGCACAGGATCAACAGCCTCAACCGTCCGCTCAGGTTCGCGATCGAAAAACATTCCAGCATTGCTCGAATCGCTCATAAAACGGGAGTGGTAAGGATGAAAAACATTGCTAAGTTTTTGAACTCAAGCCCCCTCCGAAGCAGTCGGAATGCCACCAGCGACGCAGCCAAGAGGGGCTCCGCGACGCGCCACCCGATCCACGCATGTTTTCCGAAAACCATCCGTCCATCCGACAGCACGAATCCCCGTCTCCCGAGACGAACCGAGAACCACGATGGTGCCTCGCCATGAGGATCCGTCGCGCCGTTCATTCCCTCCCGTTCGCGATCCTCGTATGGGGCACTTTCCTCTCTCCGCATCTTGCCGGGCAGGGCCTCGATTTCTCCGTCGATCCGACAGCCCCCCCCTCCAAACCCAGCTCGAAACCCAGCCCCCCGCCTCCATCCTCCCCGCTACCCCCTCCCAACCCATCTCCACAGCTCCCTCAACGCCCACCGCCACCGCTGCCGTCGTCGCCTTCAAGCCCCCCCCAACCCACGCCGAATTTCATCCCTCCAACTCCGAATCGGGGATCCACCCCGTCCCCACCATCTCCCACTCGTCGCTTCACGCAACCCACTCCAGCTCCCTCCAATCCATCGGTTTATCGCCCTCCGGTTTCTCCAGTGCCGTCGCCTGTGCAGCCGATGCGGAGTGTTCAAGAGTCACGTCCAGTGACCAGCCCATCCGTATCTCCTCCTCAGGCGCCTCAGATCAGCCCCCCCACACCCACCGAAAGCGAAACGTGGATCGAGGTGGTCGTAGGATCCAAAGCGTTCGGCCCCAACTCATACCGATTCTCAGGTCTGGCCACACGCCTTGCCGAAGAGATCAATCAGCGCATCAACAAGCATCAGCTCAACACGGAGCCGATCAAGATCAAGCGACGCGACATGAATGAGATGAAGTTCGCCACTGCACCCTTCGCGTGCATCGTCATCGACCTGGAGAAGCCCCCCACCCTCGATCCAAGTGATAAACAGATCTTCAGCAACTACCTGCTCCGCGGAGGATTCCTATGGGTTCTCGCCCACGCCCCCAATCACTCCTACGATTACCGACCAAGTTTGAACGGCGAATCACTCGCCAACGCCATCCTGAAACGCATGCTCTCCCCATCGAGCTTGCCGCCGGGAAGCGTCACACCCGCGGGATTCACCCCCATCGTCCCTCCATCCCTGATCGACCCAACCATGGGCGGTGAACTCACCCAACTCATCACCAATCGACTCAAAAACCTCGACGTACTCTGGATTGACGGTCGCCCCGCGGCCGTCGTGAACCCCATTTGGCCAAACGCGCGCAACGAGGACATCACCCGGATCAAGACTCCCGAAGGCACACGCGCGACGTTCAATGTCCGCCATCTCGCCGTGAATCTTTACGTCAACATCCTGTTGCATTGACACGCTCAGTGAGTGTCCAACGGTTGAAAACCCCCTCATTCTCCCGGCGCCCGCCAGACCTCTCGCCCGCCCACCCACGTCGAAAGAACCCGCGTGTCGCGGATCTCGTCCGGCGGACAGGTCAAGACATCCCGATCGATGACAATCAGATCGGCAAGCTTTCCCACCTCCAAACTTCCCGCATCTTTCTCCATGCGAAGAATGTATGCATTCCACGACGTATACATCCGCAAAGCTTCCTGACGCGTCAACGCCTCCTCCGGATGCAATGGCTCGTCCATCCCCCGCGCACGTCGGGTCACGGCGGTCGCCATGCCTAACCACGGATTGTACGGGTTGATCGAACGGAGACTCCCGATCTTCTGCATGTGATCGCTCCCCCCCCCGAACTTGACGCCCGCCACGGCCAGTCGATGCAAGGGCTGGAACCTCGACATCCGAGCGTCGCCGAACTGCCGCAAAAGGGTTCGCCCGTCCAGGTAGAACCAGATCGGCTGGATGTCCGCGACGACCCCGAGAGCCGCCGCCTTCGTGATGCTCTCCGGCGACATGAAGTTGCTGTGCGTAAGACACGGCCGCGTCGCACCAATCGGCAACTCCGAGGCCAACTCTTCATAAACTCCGAGCAGCGTTGAAACCGCTCCATCCCCCACGCTGTGCGCCGTGAACTGCAACCCACCCGAAGCCACCTTCCGCACCATTCGCACCAGATCCTCTCTCGGGATCTTCAACGTGCCCCGATACTCCGGATCCGTGATCCCGTAGATCGCGCTCACACCCCACGGATCCAACATCAAAGCGCTCCCCGTCAACATCCCGCCATCCAACCAGACCTTCGTCCCAACAATTTGCAACCAAGGGTCATCCTTCCGTAGCGGATGCTCCAGGATCGCCTCGATCGCCCGCTCCGTTGTCCGCCATTGCCCCCCCACACCAAACGTGTGCGACAACCGCAATCGCACCGATAACTCACCCGCCTCCAGCAACTTCTGGTAATACTCGATACCCGATGCGCTGGCTCCCCGATCCGCCACCGTCGTCAAACCCACAGAATTGTAATCCTTGAAAAGAGACCGCAAAAGCCCGCGCGCATCCTCAGCCGAAAGCGGCCGCGACGCTTTCGCCGCAGGCAAGTTCGCGGTGACAGACCTCAACAATCCAGTGGGCTCCCCCTGAACATCCTTCTCGACCAAGCCAGGATGCCCCTCCGGCAACTTGTAATCCCGATCGATCCCCGCCAATCGCATCGCCATCGAGTTCAACATGCTGTCAGGCCCCGTCGAAAACCGCACCGGATGCCGAGGTGCCGCCTCGTCCAACTCCGCCCGAGTCGGGTAACGCTGCTCCTCGAGACGCGTGATGAAAACCTGCGCAACAGAGATCAAGCTGCCCTCCGGGAGCACTTTCGCCCGAGAACGGATGTAGGCCAGTAACTGCGCAATGTTGTTGATGTCCGGGACCGGATGGTCGTGCTCGAACGTCGCCGCTCCCACGGGGTGAGCATGACTGTCCATCAATCCGGGCAACATGACCCGTCCACCAAGATCCACCGTCTTCACGTCCTTCTGCCCGCGAACCACCTCCGCGACAGATGCCTCGCCCAACGCAACAATCCGGTCGCCGCGGATAGCCATGGTCGAAGCCTCGGAGAACGAAGCATCCACCGTCAGGATCCTCCCGTTCCGGAAGACCACCAACCCCTCCGCATGCAGGGACTTCACCGGAAAAACGGCCAGCGCCACCAAAGCCAACGTCAAGAATCGCTTCGTCATGAACAGCGCTCAAGCACACCTCACACCACCATGCATCTCCAACCCGACCGCTCCATCGCGTTGGAAACGCCACCGCCGAGAAATCGGCCGCGGCACCAACCGATTCGACGCACTCATCGACGAACACCAAGGCGAACTCTGCCAGTCCATCGTTCATCTCCACTGCACTCTTATCCAACCCTTTAGCGTCCTCTGATGTTTCCCCCATCTCCAGCGCAGCCACGATGCACAAGCTGCATTCCGGATTTGGGCACCAGCACATCGCTTCGCACGATGAACCGCTTGGTCCCCCGCAATCTTCCCGCACCTCACCTTGGATCACTTGAAATCATCGAAAAGCGTTTGCGGGGGGCTCTTCCACGGAGAAAATGCGGGGCTGATCTCTTCTATGGACCTTTACGTCAAACTTTGGTGCCCGTGGTGCGTTGCCGCGTGGGAACACCTCGATGCGCACGGCTACACGTACAACAAGATCGACGTGCTCGCCGATCGCGCTGCCTTCGAACGCATGGTTCAACTGTCCGGACAAACCAAGACCCCCACCCTTGTTTGGAACGAACACGTTCTTGCAGATTTCGGCCCCCCAGAACTTGTGGCATTCTTGAAGAAACACGGAATCACCCCCTGAACATGCCTCCTTGGTTCTCTGATGCTCTCGCCACGCTGGGACTCGTCGTCCTCGCGTTCGGGCTATTCGAACTCGGTCGTCCCGGACTCCGCGCTCTCGGAATGTGGTGTCTCGTCTCAGCAAGCGCTTTTGCCGCCTACCGGATCACGGGCATGACAACCGTCGCAGGACTCACCGCCGCGATGTGGTTCCTGCTTCCGCTCCGCCGCATCGTGCGCGAAGGGCGCCGCATCCTGATGCCAAAGAGGCGTGAACTGCGCGACGGTGCGTTCGCCCGATTCAACCAGGTCCCGAACTTCGATCAACTGGAGGAAGAGTTGGGCGAAGCAGGATTCCAGTACCTCGAAGATCTGCAATGGAGCGCCGGCGAGGGCATCACCGTAGCAATTCGCGCATTCATCAACGCCAATACACGCACCCGCATCACCTTGAATCTTGCAGAATCCGAGGACATGACCTTTTTCTACGTCGCGCTGAACAACCGTTCGGTCGATGGGAAAATGATCTGCACCTGGACCTATCCCTTCTCGTACAGCCTGCTGTTCGCGCCAGGTTGGAATGTCCATCGCATCTCCCACCCCGGATCCCTCGAAGAACTCCTCAAGATCCATCAAGACCACCTCGCTCGGAACCATGTCCGGACCGAGAATCTTGTTCCCCTGCCAGACGATTCGATCCGCGTGGAACTTCAGCAGGACCTCGATCGGCAAATCGCCCACAACCTCGATCAGCACCTTCTCGAAGAAGCTGGCCCAGAAAAGGTGCGCTACACCTGGAAAGGTTGCGCCTTCCTTTGGATCCAGTTCCTGCGCCACGTCTTTGCGTGGTAACCTTCACCCCAACAGATTCTTACCATGTCCGAAGAAAGAAAATCCCTCGAACAACGGCAGCAGATGTCCGACATCGAACGTCTGCGCCACTCCGCCGCCCACATCTTGGCCACAGCTATCCTGAAGATCTGGCCCGAAGCCCAGTTCGCTGCCGGCCCACCCGTCGAGAACGGGTTCTACTACGACCTCGACCTGCCTCACCGCATCTCCACTGACGATTTCGTCCGCATCGAAGAAGAGATGAAGAAGGAGATCAAAGCCAACAACCCTTTTGAGAGGGTCACGGTCACGCGCGACGAAGCCCTTGCCCTCGCGAACTCCGGCCGCCTCGGCGGACTGAACGAACGCAACAGCCCGAGCGTTTTCAAGGTGGATATCCTCAACTCCATCCCCGACCACGAAGAGATCTCCCTGTTCAAAAACGGCGATTTTCTGGACCTCTGCGCTGGACCGCACGTGATGCGCACCGGGAATGTCGGAGCGTTCAGACTCACCCACGTCGCCTCCGCCTATTACAAGGGCGATGAACGGAACCCCCAGTTGCAACGCATCTACGGCACCGCGTTCAAGAACAAGACCGAACTCGAGGCCTACTTCACGATGCTCGAAGAGGCCCGAAAACGCGACCACCGCAAGCTCGGCCGCGAACTCGAACTGTTCACCTTCGACGACGACGTGGGCCCAGGTCTCCCCCTCTGGATGCCGAATGGCACCGTCCTCATCGAGGAAATTGAGCGACTGGCCAAAGAGACCGAGTTCCAGGCCGGTTATCAGCGCGTGCGCACACCGCACCTCGCAAGACAGAACATGTACCTCACCAGCGGACACTTGCCTTACTACGAGGAAAGCATGTTCCCCGCGATGATCCTCGAGGAGAAAGATCCGCTTCCTGACGGAACGCCCGCGCCCGCGGAGAAGTATTACCTCAAGGCGATGAACTGCCCTCATCACCACAAGATCTTTGGCGCCGTGCCCCGAAGCTACCGCGACCTCCCAATGCGCCTCGCCGAATACGGGACCTGTTACCGCTACGAACAGTCCGGTGAACTGCTCGGCCTCATGCGGGTCCGATCGATGCAGATGAACGACGCCCATCTGTACTGCACCCCTGAACAGTTCGAATCGGAGTTCATCGCCGTGAATGAGATGTATCTCAAATACTTCAAGATCTTCGGCTTCGAAAAGTACCTCATGCGATTCTCCACCCATGACCCCAAAAAACTGGGGGAGAAATTCGTCAACGAGCCTGAACTCTGGCGCCAAACCGAGGAAATGGTCCGGAATGTTCTCGTCAAATCCGGCATCCATTTCGTCGAGGTCCCCAACGAAGCCGCTTTCTATGGCCCCAAGATCGACGTCCAGGTCTGGAGCGCCATCGGACGCGAATTCACGATCGCGACCAATCAAGTCGATTTCGCGGTGCCCAAACGTTTCGGCCTCACCTATCGGGACCGCGACAACACGGACAAAACCCCGCTGTGCATCCACCGCGCCCCGCTCGGAACGCACGAACGGTTCATCGGGTTCCTCATCGAACACTACGCAGGAAACTTCCCCCTGTGGCTCGCCCCAGAGCAGGTCCGCATCCTCCCCATCGGAGATGACGAACCGTTGGTCGCCGAAGCTCAACGGATCGAGAAAGAACTCCGCACACACGGCGTCCGCGTCTCGATCGATGCGTCCACCGACAAGATCAACGGCAAGGTGCTTCGTGCGGAACAAGCGAAAGTCCACACCATGCTCGTCATCGGGCAGCGCGACCTTGCCTCCGGTGCAGTGAGCGTTCGACTGCATGGAAAGGGGAATATCGGAGCGCGTCCGGTCGCTGAAACGATCGAAGGCATCCTGACCGCCATCCGAGACCGATCGAATCACTGACAGGCGACTGAGGAAAACACCCTGAAAACGGGACGTTTCTCACAGCCTAGAACACTTTTGTCCAAGTTTCCTTCTTGCAGCCCAAACCATTAAATCGTAGGCGATGAGGTGCTGATTGGCCCTCACCCTTCGGCACGAGCGCCGTCCGTCTGTAACGGTGCGCGTTTTGAGGAGCGGATCCCCCGGGTTCCATGCAGACACATCAGAGTAATCGGGCGCCCCCCCTGCTCCGGACGGAGACGCCCCAACCAAATCAGTCCTATACAAGCCCATCAATACCGCGTTAACCAACGGATCCGTGCCCGAGAAGTGCGCGTGATCCTCGCCTCGTCCGGACAACAACTCGGCGTCATGAAAATCCAAGACGCCCTGAAAATCGCCC
>CAZAZT010000112.1:0-12727 GCA_964489645.1 uncultured Chthoniobacteraceae bacterium | reverse complement strand
AATATCGGATGCAACACCCACCGCCGGATTCGCCGAAATGCCAGAGAATCCGTCACTCCCCCCGCAATTCAAACCCACCACGAGTTCTGAGAGCGGGGCCGATTCGCGAAGCTGTCCCGCAGCCTTCGCGACCCCCGAAAACGTCGCACGAACCGCCCGAGCCACCATATCCGTCTCCGACTCACTACGCTGCTGTTCAAACACATGCAGCGGACGGGAATACTGCGGATTCCGTCGAGCCAACTCCGCCAGCAAGATCTCCACCTGCGCATGCTGGCATCCCAAACTCAACACCGTGGCACCCGCCACGTTCGGGTGATTGATGTAGCCCGCAAGCAACCCACACAGCGCATCAGAATCCTGACGCGTGCCGCCGCACCCCCCGCTGTGCATCAAGAACTTCACGCCATCAAAACTCGGAAACCGCTTCGGCGAGAAAACGTCCTGTCCCGACGGAACAACACCCTCCAAAGCAGCATGGTCAGCCCCAGAACGCTCCCACATCTCCGCCAACTCGGATCCAAACCGACGGAAACGATCAGCCTTCACCCCACCGAGAGCCTCCTCCAACGCGGCTCGCATCATCAAAAGGTTCCGGTTCTCGCAAAATACCAAGGGAACCACCACCCAATGGTTCGCCGTGCCGACCCCCCCGCCATCCGATCGGCGAAACCCGTCAAATGTACGACCCGCCCAACGCCCCACATCCGGTCGCTTCACCACCAAACCGGCCTCCATCGCATTTGCAGCACCGCGAACCGCAAAGTCCGCCGACGCGTGAACAAGATTTTCAAGCGTGAAAACCTCCCCCTCACGCACCTCCTTGCTCGTGCGCCCCACAACCACTCCATACATCGTCACCAACTCTCCAACCCCAAACGACCGCGCAGCGAACTTATGCTTCGCCCCCACATCCGTCACCAACGTCCACTCCCGCCCTCCCGTCGACACCCGCTCGCCTGAGCGAAGCGTTTGTAACGCCACAATGGCGTCGTCCCGAGAGTCAATCCGTTGGATGCGGTGCGCGGTCATAAGGATAAAACCCTCGCAGGTACAGCCGCTCAGGTCGAGGACGAGCCCCTCAGCGAGACCGCCACCCGCTGAGAAAATGCCTCCCGCACACTCCCATCTGGGAAGCGGGAAATCGCCTCATCCAAAAATCCGCCAGTGATCAAGCGCCGAGCCGCCCGGTCCGGTATGCCTCTCGCCTTGAGGTAGAACAGCTCATCCGCATCCAACTGTCCCGTCGTCGCACCATGCGTGCAACGCACCTCGTCAGCCAAAATCTCCAAGCCCGGCATCGAGTTCGCCTCGGCCTCATCCGACAACACCAAGTTGCGTACCTTCTGGTAAGCATCCGTCCGATGCGCCTCACGTCCCACTCGGATCAGGCCCGAGAAAATCGAGCGCGCCCCATCATCCAAAGCATTCTTGAACAACAGATCGCTACTGGCGTCCGCACTCACATGATCCTGCAACGTCCTTTGGTCAAACCATCGACTACCCGTCGCGTGACAAACGGACAGCATCTCACATCTTGCCCCCGCACCACGGAGCACCGACGAGGTCTCCACGCGCGACACACGCCCCCCCAACTGCAAACCCAAAAGGTGTGCACTGCCACCGGCCCCAACCTCCACATGATTCATCTGAAGCGACACCGTACGAGGCCCCAACTCCTGCGCAGCCGCATACCTCAAGACCCCTCCCGTCTCCACACGAAGGTGAGTCGCCCCAACAACCGAAACGTCCGCATCACCGATGCCGATAAATCGCTCCACCACCGTCGCAGAGCCCCCTCCTCGCACCAAGACCGCACAAAACGGCGCAACACGAACCCCGTTACCCTCCACGAGATGGACCACCTCGATCACCCTCCCCTCATCCAACGCACCGTCAACCTCAATCACCGCACCCTCAAGCACCTCTGATCGATGGATAGCTGCAAACCTGTCCGACCCCAGCGGCGACTCCATCGTTCCCAAAACCTCTCGAACCCAATCAGCCGCAGTCGCCTCTCCAAACCCCCTCACCGAGCCCCAGCCCCCAGAAGAGCCCTCAAGGACCACCAACCTCCCATTGCCGATCACCACCCGCGCAGCTAGACGCTCCGGTCCAAACATCCTTGGAGCATCCCCAGAAACCGCCACAACACCATCCTCCGCACCATACTCGCGATCTCCAAACTCACTCACCGGCGCAAACCGCCACGCCTCATCCGTACGTATCGGAGCCCGTCCTCCTCGGACCGCACTCCGAGCACGCTCACGCAACCCTTCAACCCATTCGTTCGTCATCAACTTCTCCATGCATCCTCCTTCCAATCACTTCCCGAAGACCTCAACCAACGGACCCCTCCATCTCCAGATCGATCAGTCGCTTCAGCTCAACCGAATACTCCATCGGGAACTCCCGCACCAAATCGTTCACAAAACCGTTCACCGACAACGACATCGCTTGGGCCTCCGTCAATCCACGCTGCTGCATGTAAAAGATCTGCTGCGCACTCACCTGACTGACACTCGCCTCGTGCTGCACCGCATTCTGTGAGCCGCGAACCGTGATCGCAGGATAGGTGTCCGTACGGCTGCGACTGTTGATCAATAAGGCATCGCACTCCGTGTTGTTGCGGCACCCTTTCAGATGCCGAGGAACATGAACCACACCGCGATAAGTCGCCCGCCCCTCACCTATCGAGATCGATTTTGAAACCACGTTCGACGTTGTCTCGTCCGCTGCGTGGATCATCTTGGCCCCCGTGTCCTGATGCTGACCATTGTTAGCCAACGCGATCGAGATCACTTCACCGCGCGCCTTCCGCCCCTTCAAAACCACCCCAGGATACTTCATCGTCAACCGCGAACCGATGTTGCAGTCGATCCACTTCACCTCCGCCTCTTCGTGCGCAATGGCTCGTTTGGTCACGAGATTGAACACGTTCGAACTCCAGTTCTGAACCGTCACATACTGGATCTTTGCGCCTTTGAGCGCCACCAACTCCACCACCGCCGAATGCAACGTGGCCGTCTCGAACTTCGGGGCCGTACACCCCTCCATGTACATCACCTCAGAACCCTCGTCCGCGATGATCAAAGTCCGCTCGAACTGACCGAAATTCTCCGCGTTGATCCGGAAATATGCCTGAAGCGGATGCTTAACCTTCACTCCCGGAGGAACGTAAATGAAGGAGCCTCCAGAAAAAACCGCCGAGTTCAACGCGCTGAACTTGTTGTCGCCCGTTGGGATCACCTTCCCGAACCACTTCCGGAAAATCTCCGGATGCTCCTTCAATCCCTCCGTCGACCCCACAAAGATGACTCCCTCATCGCCCAACGCCTTTTTGATGTTGGAATACACCGCCTCCGAATCGAACTGCGCTTCGACCCCAGCAAGGAACTTCCTCTCCTGCTCAGGGATCCCAAGCCGCTCGAACGTCTGCTTCATGTCCTCAGGGACATCCTCCCACGAACGCGTAGGACGCTGTCCGTGAGCCAGATAATACCGGATCTTCTGGAACTCGATGTTCTCCAGATCACGGGTCGCCCAATGCGTCGGCATCGGCTTCGATTCAAAAACGTCCAGCGCGCGATGCCTGAACTCGCGGATCCAATCTGGCTCACCCTTCACCTCCGAAATGTAATCGATGGTGTCATGGCTCAACCCATAACCCGCATCAAACCGATGCTGTTCAGGATAAGCAAAATCACCCCTCGCGCGATCGATGTCCAACTGCTGTAAAGTGTCAACTGACATAGGACTTCTTGGTTCCGTCACCCCTCATCACACGCCCGCCAACTCGCAGACCCCCTGCTCCGCTTCCTCTCGGATCCAATCGTACCCGCGCTCTTCCAACTCCAACGCCAACGACGGCGGCCCCGTGCGGACAATCCGCCCACCCACAAGAACGTGCACGATATCCGGCTGGATGTAGTCCAAAAGCCTCTGGTAATGAGTGATCACCAGCATCCCAACCCCCGGACCTCTCTGCGCGTTCACTCCGGCAGAAACCGTCTTCAACGCATCAATATCCAACCCCGAGTCCGTCTCATCCAGCAACGCATAAGACGGCTTCAGCATCGCCATCTGGAGCACCTCATTCCGCTTCTTCTCCCCACCCGAGAAGCCCTCATTCACCGATCGCGCCGTGAATCCGCGAGGGATCTCCAACTGATCCATCTGCCGGTAAAGATCCCCGTAGAACGCCGTCGCCTCAAACTCCTCTCCCTCCGTCAACCTCGCCTGCAAAGCAGCCCGGATGAAATTCGCATTGCTGACTCCCGGGATCTCGATCGGGTACTGGAACGCCATGAACAGTCCCATGCGCGCCCGCTCGTCCGGCTCCATGCCAATCAAACTCACACCGTCCATCAAGATGTCTCCCGAGGTCACCTCGTAATCTGGATGGCCAGAGATGACCTTGGATAAGGTGCTCTTCCCAGAACCGTTCGGTCCCATCACCGCATGGACCCGGCCTTTCTCGATCTCGAGATTCAACCCCCGAAGGATCTCAACACCACCGGCAACCTTCGCATACAGATCTTTGATAATCAGGCTCATATGTCGTTTTAAAAATCCAGAAATCATTCACCATCCACGGATGCAGAGGGCGCAACCGCCACTCCGTCGCCGCCAACCATGCCGCCAGTTTCGCTCTCGCCAACTGCCACACCCGCAGCAGCGCACTCACCACACAATCCCCGAAATGTCGTGTCCTGTTGATGCACAGACACCCCCTCCGGCATGTCCCACAATGCGGATGCGTCAAACGATTTGCGCAGCGGCAAATCCGTCACCGAGCCACAGTTTGTGCAAAAAAAGTGCGCGTGATCACTCAAGTTCGCGCAGAAGCGCGAGGGTTCGCGGTCTCGGTGAACCTGCCTCACCACCCCACACTCCACCAAAGTGTCCAGGCAGTTGTACACCGTCGCCAGAGAGATGGAGGGCAAACGCCCCTTGACCCGCATGAACACTTCCACCGCCGTCGGATGATCCGCCTTCGCCATCAGTGCATCAAACACCGCTCGCCGCTGCTCCGTTTGACGGCGACCCTTCCTTTGCGGCAGACCAGCCGCCCGTGTCGCGGGAATTGTATGTTCTGGGAGAGACATCCCTCCAGAGTAACGCGGGCTCTCTTTTTATCAAGAACAGTTCCAAATAAGGATAAGCAACATCCCCCAACACCTTACCATTTCACATCGTTCGAGGCCCCGCGAGACCATCGCTCGCCCCACTCCTCAGCGCGCCCAAATCCATCCGATTCAGCGGGTCAGATACTCCGCAATCGCCGTCGCCTCCACCCCGTCGCTCTCCTTGGCCATCAAAGCCACCAACCGCCGCCCCCTCCGAGATTCCTCCGACTCGCCCTCCGCCTTCCAAGCCCTCGCATACCGCACAAGGTCCCCTAACTGTAAAACCCCCGATCGATCCCCTCTCGGGATAGCCTCCAACGCCTCAACCGCCTCCCGCAAAGGCTTTTTTCCCATCACTTCCCGCAAAAAAACGGGGGCATTCAACCGCCCGAACCGGCCATTCGTCCTCGCCAAAACCCCAAAAAGCTTCCGTGCCCGCTCCTTCGTCAAAACCCCTGAGCCCAACTCCGAAACCACCCAATCCCGCCCTCGTTCAGCCCAATCGGGGCTTTGACGTCCCGCAAACACACCCAAAACCTCCTCCTCCTTGGACAAACTCCCTTGGACCCGTCTCCAAACGGCCCCAACCCCCTCCGCCGAGATCAACACCCCAAAAGCCGCCCTCCGAACCTCCGGCAACGATGCCTCGGTAAAACGCGTCACCAGTCCCCGAACCGCCTCCAACTCGCGAACATCACGCTCCCCAATCATGTCCAGCAATCGGGCTTGAAACCTCATCGCCGCCTCCCCCTTGGCCACACGCTCGCCAACCACCTTCATGACCTCCTCCGAGAAAAAGGTTCCGCGCGCTCTCGCAATCTCAACAAACCCTTTCCGACGAAACCCTTCGCTCACCCCAAGCCGCGCCACCGCCTCCTCATAGACCGATAACCCTGCCTCCATCCGTTCCAGATCTGTGTCCGAAGTCCTCCCAAAAACATACCGCCTCAACTCCGCATCCGCCGGCACCTTCCATCGATCCCCGTCCCGTTGCCTCTTCCGCCACTCCGGATAGACCTCCGCACGAAAACCATCTTGGGTCCCCACTCCCATGAGTGCCTCCATCAATCCCACGGCTTCCCGAACCCGAGCAGCAGGCATCCGCAACGCCATCTCAAACGCTTCCTGCCGAACGAACTCCGACGGATCAGCCGCCAATCGAGCGGCAATCTGAGCATCCCATTCTCCCGCAAGAACCCGCTCACCAACCCAACGCGCCAACCCACTGCGAACGCGGAAATCTTTCGCCCCTAAAACCTTCTCAACCATGCTCTTCCTCTCCACGATTTTTCCGCCGTACAACCACATCCGCTCCAAAACCTCCCCCTCCGCCAAAGCCTCCCATCCCTCCCCACCATCAGCCTCCCCGACAACACCCCACCTCGCATCAACCCCCGAGCGCCTCTTGCCACCCTTCCCCGCCCCCGCAATCCGCACCAAAAGTGTGTGTGCATCATCATCCCCCGGAGGCATTTCAGCCAGTGTCTCCTTCCTCGATAAAAGGACAACCAAAGCTCCATCCGCATCCGTTCCCATGTCCGCCGGTCGATACCCTCGGTCACCCCAGTTCAAGATCCGATCCACACCACCCACCCCCGCAACACCCGACACATCGCGCAACTCAACCGACCAAACCCCATTCACCTCTCCCCAACCCGCCACAAGCCAACGAGGACCCGATACCGGCGAAACTCCCCCACCATGCTCCCAACGCGCCAAAGCAATCGCAGGCGGCAACTTGCGCAGTGAAGAAAATGCTCGCCCGCCTTTCTCCTCTCCGCCGCTCGAGTTCCCCAACCCTCGACTCCCAAACCGGATCGAATCATCCCCGTCCCCGTACGTCACCACATTACCGAACCCATCCGCCATCAATCGCAAGCGCGCATCCCCCTCAACCAGACGAGGAATCATCGGCACAGAGGTCAAACCCGCCACCCTCAACCATCAACACCCTCACGCAACCCGCTAACCTTCCCTCCCATCTCCCCACCCCGGCAATCCCCCATTCACTCGCTGGATCAACGGCCGCCCCCCCGCATCATCTCCCCGCCAACGCCATCCCTCCCCAATCGCCAACGGCTCACGCCGACCCTCCTCAAAATCCCCACCGCGAACGGTGTAGCGGAAAAACCCGCCCCGCTCCGCCAAAACCACTGATTCCCCGTCCGCCCAAATGCCCGCAGGCTCCTCCACCCGTTTAGAAACAATTCGCCCCTCGTCCAATGCCCCCCCATCCCCTCTGTCCACCAGCGAAACCAATCGCACCTCGCCGTCCTGACCCCTCACTAAAAACGACCACTTGCCCGAAGCATCGCGAACAAAGCGGTAAGCCCCATCCAATGCCGGAAACCGTACCGAAGTCGCGAGCACCGACACCCGCAACCCCGACGCAGCGTCATGCCGACGCATGAAGGCGCCATCCCCCCCCGACTTCCCTTGCGCCGCAGCAAACGTCACCTTCTCGCGCACAACCGCCCCGTCCCCGAGATCCGGCAGCCCACGCCCCTCAAACAACCCCTCCCCAATCAACCCCGTGAATGGAGCCCTCGTCTCCACGAAACGCACCAAGCCCCCCGCGTCATAAACGCCACGACTCATACCCTCCCTCAATGCCTGCGCCTTAGACGAGCTCAGAAAACGATGCCCCGTCAATGCCGTGACCAACCGTTTCGCAACCAGCCGGTGACCCTCGCCCGTCAAAAACCCTCGCCCTGTCCAGTAAGCAGACCCGCCCTCCGACACCTCCCCCCTCGGAAGTAACGCAGTCGCCACTTCCCGATTCCCCGCAACGTCCCGCATCAACTGCCCAAGATCGACGTACTTCAAACCCACCCCTTCCACCACACCTTTGAGAACCGACGAAACCTCCGCCCGCCGTCGATCCAGATCCTCGTTCCCCTCCATCCGTGGCGGACCAATCACCACATCCTCGGCCCCACGATCACCTCGGACAGTCTTCCACTTCTCCAAGAAGGCGCTCCATCGGCGCGAGGATTTCTCCCCATCAAAGACGGGTTCAGAACTTTCCTCTGCCCCAAGAAACCACACCACCCGCGCGGCACCGACGACCGCAGGGGAACGGAAAAAGCGTTTCTCCCACTCTGCCTGCTCGGTAGCCGTGACGTACGGCTGAACGCCCCAAAGGATGCGGTCCGCGATGCCGGGATCCGCTTCTCTCAGAAACGCTTCGGTCCATCGAGATTCCCTGAGTTCAAACCCCGTCTTCCCTCCCAGAAAAATCCAATCGCCAACCTCCGCCGCCCGACAACTCCCAGCGAAAAAGCCCGACAAAGCGAACCCCACACCCATGAACCCCAGCCGAACTCTGTCTGAAAAAGCCATGGAACGAATCACCTTGTGTGCACCCAACCGGTGTCTCCCTGACAGAAAGCAACTCAAACGCCATCTGCTCAACGAGACACCGATGCGCCTCACTGAGCACTCCTCTCCACCCCCAGCCCGCGATGCCACCCCATCACCTCGCCCACCCAATACAGGGATCCCGTCACCAACAACCGCTCGCCCCCTGCGCTCCTCCGTGACATCTCTGACCAAAGAGCCCCATCCCCTCGGCGCCCAATCCGAACCGGAACTCCGCGACGCCGAAACGAGCCCGCCGCACGCCGTGCCAACTCCTCCTCTCCGATCGCCCTCGGCCCAAGCGCCGTCACCACTACAACCTCCCGAAGCGCCGGAGCCAACCCCTCGAGCACGCCCTCCACATCCTTGTCTGACATCATCCCAATGTACGCCACGGCCGAGCGCGGACCAAACCGTTCAATCCACGCCTCTCCGAGCACGCGCGCTGCATCTGGGTTGTGGGCGCCATCCAAGATCAATCCCGGAGCGACCTCATCAAAGCGTCCCGGCCACCTCGCGCCCTCAAACGCCACTCTGAAAGCGCTCACATCTTCCCCAAGAACAACGCTCAACGCTCGAAGCGCCAATGCCGCATTCGCACGCTGATGCCGACCGATCAATCCCAAGGCCCATTCATCGGGAAACGAGTGACTTTCAACCACCTCCAGATCGACCGCCTCATCGCGCGCCACCTCTGCCAGAACACGCATCGCCTCCGCATCCTGTTCCGAGGTGAAACCCGGCACACCTCGCTTGAAAATCCCCGCTTTTTCTCCCGCAATCGCTCCCAAGGTGCCCCCCAAAAACGCCATGTGATCCATCCCGATCCGAGTGACCACACTCGCATCCGATCGCACCACATTCGTCGCATCCAAGCGCCCACCCATCCCAGTCTCTAGCACCAATGCATCAACTCTCGCCCGGGCGAAATGACGCAATGCAAGTACCGTCGCCAACTCGAAAAAGGTCGGCTCGACCCCAAGCCTCGCAGAGCACTCCCGCAAAATCGTCAACCCCTCAGCAACCGCCTCCTCCCCGATCTCCTCGCCATCCACTCGAATGCGCTCCCGAAATCGCACAAGGTGAGGCGAAGTGTACAAGCCGGTCCTCAGACCGCGCCCCCGAAGCCCCGCATCCAACAAGCTGCACACCGAACCTTTCCCATTCGTACCCGCAACGTGGAAAATCAGCCCCTCGCCAACCGGACGCTCCGGATCAACGCCGCAGGCGAGCAACAACTGGCGAACCGTATCCAATCCCAAATGGATGCCATGAACCTGGGTGCCATACAGCCACTCAAGCGACTCCGCGTAATCCATAACCCCACGTACCCAAAACCCTTATCCCTAAGCCACCACTTTGGTCAGATGCGCCATTAACTCGTACAACGTATCGCGAAGCTCTTTCCGATGAACGATCCGGTCAACCAACCCGTGTTCCTGCAAGAACTCGGCAGTCTGAAATCCCGCCGGCAAATCTTGGTGCGTGGTCTCACGGATCACTCGAGGTCCCGCAAACCCCACCATCGCTCGTGGCTCCGCCAGATTGATATCCCCCAACGTCGCAAAACTCGCACTGACCCCGCCCGTCGTCGGGTGCGTCATCACCGAAATATACGGCAACTTGGCTTGAGCGTGCCGAGCCAAAGCTCCACACGTCTTGGCCATCTGCATCAACGACACCGCCCCCTCGTACATCCGCGCACCACCCGAAGCCGAAATGATCACGACAGGTACCCGCGCCGCCGTCGCAGCCTCAACTACCCGGGTCAGCTTCTCTCCCACCACAGCCCCCATCGTCGCCGCGATGAAGTTGAAATCCATCACCGCCAATCCCAAACGGAGCCCCCTGATCCGACCAAAACCCGAAACCACCGCATCACACATCCCCGTCTTTTTCTGATAGGTCCGTAACCGCTCCGTGTAACTCGCCTGACCAGTGAACTGCAAAACGTCCACCGAAGTCATCGCCGCGTCCATCTCTTCAAAACTGTCCGCATCCACCAACATCGAAACGCGGTCAGCCGCACCCAGCGTGAAATGATGGTCACATTTCGGGCAAACTCGGTGGTTCTGGTGCAACTCCAGATTATGGATCAGCTCCGAACACGCCGGGCATGCCTGCCACAAACCCTGCGGCAACTCCCGCTTCTTGTCGGAATAGAACGATGGCCTGCTGAAAATCGACATGCGCCAAATCCTAGCCCCGACAAAGCGTCAACGCACGCACGGAACGCACTCCTCCCTCCACCAGCGCGCGTGCACATGCATCCAGAGTCCCTCCCGTGGTGAACACATCGTCCACCAAGACCACACTCATTCCCCGAACCGCCACCCCACGCCGCACCTGAAACGCTCCGCGCAACCGGGTCAACCGCTCGCCACGCCCCTCCCCCACCTGCGCTCCCTGATGGCGAAGCCGCTCCAACCCATCCAGGACCCGCACCCCCGAACGGACTCCCGCCGCACGCGCTAACAACTCCGCTTGGTTGTACCCGCGCCAAAGCCAACGCCAACGCGACAATGGCACAGGGATCAATGCGTCCACCTCCTCCATCCCTCCCAGTCGACGCGCAACCGCTCCTCCAAGCCAATACCCCAACCGACCCGCCAAGGCCGCCGCCCCCCGATACTTCATCCGATGCACCATCTCCCGAACCTCTCCCTCCAACCGGAACACCGAGAAGTTCGTCCCAAACGCAAAATCCACGTCGCGACATGCCCCACACACGCTTCCACTCAATACATTCCCCCAAGCCGGACGCGAACACCGCGCACACCGATCCTCTCCCACAAAGGGCAATCGCTCACGACACGCCGCACAACACCACTCCTCCTCATCCGCAGATCCCAAACACCACAAACAGTGCGCTGGCAAAATGAGACCGCATCCCCACTCAAAAAGTTTTCTCCACATCACCCCCCACATCGAAGACATCCAGATCAAACCACACAAAATCCTGTCCCCGCGATGCCCTGTCCCGCCCACCACCCCATCCAAGCTCCCCGGCCCATTTCTCTTTCGTCCTCCCAACCGTCCGCATAGCGTTCCACCCTCAATCCTTTCTCTCATCATGCTCTCCGCTGGTATTGTCGGTCTCCCTAACGTCGGTAAATCCACTTTGTTCAACGCCGTCACACGCACTCGCAAAGCCCAAGCCGCAAATTACCCCTTCTGCACCATCGACCCCAACGTCGGAGTCGTCACCGTCCCAGATTCGCGCCTCGAAGTCCTTTCGAAGTTCTCTGGCTCAAAACGCATCATCCCAGCCGCCATCGAGTTCGTTGACATCGCAGGTCTCGTCCGAGGAGCAAGCTCCGGCGAAGGTCTCGGAAACCAGTTCCTCTCCCACATCCGCGAAGTCAACGCAATCGTCCAAGTCGTCCGCTGCTTTGAAGATGATGACATCCACCATGTCAGCGGTTCCGTCGACCCCGTCCGGGACATCGAAGTCATCAACACAGAACTCATCCTCGCAGACATGGCGTCACTGACCAAACGCCAGGAACGCCTCCAAAAACTTGTCCGCACCGGTGACAAAGAGGCAAAAGCCGAATCCGCCGTGATCGACCGCCTCCTCCCCCCTCTGAATGACGGGAAACCCGCCAACACCGTCGCCCTTTCGGACGAAGAACAACGCATCGCCAAAGAGTTTTTCCTGCTCACCAACAAACCAACCATCTTCGCCTGCAACGTGAGCGAGGCCGATCTCGCGGCAGCCTCAGCACTCGCTGAAAACCCCGACGCCCCGCTTCCAAGCGACGCCCCGCCAGCGCTCCACCACGTCAGGGCCGTGCAAACCTATGCCCGTGAACATCTCGGAACCTCGACCGTGGTCATCAGCGCTCAAATCGAAAGCGAACTCATGGAACTGTCGGACGCAGAGGCCCTCGAATTCCTCCAAGGCCTCGGTGTCAAAGAAAGCGGGGTCGGCAGCCTGATCCGAGCCGTTTACCATCTCCTCGGACTCCGCACCTACCTCACAACCGGTGAGCAAGAGACCCGCGCATGGACCATCCGCGCCGGCGACAAAGCCCCCCAAGCCGCAGGCGTCATCCACTCCGACTTCGAACGCGGTTTCATCGCGGCCGAAACCATCGCCTTCGACGATCTCGTCACCCTCGGAAGCTATGCAAAAGCCCGAGAAGCGGGAAAACTCCGGATCGAAGGGAAAGAATACATCGTCAAAGACGGAGACGTCATGGAGTTCCGGTTCAACGTGTGATCACGCCACACCG
>CAZAZT010000111.1:0-12953 GCA_964489645.1 uncultured Chthoniobacteraceae bacterium | reverse complement strand
GCCGAGTGGGAGTGGGCGGCTCGGGGGGGAATCCGGTCCAAACGGTTCAAGTGCAGTGGAGGGAACCGAGCGGAGGAGGTCGCATGGTTCAATGGGAATAGCGATCAGCACGCGCATCCCGTCGGACTCAAATCACCGAACGAGTTGGGTTTATACGACATGAGCGGCAATGTTTGGGAGTGGTGCTGGAATGGGACCGACCCGCTGTCGGAAGTGCGGATGCTGCGCGGAGGAAGCTGGCGTAACGCCGTCGGCTTTTGCGCCAACCAGAATCGTGATCGATCGAAGGAGGCTACCTACCGAGCGGATGACCATGGATTTCGGGTGGTCCGTCAGAAGCGGTGAGTCTTGCGGTGTTTTTGTGAGGGAGAACCTCAGAGCGTTTCCTGATTGGCCGTGTGCAATGGAGGCGTCTGGTTAACGTCCTGAGCTGGAGTTCCTTTGCGCCATTCCCAAAGGAAGTAGACCAGAGCGGCGAGGATACCTGCGTTCAAGATTGACCAGTAGGACAACCAGTTGGTCGTCCCGAGATCTGAGGCGCATCGGTTGCGGAGCCATCCGCAGACGAGGAAGCCGAGAAGGTTTCCGCATCCACCGACCAGCAGGGTCATCATCGCTTGGGCTCGGAAGCGCATGGAATTTGGAACATGCTGTTCGATATATATTTGCGCTGGGATGAAGAAGAAGGTGAAGCACACGCCATGCAGGAGCACTCCTGCGATGATCGCTGCGGGTTGATCCATTGCGAAAAGAACGTAGCGGAGCACGGATGCAGCGATGGCGGTGAGGAGCAGGTTGCGCAGGCCGAATCGGCCGAGCATCGGGGCAAGCAGGTACATTGCGACTGCCTCCGTGATCTGCCCGAGGGCCATGATGCCGCTGGTCTGCGTGAGCCCAAGATCGTGCATCTGGAGAGGTGTGAACGGGTAAAACGCTGCGACTGGGACGGTCAAAAGCCCAGCGGTGAGGAAGACCGCGCGGTTGCGTGCGGAGCGGAGAAGCTGGAACGTTTCGAGACCGAGCAGTTCCTTGAACGATGGACGACGGGACGATGATGTCGGAGTGAAATCGGGGATGAACAAGGTGAAGATCGCGACGCCGATCCACGCGATAGATGCGGCATATCCCGTGGCGATTTTTCCGTCCAGATGAAGGACGAAGCCGATCAGGAGGCCGGCGACCATCCAGCCGTAGGTTGCCCAGACGCGGATGGGGCCGAAGCTCTTCTGCGGATTCTCGAGTGAGTTGAGGATGATGGTGTTGGCGATGCTCCAAGAGGGAGCGGACCAAAGCTGTTGGAACAGGAAAAGGGCTAGGATGGTGCCCCTCGACCAGCCTGACGCGATGGCGTGAAACGTCAGCGCCAGCGTGGCGGCGATGCCGAGCGCGAGGAATCGGAGGATGCGTGTTGGCGAGGTGTGTTGATCGGCGAGTGCGCCGGCGAGCATCGGCGAGATGAATGCCGCCAGCCCGGTCAGGGCAAAGGCCTCGGGCACGATCGATTCGTAGCCGTGCTGCTTGAGGACACCGCTGAACGGGACGTACCACAGGGCGATAGCGTGCGCTTGGATGAAGAAGAGTGCGCTCCAGCGCCGTGTGCCGGGACGCCTCATGGCTTGGACCGGATTCGACTGCGAGTCGTGGGATGACACGGGATTGACCTTGAGGTGGGCGCGCAGGAGGTCAGCACCAGACGCGCATCACTGCATCCACATCCGAGCAATCGGGAAAGAGATGGTCAGCGCGGTGGGGGGCAAGATCTTCGACGGTGAACTTCCCGGTTGCGACGGCGACGGCTTGCGCTCCGATTGCGCGGGCGCAGGTGATGTCATGCGCGGTGTCCCCGATGACGAAGACACGATGGGGGGAGAAGTGAACTCCGGTGTGATCATGTGCGCGTTGCAGGGCGAAGGTTCCGAGGGCATTCCGGTCGTGGTGATCATCTGCGAAGGCCCCGAACGCAAAGTGATGCGCGATCCCGAATCGGGTGAGTTTGGCCTCAGCGCCTCGCTGGAGGTTGCCCGTGAGCAGACCAAGGGTGATGCGTGGTTCTCGGGAGCAGCGTTCCAAGATCTCGGCCATGCCGGGGAGGATGCAGCCTCCGGAGGTTTCGAGGTTGGTGAAAAGATTTCGCAGATACGCCTCGTGGAAGCGAAGGAGTTTCGACTCTTCCAAGGGGACTCCGTGTTTGCTGAAGACCTGACGCGCGATACCGGTATCGGTTCGACCGGCGATCTCGATTCCGTGCATGTCATCTTCAATGCCAAGCACTTCTGGGATGCATTGGCGCAGTGCGCGTTCCCCCGCGCCTCCCGTCAGTAACAGGGTTCCGTCGATATCGAATAGCAGGAGTGTGTCCGGGTGCATCAGGGGGATTTTTGGGGTTGTGGTCAGAGGGTTTCGTCATCCCGTTGCGCGTTGCGTCGCTCACGGAAGAAGGCTTGTAGCATGGCAGAACATTCATTTTGGAGCACACCGGTCGTGATGTCGCACCGGTGGTTGAGGTTGGGGTGTTGCAGCAGGTTCATGAGGCTCCCGCCCGCGCCGTCCTTTGGGGAAAGACATCCGAAGATGATGCGACGCACACGTGTATGAACGATCGCGCCAGCGCACATCGGACAGGGCTCTTTGGTCACATAGAGGTCGCAGTCGGTGAGTCTCCAATCCCCGACCACACTTTGTGCTTGGGTGAGTGAGAGCATCTCGGCATGGGCGGTTGCGTCCTTGAGTTCTTCGACGCAGTTGTGTGCACGGGCGATGATGCGTCCGCCGCGGACGATGACCGCGCCAATGGGCACTTCCTCCTTTTCCCAAGCGCGTCGAGCTTGGCGGAGGGCTTCGCTCATGAAGTAGAGATCGCTTTCGAGGTCAATGTGTTCGTCCATCTGTCATGGGGTGTGGGATTGCGATCTTAGTCTGAGTCGGTGTTCTTTTTGGAAGCGAAGAGGAGTTTGACCGATGTGTTTGCGGAAATGCTGACTGAACGCGCTTTGGTCGGGGAAGCCGCATTGCAGGGCGACCTCGGAAAGTTGGCAGTCCCGCGACTGGAGCATCTCACAAGCCGCTTGGATACGGACCCGCATGAGGAACGATTGGGGGCTCATGGCGAAGGTTTCCACGAAGCGTCGGTGGAGTTGGCGTGGGGAGATGCCGACGTGTTGAGCGAGGTTTTCGACGGTCAGTTTCTCTCGGAACCGCTGACGGATACATTCCACTGCACGGTCGATGGAGAGGTAGGGTCGGAGGGTGTCATGGGTTGCGCCGTAGCTTTGCGTTGTGCCCATGAGTCCGATGACGGCGCCTGCGCGGTCGCGCAGGGGGAGTTTGTTCGTGATGAACCAGTCGGGCAGTCCTTGTCGGTTGAAGAAGAGTTCGACGATGTTGAGCTTGGGTTTTCCGGAGCGCATGACTTCTGCGTCATCTTTGCGGAAATGTCGGGCGAGTTGAGCGGGGAAGAGGTCGTGGTCGTCTTTTCCCACGATCTCGCTTTCGGAGCGGAAGCCGAAGCGCTCGAAGAAACATCGGTTTGCGGCGATGATGCGGGAGGTGTGGTCTTTCGCGAAAAAGGCGATGCCAGGCAGTTCGGCGAGTAGATTTTGGAAGCCGCAGTGCGGGTCGATTTTTTCGAGGAAGGATGTCCGGTCGTCGGGCACGGGTTTGACTTTGGGCAACGATGTTGGGGGAATCGAGTCTGGATTGCTCGATGATCACGCGGGTATTCAACCTGCTAAAAAGACGGGCATGAATCGACGAGGATTCCTTCAATCGGCGGTGTCAGCGGCTGTCGCATCTGGGGCGGCCGTTCAGGGGGCTGCGCCGACTGGCGCTGAGGGGGCGGATCATCTTGAGGTTCGGATGTATTCGCCGAGGGCGGGTGGGATGGAGGTGCTGGAGGGCTATTTACGGGACGCTTTCATCCCGGCGTGCACGCGGGCTGGGGTTGGTCCGGTGGGGGTGATGAAGGAGAAGCTGGCGGAGGGATCGGAGACCGTTTGGGTGCTGATCGTCCATCGCGCGATCACTGGGATGAGTCTGGTCACCCCGCAGGCGTTGGCGAAGGATTCGGTGCACCAAGAGGCTGCCAGACCATATGCCGATGTTTCACCGGAAGCGGCACCTTATGAACGCTACGAAGTCTCTCTTTTACAGGGGATTGACGCGATGCCGAAGTTTTCGGTGATGATCCTTCCGGGGAGTCCACGGATCTTCAATTTGAGGGTGTATGAGAGTCACAACGAGCGCGCGCATCTGAAGAAAGTGGAGATGTTCCAGATCGGCGAGTTAGAGATTTTCAAGCGAGTGGGGCTGAATCCCTGTTTTTTTGGTCACGCAGTGGCTGGGGGGCGGATGCCTAATCTCACCTACCTTTTGCAGTTCGCGGATGAGGACGCGCGGGCGAAGGCGTGGGGCAAGTTCCGCGAGGATCCGGAGTGGAAGCGGTTGAAGGCGAAGGATGGCTTTGCCGATCGGGACATTGTCTCGAAGATCACGAACCGCGTTTTTGTTCCCACGACGTATTCGCAGATGTGACGTTCCGCGAAAGCGTGTCACGTTTTGAGAGGCCTTTTTTGCAGCAGAACAAACAGACAGAACACACAACATCATGGATAGACGGTCATTCATCGGTCAGACGGCAGCGGCTTCGGCGGCTGTGTTAGCGGGTGCGATCACGACGAGCAGCGCGGTGGCTGCGGATCTTCAGGCGATCCCACTGAAAGACATTGGCGGGAAGGACACCACGTTGGGCGATTACAAGGGCAAGGTGCTTTTGATCGTGAACGTGGCGAGTCGCTGTGGTTACACGAGGCAGTACTCGGGCTTGGAGGCGCTGTACCGCAAGTTCAAGGACAAGGGGCTCGTGGTGATGGGTTTCCCGTGCAACGACTTCGGTGCGCAGGAACCGGAGGACGAGTTCGGCATCCAGAAGTTCTGCAAGGACAAGTTCGATGTGACTTTCCCGATGTTCAGCAAACTGGGGGTCAAAGGAGCGGCAAAACACCCGTTGTACGCGGCGTTGACGGGGCCTGAGGCGGCGTTCCCTGGCGAGGTGAAGTGGAACTTCGGGAAGTTCCTCGTGGATCGGTCGGGTAAGGTGATCGCGCGGTACGATTCGAAGACGGAACCTGATGATGCAGGGTTGGTGGCGACAATCGAGAAAGCGTTAGGGAGCTGATCTGGCGCATTTTTGCTCCGTCTGGAACAAGGGCGCGCTGGTGATTTCCGGCGCGCCCGTTTTTACGTAACAAATCCTGTATCATGAAGATAGTGTTTTCCGTTGTGCGGTGGGCGTTGGTTCTTTGCTGCTCTGCGGCGTTCGGAGCGGAAGGGGAATCTGGTGAGGCGCGCTTTTTATCTCGGCCGCGGCAACTTGTGTACGAGGGCAAGCGCAGCGGGGAGGGCTATTTCTCGCGGGACGGGAAACGGATGATCTTCCAGAGCGAGCGAGAGGAGGGGAACCCTTTCTACCAGATCTATTCGCTCGATATGGAGAGCGGCGACGTGGCGCGGATCTCGCCGGGCAGCGGAAAAACCACCTGCGGTTTTTTCCAAGGGACATCGGGGCGCGTCTTGTTCTCCTCAACGCATCATGATCCGCGGACCGCTGAAGTTCAGAAAGCGGAGTTGGATTTTCGGGCGTCAGGAAAGACGCGTCGCTATGCGTGGGATTACGACCCCTCTTTCGAGATTTACTCTGCGAATGCGGATGGAACCCAGTTGCGTCGGTTGACCGAGTCGGAGGGGTATGATGCGGAGGCTTCTTTCTCGCCGGATGGCAAGCTCATCGTTTTCTCATCGAACCGGGCGTATTTCACCTCTCAGGCGACCGATGAGGATCGAGCCCGCTTTGAGAAGGATCCGGCGTATTACTTGGATCTGTATGTGATGAATGCGGATGGGACGGGGGTGCGGCGACTGACGGATGCGCCTGGATATGACGGGGGACCGTTCTTCTCGCCGGATGGTTCGCGGATTGTGTGGCGGCGGTTTGATGCGTCGGGGATGAACGCGGACGTTTTCACGATGCGAGTGGATGGGAGCGATGTCAGGCGGGTGACGGATTTTGGGGCGATGTCTTGGGCGCCATTTTATCATCCATCTGGCGAGTACTTGATCTTCACCTGCAATAAGCATGGGTTCAGTAACTTCGAGCTGTTCATTGTGGATGTGGATGGGCGCAAGGAGCCGGTGCGGGTGACGTTCACGGAGGGGTTTGACGGGTTGCCCGTTTTTTCTCCGGATGGTGCGCGGTTGAGTTGGAGTTCGGGGCGGGGCGGGGCTGGCACGCAGATCTACCTTGCGGATTGGAATCATGCTGCTGCGCGCGCGGCGTTGGACAGCGCTCCTGCGCGTGGGGTGGTGGGGTCGGGAGCGGGTTCGGACAAGGCGGGGGGCGTGGCTGGGGGGGCGGCGGTCGCACGCGGTGGGGAGGTGCAAGGCGATGGAACTGCTGCGATCACGCGGGAGGACATCCGAGCGCAAGTGGGTTGGATGGCGGATCCTGCGCGGGAGGGGCGGAAGACGGGCACGGCGGGAGCCAAGGCCGTGGCTAGCTGGATTTCCGAGTACTTTCAGCGCGTTGGTGTGAAGGCGTTTGAGGGGGGGTACCTGCGCGGGTTTGATTTTCCTGCCGGAGTGGAAGCGAAATCGGGGGGCAATGAGGTTGCGTTTGAGTTCGGCGGGAAATCGGAGCTGTTGACGTTTGATAAAGATTTTCGGCCGTTGGGCTTCAGTGATTCTGGTGAAGCGGAGGGAGAGCTGGTTTTTGGAGGGTATGGGTTGTCGGCGCCGGAGGGCGCGGGGGGGAAGTTCGGATACAACTCATTTGAGGGGATGGATTTGAAAGGCAAGGTGGTGTTGTGCCTTCGGTATGTGCCTGAAGGGGTTGATGCGGAGAGGCGGCAACATTTGAACCGGTATGCTGGGGTGCGTTACAAGGCGATGTTGGCTCGGGAACGGGGAGCGAAGGCGGTGCTTTTCGTGGCGGGCCCGAACTCATCCAATGCGGGTGAGTTGATGCCGTTGACCGATGATTCCTCTGTGGCGGGATCGGGGATCATCGCGGCGAGTGTGACGGGTGCTGCGGCGGAACGGTTGGTGGCATCGACGGGTAAGACGCTCAAGCAGTTGCAGTCCGCTCTGGACTCTGAGAACCCGCATGTGGAGCCGGCTTTTCCGGTGAAAGGGGTTCGGGTGAAGCTGAAGTCCATGGTGACGCATCGGCGCGGAAGTGACCGTAACGTGGTGGGTTATGTTCCAGCGGGAGGTGGCGAGACCAAGGAGTGGGTGGTGATCGGGGCGCACTACGACCACTTGGGAAGAGGAGGCGGAGGCAACTCGATGGCGAAATCGGGGGAGGAAAGCGCGATCCATCCGGGTGCGGACGATAATGCGTCGGGCACTGCGGTGATGATGGAGTTGGCGGCTTATGTTGCTGCCGAGCGGGAGCGGCGACCGGAGAGTTTCAAGAGGGGGGTGATCTTTGCGGGTTGGTCGGGCGAGGAGATCGGCTTGCTGGGTTCTGCGGCATTTGTCGAGCAGCCTCCGGTGGCGATCGGTTCGATGGCGGCTTATCTGAACTTCGACATGGTTGGGAGGTTGCGAGAGAACAAGTTAACGCTTCAGGGGATAGGTTCTTCCTCGCAGTGGCGGAGGTTGATCGAGAAGCGGAATATCGCCGCGGGCTTCCAACTGAGCCTCCAGAACGACCCGTATTTACCGACGGACACGACCAGTTTTTATCCGAAGCGGATCCCGGTGTTGAACTTCTTCACGGGTTCGCATGAGGACTATCATCGGCCACAGGATGTTGCGGACAAAATTGATGTGGAAGGGGTGGAGCGGATCGGAAGATTCGCTTCTGCTGTCCTGATGGATTTGGTCTCGGCTTCGGACCGGATCCCCTATGAGCGGGTGGAGCGGAGTTCTGAGAACGCTGGGAATCGGGAGACGTTGCGCGCGTACGTCGGGACGATCCCTGATTATGGGACGGAAGTGAAGGGCGTGAAGATCACGGGAGTGAGGGCCGGCAGCCCGGCTGAGAAAGGGGGATTGAAGGGAGGGGACGTGATTGTCGGATTTGGGGCGGCGAAGGTTGCCAACATCTACGATTACACGTACGCGCTGGATGCGGTGAAGATCGGTCAATCGGTGGATGTGCGGGTGATCCGTGATGGCAAGGAGACGACGTTACGGGTTGTGCCGGAGGCGAGGAAATGATGGGGGAAGGAAACCCGAAGTTTCTGGTCCAGAACCGTCAGCGCGGTGTTCGTTTGGATATGGCGTGGATCAGGCGGTTTGCGAGAGGTGCGTTGACGGCATGCGCTGGGCGTTTTCCGAAGGTTGGTGGAACGACCGGATATGTGGAGCTTGATGAGGTGGTGGTGACGGTCGTGTCTGACGCGAGGATCGACAGGTTGCACCGCGAGTTCATGGACATCGCGGGGGCGACGGATGTCATCACGTTCGAGCATGGGGACATTGTGGTGAGCGCGGACACGGCTTTTCGCGAGGCTCAAGAGAGGGGAGGGACAGTGGAGGGAGAGTTGGGGCTCTACATCGTCCATGGGCTGTTGCACTTGAACGGGTTTGATGATCGGTCCGACGATTCCCGACAAGAGATGCATGCCGTCCAAGATGAGGTATGGCGGACCATTCGAGTGTGATTTTCCTCAGGGGGAAAGATCGGAGGGGCCGGCAACTCGGGTTGTCCGGGAGAATGTTGTTTAGGGGGGGCGCGTTTGGTGTGGCGAAGTCTTGGGTGAGCTTCAGATGTTGCTGGGTGGAGAGGGGAGGCGGCGTCTCGGTCATTTGTTGGGCTGCGAACACAGGATGTTTTGTGGAGGGCAGACGTGCGGGAGATGGCGGCTTGGCGGATTCATCGTCTGGGCGGGGTGGGGATTGTGTTGTTGCAGCGAGGGAGTTTGGCGTGGCATGGAGGGGTGTGGTTCACGTTTGGCAGGGGCGGCGGAGCCAAAAGAACGGGTTTTTCCTTGTCTCCCCCCCGACTTGTTGCGACGATTCCCGACCCTTGGTTCAGCACCGAGCACTCAACTGTCTCCATCCTCTTGTAGGAGAGCGGATTAGGGTTCTGGAGGTCTGCGATCGGGGGGAGGGAGCCTTGATCGCTCCACACTAGAAAAATCCACTCTCACTTTCATTCGCATATGGCATACGCAGTATTTTCAACAGGCGGGAAGCAGTACCGTGTTTCTCAGGGAGATGTGATCAGTGTGGAGAAACTCGAAGGCGAATCTGGTGGCAAAACCACCTTCAACGACGTGTTGATGGTTGCTGATGCTGGCGTTGTGCGCACGGGTGCCGACGTGAAGGGGGCCTCTGTTTCGGCGGAGATTGTCTCCCAGTACAAAGGTGAGAAGGTGATTGCCTACAAGTATCGTCGCCGGAAAGGCTACCATCGGACGGTTGGTCATCGTCGCCAGTTGACGAAGTTGAAAATCACTGGGATTGCTGTTTAGTATTCTTAATCAATCGTTTTACAAAAAACCTTAGTATTTTATGGCGCATAAAAAGGGTCAAGGATCGGTCAAGAACGGACGTGACAGTGCAAGCAAGCGTCTTGGAGTGAAGAAGTTCGGTAGCCAGAGCGTTGTTGCGGGAAACATCATCATCCGCCAGCGTGGGACGAAGTTTCGTCCGGGGTTGAATGTGGGGTTGGGACGTGACTACACGATTTACGCGTTGGTTGACGGGAAGGTGCGTTTCGATCAGGAAGGGCGTCGCGTGAATGTGGTTCCTGCGAACTGAGAGAACTCAGAGTTGCAAGGAGTGGTCTGTTAAGTAAGTATTCCAAATATTTCAAATCAGTTGGTTTGAAATCCGTCCTGAGGTTGGGTCGGGAGTAGAACCAAGTGTTGTGTTGGTGCTGTCGGCAAGCCGACAGGTGTTTGAAGGGCGTCGCTTCGATGGAAGGGCGCCCTTCCTTTATTTGTCTGGGCTGAGTCCGCTGGACGGAGTGCAAAGGGGAGGGGTTGGCTTCGGCTGTTGGAGAGGATGGCTCTTTTACGAGGATGGGAAAAGTGGGCTTGAGTGTCTTGTTGGGTAGGCGCACTCTTTGGGGGTTGGTTCCCCCCAGGGCGTAGAACAGAATCTATTGCTCTATGCATCCAATCAGAACCTACAATGTAACGCCGCGGATACCCAAAGCGTTGAAACCCCTGCACAAGATTGCGTTCAATCTCTGGTGGACGTGGCAGCCGGATGCGCGTCGGCTGTTTTGGTTGATGGATCCTGTGCTTTGGGATCAGACAAATCACAGCCCGGTGCGGATGCTTCAACTGACGAAGCAGGGACGACTCCAGGAGTTGGCTGGAGACGATGACTTCATCCGCGAGATGAAGGCGGTGGAGGGGCGCTTTGACGCGTACATGGCGGCGAAGGACACGTATGGACTCACCCGCAAGGCGCCCAAGGGCAAGGCGATTGTCTCGAAGGAGACGGGGCCGGTGGCGTATTTTTCGGCTGAGTTCGGTTTTCATGAATCGTTCCCGAACTATTCGGGTGGGTTGGGGATCCTCTCGGGGGATCATTGCAAGGCTGCGAGTGATCTGGGGCTTCCGTTCTGCGCTTTCACCCTCTTGTACCGGCATGGCTATTTTCGCCAGCAGATTGGCCGGGACGGATGGCAGGAGAGCGTTCAACTGAACCAGAACTTCTCGCATCTTCCGTTGATCGAGGCGCGCGATACTTCGGGACATCCAGCTTACGTGGATGTGGAAATCATTGGTCGGCGTGTACGGGCGAAAATCTGGCGATTGGAGGTGGGGCGGATCACTTTGTTCCTTTTGGACACGGACATCCCGGAGAACACTGAGGAAGATCGCCTGATCACGGCGCAGTTGTATGGCGGCGACAACGAGATGCGCATCAAGCAGGAGATCGTTTTGGGGATCGGCGGTGTTCATGCGCTTAACGTGCTCGGGATCAAGCCGGCGGTCTTCCACATGAACGAGGGGCACTCGGCATTTCTCACGTTGGAGTTGGTCCGGCGTCAGGTGCAGGAGAATGGGTTGAGTTTCTATGCGGCGCTGCAGTTGGTGGCTGCGGGAAATGTGTTCACGACTCACACCCCAGTGCCAGCGGGCAACGATGCATTCCCGTTAGGCCTGATGGAGAAGTACTTCTCACATTATCCGGCGCAGGTTGGCATCGATTTCTCGACGTTCTGCAGTTTTGGACAGACGCGGAAGGATCCGACGGAGCCATTTTCCATGACGATTCTGGCATTGCGTTCGAGTCGCCACGCGAATGGGGTTAGCGAACTGCATGGGTTTGTGTCACAGGGGCTTTGGAAAGATGTCTGGGCAGGGGTTCCTGAGCATGAGGTGCCGATCACGAGTGTGACCAACGGAATCCATACGCGGACATGGATGGCCCCTGAGTTTGCGGCATTGTACGATAAGTATTTGCCGGATTGGGAGAAACGTTTGATCGATGTGGAGTACTGGCGGGGTGTTTACGACATCCCAGATGAAGAACTTTGGCGGACGCATCAGGCGTTGAAGCGGCGCTTGGTGGAGTTCGTCCGCAAGCGGGTATCTTCTCGGTATCATCGGCTTGGGGAGGCTCCGGAGCGCATCCGATCGGTTGGCGGAATGTTGAATCCGGAGGTTTTGACGATCGGATTTGCGCGGCGATTTGCGACTTACAAGCGAGCGACCTTGCTGTTCAAGGATCCCGAGCGTCTGTTGAAACTTTTGGGCAATCCGGAGCGACCGGTACAGTTCGTGTTTGCGGGGAAGGCGCATCCGAAGGATGAGCCGGGCAAGTCTTTCATCCAGGAGGTCTACCGCTATACACGCATGCCGGAGTTCGAGAACCGCATCGTTTTCATCGAGGACTACGACACGTATGTGGGTCGGCGCATGTATCAAGGGGTGGATCTTTGGTTGAACAACCCGTTGCGACCGTTGGAAGCGAGTGGAACGAGCGGGATGAAGTTGCCGCCGAATGGAGGGCTGAACCTTTCGGTACTGGATGGATGGTGGTGTGAGGCATATCGCACCAACCGGAAGGCGGGATGGGCCATCGGCGCGGACATCAGTGATGGATCGCCGGAGTTCCAGAATGAGGTGGATGTGGCGAGCCTGTTCCATGTGTTGGAGACCCAGGTGGTTCCATTGTTCTATGCGAAGCCAGACGGGCAGTTGCCCTTGGCTTGGTTGCAGTTGATGCGGGAGTCCATCCGCTCGATCACGCCGGTTTACAACACCGAGCGGATGGTGCGGGAGTACGCGGAACGTCTCTATGATTCTGCGGCTGCGGCGCACATTCGGTTGGGGGCGAGCGGCGGAAAGGCAGCAGCTGCTTTGGCCGATTGGAAAGACAAGATGCGGGCTCATTGGGGAGATGTTCGCGTCGAGCGAGTTGAAACGGGTGTGGACGGCGTGGAGGTTCAGGTGGGGGATCAGTTGGCCGTGTCAGCGATCGTGAAACTGGGACGGGTGGAACCCGGTGATGTGGAGGTTCAGGCTTACTTCGGCGAAGAGCTGAATGGGCATATCGCCTCGCCCAACTCGGTGCGATTGGAGAGGTCTGAGGAGGCAGGACGCCAAGGTGCCTATGTGTACAAGGGGGCGGTTCCTGCGACGGAGAGCGGTTCGTACGGACTGAACGTCCGTGTGATCCCGACGCATCCCGATTTGGTTCAAGCGCATGAGCTGCGGCTCATTGCGTGGGGGGCCTAAGGGTTTGCCTTTACCACATCGGTTTCAGGAGAGGCCGATGTGGTACCCCGTGGATCTGAAGGGCGGGATGAGGATGCGAGTGACGTGCGGACGGGGTGGCTTCGCATAAAAAGTCTCGCCCTGCGAGCCGGAGCATGGCACGTTCTTCGGTCTGTTGCGCGGTTAGCTCAGCGGTAGAGCACCTGCTTCACACGCAGGGGGTCACAGGTTCAAACCCTGTACCGCGCACCATCTTCCTTGGGGTCGACA
>CAZAZT010000110.1:0-12955 GCA_964489645.1 uncultured Chthoniobacteraceae bacterium | reverse complement strand
TCCGATTGGAAATCAGACTCTCAAAGATCTCGCCATCAGCTTTGCTTTCTGGCGCACGCTGCTTTTCAGCGGCGGGTTGAGCAATCTACCCAACTCCTCGCCCCCGTCAAAAAGTTTTTTGAATCCAAGAGCTCGGTGGCTTCTATGTTGTTGGGCTGCAGTCGTGTTTGTCAGACGAAAAATTTGGCCCTCGCCGCATTTGCCACTGCTCGCCAGCTTTTTTCGTGAGGTCTTCAAGCGAGAAGCGGCGAGATGTCGGACCGACGCGGTCTTCTGAGAATGCGACGGCAAGCGCGAGCATCGCGAGGGTGTCGGACTCGCTTACATATTCAGGAGCACAGCTTAGTGACGGCCCTTGATTGTGGGGGTTCCCTAGAGCCACGCATATTGCGCCAGTTCTGAATCCCGCCCGTTGAAAAACGGTGGCTTCACAGGTGCCCCCATCCATCAACCTCACCTGATGCGCGATGCCGCATCGGACACTCATATCTGTCAATCGTTCTGCTATTTCTGGCGTAAAAACGGTTTTGCGATCTCCAACTCGAACGATGCACCCAGCGTGGAACTGGGTCGGATTAAGGGCAGGGCTTGTCTCAAGTGAGATGACTGTCGCCTGTCGGGAAAGCAGGCCCGATTGCACCGCCAAGGCCGCTCCGTAAAGCCCTAACTCCTCGGCGATTGTCAGCAGCGCATGGACACTGCAGCGTGTGCGCTCACGAGCATGATGGAGGACCGTTCCTACCGCCACAGCACACCCGATCAGATCATCGCAGGCCCCCCCAACAATGGTGCCGTTAACACGCTCGAAAGGAATGAGATTCCAAGTTCCGATGCCATTTGGATGGAGCGTGATGGCGTTGTTCGGGTTGTGATACCGAGGGTCAATCGAACCCAAAAACTCCCCGTCCACAAAGGCCGGATGATCCATGTGAGCGCAGAAGGTAATCTTCTCTGATTCTGGGGCAGATTCGTAGGATACCAAAACGTTCCCCCAGCGGTCCTCTCGAAGGCATACACCCGAAACCCTTGCCGCGGCCTCTCGCACACAGTTTCGAATTCCATCCTCTCTGAAGGGTGCGGTGGGCGTCCGCATCAACTTTTCTAGCAGGACGAAGAACTCTTGAGCTTCAATGTTCATAACCATGATTCCACAGAATAGCGCGAGAAGTTCCGGTGATGCACCGCCAAGTCAGCGTCACTCGCTGTGGAAGCGTTTCCGCTTTCGCCTAGAGCTCGTCGGTTGCAGCTCTTTGGTCCGCCTGTTGTCCCCACTCTCCTTCAAGTCACTCAATACGCTCGCGCTTCTCGTAGGTGAGATCGCATGGCGCGTCGATTCATCAGGACGTCGATACGCGGAACAGAACATCCGACTCGCCTTCACTGAGTGCGGGCCAAGTCAGCGTCATCACATTCTACGTCAATGCTATGTGAACTTCGCGCGGACTATGTTGTCACTTTTTTGGTCGGCGTCGCGCGACATCCCTCAGGTCAATCGGATAACAGAAATGATCGGCTTTGACGAAGCGGCAAGATGGTCGAGGTCCTCCGGCAAACCCCTCGTGCTGACGACTTTCCATTTTGGCAACTGGGAACTCTCATCTCTCGCGGTGGCCGCGAGTGGTCTTCCGATGATGATTGTTGGTGAAGATTTCAAGAACCCTCTGCTACGACCCTTTTTCCACGGCTTACGATCACGTTTTGGCAACCAGGTCGTCCCTCAAGCAGGGGCCGCAGTGAGGCTGCTTAAACATCTGAAGAGCGGTGGTAGCGTTGCCTTCCTCTTTGATCTGACGATGCCGCCGGGGCCGAATGGTTCGATCGTCTCCGCTTTCGGAAAGCCACGGTTTGAACTAAGCGTCACTCCTCTTCACGTGATTCTTGCGCGTCGCACGGGTGCTCTCTGGGTGCCGGTGATTTCATTGCCAGATGGGGTTAATGGCGTGAAGGTCATCGCCCTCGATCCGATCGAAGTCGCCTCCTCGGAGTCGATCAATGATGCCGTTCAACGCGGTTGGGACGTGTTGGAGGAAGTCGTGAACCGGAACCCAGACCTTTATCTCTGGATCTATCGCCACTTCCGATACCGCCCATCGCAGGCCACGCGGGAGTATCCAGCCTACGCACACATCCACCCGCCCTTTGACACTCTCCGGCAGGAAATCAAAAGCGGTGCAACTCCAACCCGTAGCTGAGGATTCCACCAAGGAAGCCAACGAAGCCCACCAAGGCCGCCCCAACGAACACCGCCCCCCTCAATCGCCGCCTCTCGAGGGTACCCTCTCTGCATTCGAAAAGCACCGCAGCGCCAGCGGAGAGCACGGCCCATATCGCCACCAGTGTTCCAAGCCACTTGTGGAAGTCGTACACCTTGCTGACGCCACTGTAGTGGTAGAACCAACCAAACGCCGCGGTCTGAATCGCGGCCAGAGCCCCGGTCACTAAAAGGAACCGAGTCACCGTCAACCAAACCTCTCTCTTCGAGGTGACTGCAAGAAGCTCCGCAAGCGCACCAGCCATCAACAATCCAATCGGGAAATGAGTGGACGCCATGTGAAACGAACCCAACCACTTCAGTAAACGAGCAACGAATCCTTCCACTTTTGCCGGCGCCTCAGCCGCTGCACTAGCGCTCTCAGGAGTCTGCCCCTCGCCCTCTGCTGACTTCTTGTGCTTCAAACTTTTGACCGCTCCCTTCACGAATCCCTCGGGCAGCTCGACCGGCATCCCAAGCTCTATCCACCTTTTCAATAGGGCCTTCTCCGCATATGTCGCCGCAGGAATTCCCGAATCGTCCCCCGGCATCTCGTCCTCTTTCACCAGCCGGTAGAACTCAGATTCGGCAGCACTTCCGCTCTTGAAAAAATCCTCGTTTTTTCCCAGCCTTACAAGATCCAAGATATAGCCAAACTTCTTTGGCTTAACTAGATGCGCCCCGTGACATTCTGCGCATTTTGCCTCGAAGAACTCGAAAACGGCCGCCGTGACAACCTGGGATTCTGGGTTCATCGCCTTGGCCTCCTTCGTCTCTTGGCCCTGAACTCCTCCGGCAAACAAAAGAACGGCCAGGAGCAGGAGCGGGAAACCCAAACGTCTGAGGGGAAATCTAGACAACATGTCGAAAGGCATAATCATCCGTCTGCCAATTTCCTAGCAGACAAAGCGGCACTCCAATCACCCGCGACAATGTGTCGCCGCGCTTACCCATTCGTCCACCGTTTGAAAACTTCGAGATCCTTCCGCGCAGATTGAATCGCAAGGCGCAGGAACTCGGGATCTTTCGGGTCCCCTTTGAGATACTCCACATGAACACTGAAAGGCCCGCGGTACGCACCGCTGCGCAATGAACGGAGATAGCCGCCATCAATCCGTCCCTCGCCGAGCGGGCACGTCCGAATCCCTTTCTCTGCCCACTGGAAATCTTTGAAATACGCCACTCCTATCCGATCGCGAACCAAGGCCACTTCCGCTGGCCATGAAAGACCTCCCTCAATCGTCGCGTGCATGATGTCGAAGCACCACGCCAACTGGTCCGGACGGAAGTCGCGCATCAAAAAGGCCATATCCCAAATGGCCGCCCCCGCAAAACCGGCGCCGGAGTGATTCTGGTAACACGGCAAGATACCGATTGATTCACTCATCTGAACCAAATCCCTTAACATCGGTTTGAATCCGTCGAGCTGCTCCCACATCGGTCGCTTGATGTCGTAGCGATACCACCCCATCCGATATCGCTGGATTCCAAGCTTCTGCGCGGCCCGCAGCACCTTCTCTCCATGCTGTCCTGCTTCAATGCTGTTGATCGCAGAGGTCAACACGGCAATCCGTACGCCCTCCTTCGCCAAGGCCTCCGCGAAGCGCGGTAAATCATCCTCCACACGCTCAGGCTCCACATGCCCCCCAGGGCGAACTGGAGCCTCGATCCAAGTGAAACCCGACTCCCTAACTGCCACCGCTAATCGCTCAGGTGGAAGCCCTTGCAGATGTTTTGTGAACAGGGCCACCTCCGTCCTCGACTCATCCGCAAAGCCTGCCTTCGAAGCCACCAAGGCTGCCAAACCGAATCCCCCTCTCTGAAAAAGCTGTCGCCGCGTCATCA
Organism: uncultured Chthoniobacteraceae bacterium; assembly: GCA_964489645.1. Taxonomy (GTDB): domain Bacteria; phylum Verrucomicrobiota; class Verrucomicrobiia; order Chthoniobacterales; family Chthoniobacteraceae; genus JBEEPE01. The sequence goes on along the minus strand of CAZAZT010000110.1, from coordinate 8,859 downwards.
TCCCTGCCTCTCAAGCAGTTCGGCGGCCAAACGGATCCCGACCCGAAAATGCCCATCAAAAACTCTTCCGAAGATTGCTCGGCAAGATGTTCAGCTCCGCCCGATACTTGGCGACCGTTCGTCGAGCGATGGGTATCCCTCTCTCGCTCAAGATGTCCACAATCTCCTTATCACTCAACGGCTTCTTCGGCTCTTCTTCGTCGATCAGCTGCTGGATTGCCCCCTTCACACTCGTGTTCGATAACGACTCCCCGGCAGCCGTCTGGTAGCCAGGCGTGAAGAAATATTTCATCTCGAACACCCCGAATGGCGTGGCCATGTACTTGCCCGAGATAGCACGACTCACCGTCGTCTCATGCACCCCCACCGCATCCGCGATCTGAACCATCGTCATCGGCCTCAGCGCGCTAGGCCCTTTCTCCAAGAAATCTTTCTGCCGCGAGATGATCTCGTGCGCAATGTTCGAGATCGTCTGCTGCCGCTGATGGATGCTCTTGATGAGGAACTTACCACTCCGGATCTTGTCCTTGATGTAGTCGCGGACCTCCGCCGGACTTCCCGCTTGCGCCATGATATCCTTGTACGTGTTGGAAATCCGCAGGTGTGGAATCTGGTCCCCGTTCAAAGAAATCGTCCAATCCCCCGAAGTACGGTCCACCGTCACATCCGGCAGAACGTAGTTGTTCGGGTCGGGTGTGAAGATCTGCCCGGGATTCGGGTCCAACGTAGCGATGAAGTTCGCCGCACGCTGCACCAAGTCCACCGTCGAACCCAACCGACGTGCAATCTCCGGATAACGCCGTTTGCCGAGGTCCTCTAAGAATCGGTCCACGATGCGCCACTCCAAACTCCCCTCTTTGCCCAATCGCCTCAACTGGATCAACAAGCAGTCCCGCAAATCCACCGCTCCAACCCCCACAGGATGGAACGTCTTGATGACCTCTAGAACCCGTTCGATGTCCGAGGGATCCAGCCCAGAAGAGGCTGAAAGATCGGCAACCCCACCCTGCAAAAAACCGCGATCATCAATGTTGCCAATGATTAACTCCGCGACCTTCCGATCCGATTCCGCTATCTCCGAAGGTGCAACTTGTTCCAACAGGTGCTGCTGCAAGGTCTCTTCCTTCACCAACGAATCGAAAAAGAACTGACGCCGCTCCTCCTCTTCGTTCGATCGGCCACCGTACGACGAACTCTGTGCCATGAACTCGCGCCACTCCTCGTCCAACTTGGCCAACCGATCGAACTCCTCCTGAAACTCCTCATGCTCCCTCTGACGATCCTCAATCGTCGGCTCCGTCGACTCCTCCTCAAGCGTCGGATTCGACTGGATCTCCTGCTGGATGATGTTCCTCAACTCCAAAATCGGAGCCTGCAGGATTTGCAGACTCTGTTGCAGTTGAGGCGCAAGCACCTGCGACTGCGATAGCGTCTGGACTTGGGAAATACCTGCCATCCTCAACACTGTAGGACTCGGAACCGGACGCCGCAAGCAAAGTTCAGGCCAACGCATCTGCCCCCAGACCGCACCTCATAAAAATCATCTCGCACCTCCAACAGATCACGGAACTCGTGTTCAAAAACTTGATGCGCCCGCACCCGGTAAGCCGGTTTCACTGCGTCCGCCAAACCCCGTCGCCTGCAAGTATCTCACGAACCGGCCCCCCCCAACAAACGTCCCCGCACGACCATCCCGCTTGATCGCCCACGCCCTCACCTCCAATGCCGTCACTGGGTCCCAAAGATCGACCGGCAAGAACGTCTCAATCCCCCGATCCTTGGCCCATGCGAACCCCTCCTCTCGCTTCACCGCACACAGCCCCCGCACAGAATCCCCATCCTCATGTCCCGAGCGAAACCCGCTCCCGCTCCACGCTGCTGCCTTCAGCTCCGCCGCATCAATCCCATACCGTTTCGCGATCTCCAAGATCTCGGTGTCGAACCGCGAAAAACGACTCCCACATACCCATCGCTCCAACGTGCAACCCGCATCCGGCGAGTTTGCCATCTCCCAACCCGCAGCACCCGCCGCTGCCAAAACTGCAACACCCAAAAGCAATGCCAAAATCCTTGTCATCCAGTGCCCCCTTTTTCCGCTAGGCTACTGACCGCCCTCCCACATGTCCCGCAAGAAACCCGGTCGCAACTCGCAAGACATCCCTTTCGAACTCGAAAGGCCATGCCGTCTTTTCGCAAAAATCCAACTCGATGATGCCGCTGGCAATCTGTTCGACTACGGAGTCCCGGACGCCTGGTGCGACAATCTGCGCCCAGGACACCGCGTCCGCGTTCCCCTCCGCAACCGCTCCGTCACGGGAACCGTTCTCTCCATCATGGAGCACTCCGACGTTCGCGGCATCCGACCCATCCTCGGACTCCTCAACCAAGCTCCTGCCCTCACCCCAAACCTGCTTCGCCTAGCCCAGTGGATTGCGGATTACTACTGCTGCAGCCTCGATCTTGCAATCAGAGGGGTCCTTCCACAGGTCATCCGCAAGTCGGAGCTCGGTCATCGAGAACATCTCTTCGCAACGTTGTCCAAGGTGCCAAGCGATGCGGAACTCGAATCGCTCCGCAAGCGCGCCCCCTCTCAGGCCGCCCTGCTTGAAGCCCTCGCACAAGCCCCAAACGAAGGACTCAAAATCTCAGCCCTCTCGAAGGACATCAAAGGCGCACATGCGTCAGTTCGCGCACTCGAGAAAAGAGGATGGATCCGCGTCGCCGCAAAAACCGTTGAGCGCGTGCCAGATGAGGATCTGCAATTCGTCCCATCCGCCCCTCTGACACTCAATGCGGAACAGGCGAACGTCCGCGACCATATGATCAATCTGCTCCGAAATGCGGAGCCAACGCTCCCGATCAAGCCAGTCCTCCTTCATGGAGTCACCGGAAGTGGGAAAACAGAGGTCTACCTCCAATGCATCTCCGAATGCCTCCGCCATGGCAAAAACGCCATCGTTCTTGTGCCAGAGATTTCCCTGACCCCGCAGACCGTCGAGAGGTTCAAGTCCCGCTTCACGAACCCAGATGAAGAGGTGGCCGTCCTACATAGCCACCTGTCCGACGGAGAGCGACACGACGAATGGCACCGCATCCGAGCAGGCCGCGCCCGCATCGTCATCGGCGCACGAAGCGCCATCTTCGCCCCTCTCGAAAACCTCGGCCTCATCGTGGTCGACGAGGAACACGAGCCCTCTTACAAGCAGGAGGAAATCCCCCGCTACCACGCCCGCGATGTCGCCGTCGTCCGAGGGCATATCGAGCGCTGCGCCGTGCTCCTCGGCTCCGCCACCCCCTCCATCGAGAGCTTCGAGAACTCGGTCTCCGGCAAATACGAACTCCTTCGCATGACCTCCCGTGTGGACGACCGCAAGCTCCCGTTCATCCGTATCGTCGATATGCGGAATGAACCCAAAAACTCGTCCCGGGTTCTCTCTTCAAAACTGGTCGCCGCGATCGACCAACGACTCCAGCGCAAAGAACAGACCATCCTTTTCCTCAATCGCAGAGGCTTCTCAACGTCACTTCTTTGTGAAGCATGTGGGCACGTCGAAGAATGTAAGAATTGCGCCATCTCCCTGACCTACCACCGTGAGATCAATCGCGTGGTATGCCACATCTGCGGATACATTGCTATCGCCCCAAAAGCCTGCCGCGAATGCCATGATCCACGCATCAAACACCGCGGCTCAGGAACGGAAAAAGTCGAGGACACCGTCGTGAAGATCTTCCCTAAAGCCGTCGTTCGCCGCATGGATGCAGACGTCATGCAACGCAAAGGCGCCTTCCGCGAAACCCTCGGAGCGTTCCGAGCAGGGAAGATCGACATCCTCGTGGGCACACAAATGATCGCCAAAGGGCTCGATTTTCCAAGGGTCACGCTGGTCGGTATCATCAATGCAGACGTCGGCCTTCAGATGCCAGACTTCCGCGCAGGGGAGCGAACCTTCCAGCTTTTGACCCAAGTTGCAGGCCGCGCAGGCCGCGGTGAGATCGAGGGCGAAGTGTTCGTGCAAACCTTCACTCCGCACCATCCAAGCATCCAGTTCGCACGCCACCACGATTTCGACGGATTCCGCGACCAAGAGATCGAGTTCCGCAAACAGTGGAACTACCCACCCTTCTCGCACCTCATCCTCATCGGCGTCCGATCCGAAAACGAACAACTCGCAGAGTTCACCGCGCAACAGATCCACCGCGCCCTCGCCGACAATCTGCCCGCTGGAACCATTCTCGGAGACCCGGGAATCGCCCCGCTCGCAAAATCCCACAACCAGCATCGCCTCCACCTGATGGTCCGATCGAAGGCCGTCCGAAAACTCACCGCCCATGTCCACAGCCGATTAAGTCGGCTCACTTTCCCGAAAGAGGTCATCGTCACCACGGATGTGGATGCCTACCAACTACTCTGAAAATCACTCAACCCGCCCCTCAAATCCCGGCTGAACCGGAGCGAACAACGCGTCTGGAACGCGCGTTGCTCAAAGGAATAGTCCACCCCGGGGTCAACTCGGCAACCACTTCTTACTATGTTGAATGTCTTCGGCCGCCCAGAGGCGACATCTTGCGACAACCTTTCCCGACGCGCCTTCCTCAAAGCCGGCGGTATGGCCGCTGGGGGACTCTCCCTCGCTCAACTCCTGAACATCGAGGCACAAGCCAGTACAGGACGCTCCAGCAAGGCCATCATCAACATCTACTTGCCCGGCGGCCCTTCACACATCGACACCTTCGACATGAAGCCCGACGCCACCTCCGAGGTGCGCGGCGAACTTCGTCCCATCAAGACCAACGTCCCCGGGATGGAAATCTGCGAACTCTTCCCGCGCCTTGCAAAAATGGCGGACAAGTTCGCCATCATCCGCTCAATCTACGACTCCACAGGAGACCACGACTGCTTCCAATGCATGACAGGGCGGACCAAGAAAGGCCTCATCCCCCCAGGCGGATGGCCCTCCTTCGGGTCATGGATCTCCAAGCTGCAAGGCTCCAACCCTGGAATCCCCGCAAACGTGTCACTCATGTACCCGACCGGCGAACGGCGCTGGGGTGAGCCTGGTAACGGCGGATTCATCGGTGCAGGCCATTCACCCATGGCCCTCGTCTCCAAAGATCCAAATGCCAAAGCTCAGAACATGACTCTTGAAGGCATCTCCTTGGAACGCCTCAGAGACCGCGTCTCCCTCCGTGGCGCCCTCGATGGCTTCAAACGTGACGCCGATAACTCAGGAGTCATGGAAGGACTCGACACTTTCCATCAACAAGCAGTCGACCTCCTCACCGGAGGGGGCATCGCCAAAGCGCTCGATCTCTCAAACGAAGACCCTCGCATTCTCGAACGCTACGGCCCCAACGATCCCAAGTTCCGGCGCGACGGAGCGCCTCGAATGGTCAGCAACTTCCTCCTCGCCAGGCGTCTCGTAGAAGCAGGCGCACGAGTTGTGTCGCTGAACTACAGCCGCTGGGATTGGCACGGGGGCGATGGGATGAACTTCATCGAATCGCGAGCAGAGTTCCCCTATCTCGACCTCGGACTATCCGCCCTGATCACAGATCTCCACGAACGCGGTCTCGATAAAGATGTCTCCGTCGTCGTCTGGGGAGAGTTCGGGCGCACACCGAAAATCAACAACATGAACAGCCGCGATCACTGGCCAAAAGCCTCCTTCGCCCTGCTCGCCGGAGGTGGCATGCGTACCGGACAGGTCATCGGAGCAACAGACCGCATCGGAGGTGAAGTGACGGATCGACCAGTGAAGTTCCAGGAGGTCTTCGCAACGCTCTACCACAACATGGGCATCAACTTAAGCGAAGCCACCGTGCTCGACACGCAAGGCCGCCCTCAATACCTCGTTGACCCCGGCGTCGCCCCGATCAAAGAACTTGTCTGAGAAGGCAACAGGACGCGCGGCACCATCCCACGCGCGTTCTCGCTCTCCGCGATCTTGGGTCCGCTCGCCGCCCCCTCACCCTCAACCGCGCAAAGAGGCCACCTGGTAAACATGGTAGTTTAACCAGTTCGCGAACAGCACGTTCGCGTGTGCCCGCCAGCGTACCACCGGCATCCTCGCCGGATCATCATCGGGGTAGTAGTTGCGAGGCACATGGATGTCCAAACCCTTCGCAACATCGCGATCGTACTCCGCCTTCAACGTCAACGGGTCGTACTCCGAATGCCCCGTGACGAACAAGTGCCGTCCATCCCGAGTACCGACCATGTGCACCCCGGCCTCGTCGGACTCCGATAGAACGACCAACTCCGCCACCCGCTCAAGATCGACGCGCCGAGTCTCCGTATGTCGCGAATGTGGAGCAAAAAATCGATCGTCAAACCCTTTGAAAATCCCGCGATGAGGCTCCAACACCCGATGCTCGAACACCCCGAACATCTTGCGGAACAACGCATGCTTAGGCACCCCAAACCGATGATAAAGCGCAGCCTGTGCCCCCCAGCAAATATGCATGCAACCCGTCACGTTCGTCTCTGCCCAGTCCAAGATCGCGCACAACTCATCCCAGTAATCCACCTCCTCAAATGCCAAGTGCTCCACCGGCGCCCCCGTCACGATCAATCCGTCAAACCGCTGCGAACGCACGTCGTCGAACGAGACATAGTGCATCAACAGATGAGACGCATCCGTGTGCCTCGCCTGATACGTCGCAGTCTGCAAAAGCGTGATCTCCACCTGCAATGCCGAGTTGCCCAATAGTCGCAGAAGCTGCGTCTCCGTAGCCACCTTGGTCGGCATCAAATTCAAGATCGCAACCCGCAATGGGCGGATCTCTTGTGAAGCAGCCAACTCTTCCGTGATCACGAAGATGTTCTCCTGCATCAACGTCGAGCGAGCCGGTAATGTCGGAGGGATTTTGACAGGCATACCAAAGCGACAGTTCGGGTGGCGCACCCTTTCAGAGCTGCGCCACCCTCAGAGCAAGTCCTCAGCGACTCAACGCCTGACCCAGGTCCCAAAGGATGTCATCCACGTCCTCCAATCCGATGCTCAACCGCACAAAATCAGGGCTCACCCCCGCACTGCTCTGCTGCTCAGGCGTCAGCTGACTGTGCGTCGTCGTCGCCGGATGGATCGCCAACGATTTGGCATCCCCAACGTTCGCCAGATGACTGAAAAGCTGAAGCCTCTCGATGAAACGTCGTCCAGCATCCGCCCCTCCTTTGATACCAAATCCAAGGATCGCACCTGCGCCCTTCGGCAAATACCGCTTCGCACGCTCGTGATCCGGATGGCTCTTCAAACCCGGATATTTCACCCAACCCACTTCGGGATGTCCTTCCAAGAACTCCGCAACCGCCTGCGCATTCTGCACATGCCGATCCATTCGAAGGCTCAATGTCTCAACCCCTTGGATTGTCTGCCAGCTATTGAACGGGGATTGGCACGCACCAATATCCCGCAACACATGCACACGAGCCTTGATGATGAACGGCGGTAACCCGACCGCCGTAAGGCCCGCGTACACCAACCCATGATAACTCGGATCCGGCTCCGTGAAATTCGCGAACTTGCCGCACGCATAATCATAGTTCCCGCCATCCACAATCATCCCTCCAATGCTCGTCCCATGCCCCGCGATGAACTTGGTCGTGCTATGCGTCACCACATGCGCCCCCCATTCAATCGGACGGAACAAATAAGGCGTTGCAAAGGTGTTATCCATCATCAACACCAACTGATGCTTCCTCGCAATGGCAGCCACCTCCTCCACCGGAAAAACGCTGATGTCCGGATTGCCCAACGTCTCCCCGTACAGAATTCGGGTGTTCGGCTGGATCGCCTTCTCGAAGTTCGCCGGATCCGAAGGATCCACAAACGTCACCTCAATCCCCAGCTTCGGTAAGGTGTACTTGAACTGACTGTACGTCCCACCGTACAGACGACTGCTGGTGACAATGTGATCACCCGCGTTGCACAACGTGAAGATCGCTTGCGCCTGCGCCGCGTGACCGCTGCTCGCCGCCAACGCACCCACTCCCCCTTCAAGACTCGCAATGCGTTGCTCCAACACATCCGTCGTCGGGTTCATCAACCGCGTGTAGATGTTCCCCAACTCCTTCAACGCAAAAAGGTTCGCCGCGTGCTCCGTGTTACGGAACTGATAACTGGTCGTCTGGTACAACGGCACCGCCCGACTTCCCGTCGTCGGATCCGGAGAATAGCCCGCATGGAGTTGTCGGGTCGAAAACCCGTAAGAACGTGTTGAGTTTGACATAGAAGCCCCTCAACGAAGCCAAAACCGGACCGTGATGCTTCACATCAACCCTGAGCAGGCAACTTGGCGCACTTGAAAAGATTCATCGAGACAACCACTCGCCTGCCAACTGTCGCAGGAACCTCATGGTTCAGGATTCCCGGGAACATCACCAACAAGTTCGAAAGCGGTTGGATCCTCTGCCCGTTGTCGAACACGATCGGCGCACTGTCAGGCGCTGCATCCAAGTAAATCGCGCAACTCAACTCGGCGGGATAATGGTTGTGCCGGACCGTATGGTCCGAACTCTCGTAGATCATCCCCCAACAATCTTTGACAAACAGATCAAGGTTCAGCGCTGGAAGATCCGACGAAAGGAACGCCCGCGAAACATGCCGCCCGATCGCAAGCGTCAACTCGCATAACGGTCGGAATCCCGGATGCCGCAAGTGACTGTCCCACGGACTCACATACACCGATCGCACATTCGACTGGAGCGGAACCGGGTTGATCGCACGCAAATCCTCGATCGCCTGCCGTGCCATCTGCAGAGCAGGCGAATACGGCGAAAGATCGCAGCAGAACACCGGCATCGGCACCTGCACCAACACCTGCGAAACAAGAAGTCCATCAAATCCAGACATGGCTCAA
>CAZAZT010000109.1:0-13063 GCA_964489645.1 uncultured Chthoniobacteraceae bacterium | reverse complement strand
CCCGTCGCCTACGACTCGAAAATCGAGGGAAACGTGATTTTCACCCAACTCGACGCAGCCATGAACTGGATGCGGAAAAACTCGCTTTGGCCCATGCCCATGGGCCTCGCGTGCTGTGCGATCGAACTCATGGCCTCCGCAAGCTCACGGTTCGACATCTCGCGGTTCGGAGCCGAAGTCATGCGCTTCTCCCCGCGCCAGTCCGACGTCATGATCGTCGCGGGAACGGTCACCTACAAGATGGCACTCGCCGTCAAACGCATCTGGGACCAGATGCCCGAACCAAAATGGTGCATCGCCATGGGCGCTTGTGCCTCCAGCGGTGGGATGTACCGCTCCTACGCCGTGCTCCAAGGGATCGATAACCTCATCCCCGTCGATGTGTATATCTCCGGATGCCCCCCTCGCCCAGAAGCCCTCCTCGAAGGGCTGATGCGTCTCCAACGCAAGATCGAGAAAGAATCCTCCTTCTCCGCTCAAAAACGCTCCCTCGTCGAAGAGCTTGCATAACCCGACCCACACACCACTCACCACCATGGGCTCATCTTCTCCGGAAACCGCAATCCAACGCATCGAAGAGCGTTTTTCCGTCCTGACCAAGAAATCGTTCCGAGGCGAGACCTCTCTCACCGTCAAACGCGAGGACATCAAAGCCATCTGCTCGTTCTGCCGCGAAGAACTCGGGTTCAACTACTTGGTCGACCTCAGCGGAGCAGATCACATGGGCTCCGACCCCCGCTGGGAGGTCATCTACGAACTCCACTCCATCGAGTCCGGTGATTCACTCCGCCTGAAGACCTTCGCCCCAACACAAGACCCCACCTTCGACTCCGTGAGCGACGTCTGGCCCACCGCCAACTGGCACGAACGCGAGGCCTACGACATGTTCGGCATCCGATTCAATCACCATCCCGACCTCCGCCGAATACTCATGTGGGACGGATACCCCTACTTCCCACTTCGAAAGGACTTCCCGCTCGCGGGGCGCCCCAGTGAAATGCCCGAAGTCGCTTTCTCCAATCGCGCCCCTCTCGAAGGCGGCCCGTTCGTCACAAGCCCCACGACCGCGACGACCAAAGATCGGGAGCCTCGGTCACGCGATATGCGATGACGCCTTGAGCAAGGCCCCCCACTAGGTCCACCTAAAACCACTCCGCCCAACCCCTCATGGACCTCACCCTCCTCCGCTCCGTCACTCTTTTCAAAGACCTCGACGATGCTGAACTCACCGCATTCCTCAGCATCCTCCAGGCTTACGATGTACAAACGGACGAACTCATCCTCCAAGAAGGCGCTCCCGTAGGTCACCTCTACCTCGTCAGCGACGGCATGGTGCAGGTCAGACGGGATGCAAACGGGAAAGAGATTCTTCTGGCGCGTCTCGGCCCAGGAGCCTTCTTTGGAGAGGTCAACCTCTTCGATCCAGCAGGCGTGGCAACCGCAACCATTTATGCGATGAAACCCACGCGCATGGCCGTCGTGGACTATGCCACCATGCGGGCCTTCATGGAAACTTACCCCGCCACGGGATACAAAATCGTGAACGTTATCACCTCAGAACTCGCAAAACGCCTGCGGCGCACCGACGAGAAACTGGTCACGTTCATGTCCTGGGGAAGCCACGGCCCCCACGCCTAACACGCCCCACGGATCTTCGCCGGGCATCCCAACGCGCCACCAGTCGCAGGGAAAGAGTCGCCCCTCCCCCTGCAGTCTGGTTTGCGTCATTTGACGGGCGAGTAATCTGTCGCGAGGAAAAACTCGGATTTCACCCCGCCCTTCGCTGTCAACGATCCGCCACCGTCCTTTTCCGACGCAGTGCGAGCCTCCACCCACGCAGGATCCTTTCCAAACGCGCTGAACGAAGCCTTCGCCGCATCCTGACTCGCATGCGCCAGGAAATAGACCAACGTCCGATCTGCCTCGGGCTGATCCTTGTCTCGATTCCAGTAGATCACGTTGGTCATCCCATGTTTCGAGAACAACGCCACGGTGTGATTCCGGAACCGCGCATTCAATCGCTCCAGGTTTCCCTCGGAAGCGGTGTAGGTGCGCAACTCGAAAACCCTTTCCCCACCCACCTTAAGCGCAGAGAACAGAGGGGAATAATCCGTAGTGTGCATGAAGAAATTTTCCGCCTTCTGCACCAGCTTGCCGTTCTTCTCCGAAGCCTCTTTCACCGCCAACCACTCAGGATCCGCACCAAACGACTTCCAAGCCGTTTCCCGAGCCTCGCGCGAGGGATATGACAGCACGAACAAGATCTTGCCCTCTGGGTTCTCCTTCGGGACCCAAAAACCCTCCGGCGTCATCCCATGCTTTTTCACCAACGCAATCGCATGGTTTTTCATCCGCGCGTGCACATCCGGCAACCGATCCCCCGCGGTGTAAACCCGCATCTCATAACAACGACCATCCCCCGCCAAAGATGATACCGCCATCAATCCTGTCACAGCCAAAGCCGTTACCCACCGAGTCAGAGCGTGTCTTAACATACCTTTCCCCTCGCAGACTCCATGCCGCTCAGATGGCACCGCCGCTGCTCCCTTGACGCTCAGCAAATATCTCCCGATGAAACATCTCCCCTCACTTCTCCTCGCATCATCTCTTGCCAGCCTTCTCCCTGCAGTCGCTCAAAATGCTGCCCCTCAGGAACAAGCTGCGTTCCAGACGATCCACCCAAAACTCGAACTTTCTGAAGGCGACACCGTCGTTTTCCTCGGTGATTCGATCACCCATCAGTGCCTCTACACACAGTATGTGGAGGACTACTTCTACACGCGGCACCCCAGCATGCGCCTGCGATTCCATAACGCCGGCGTAGGTGGCGATCGCGCACAAGACGCCCTCCGTCGTTTCGACGCCGATGTCGCTGCCTTCAAACCCAAATACGTCACCATTCTCCTCGGAATGAATGACGGCACCTACCGAGGCTTCGACCAACCCACTTTCGACACCTACGAGAAGGATATGAAAGATGTGCTCGATCGCATCAAAAGCATCGGCGCGACAGCCATCCCCATGACCCCGACCATGCACGACTCCCGCGCACAGCGCATCCGCGGCAAAACGCAGGAGCCGCGGGACACCTACTACAACGGGGTCCTCGCTTTCTTCGGAACGTGGCTCCGCGAACAGGCAGAAACACGCGGCCTCGGATTCGTCGATATGTGGAGCCCACTGAACAACCTCACGCTTCAACAACGTAAAACCGACCCGAACTGGACCATGATCAAGGATGGCGTCCATCCCGGCCCCGTCGGCCAATGCGTCATGGCAACCGCAATCATCAACGACATGGTCGCCCGCGGCCCCGTCTCGCAAGCCAACCTCACTTGGCACGCTGAAAAGCCCAGTGGTCGAGCGGCCAATGCCAGCTTGTCGGCGCTCTCCGCAACATCCACCTCCCTCTCGTTCACCTTGGAGTCCAAGTCTCTCCCTTGGGTCCTGCCCGCAGACGCCGCCGAAGGGGTCAAACTCACCAAACTCGGACATCGCTACAGCAACGAGAAAATCATCGTCAAAAACCTCCCAGCAGGAACTTATGAGCTCTCCATTGACGGCATTGCCGTTGGCTCATGGAACGACGCTCAACTCTCCACCGGCGTCGAACTTGAAGAGAACCAAACCACACCGCAGTACCAACAGGCAGCCAAGGTGGCAGCACTGAACAAGGAGCGGAACGACAAGTTCTACCAACCCATCCGAGGCCAGTTCTCCCAACTGAAAGGAAAACAACGTAACCTCGCGATCTTGGAGCGCAGCCAAGGCCCCGAGCTCGCAAAGGCAAAGGAAGAGTTCGCCACTTGGCATCAAGAGATGCAGGCCAAAGTCAACAACCTCCTCACGGATGCACGTGCCGCCGAGGTAGCCATTTACGACGCAGCTCAGCCCAAAGCGCACCACTACACGCTCTCACTGAAAAAGTGACACGCCAAACTCCAGTCTCCCATTGAATCACGTCGCGCCCTCGCCACGTATCCCCCCAACTCTCGATCGACCGCCGCTCCAAACACGCTCACACGCGGTTCGGAGCGGATTCCCCGCGCCAATCCAAACCGCATCGACCATCCTGCGCCTCTCACCCCCTCATGAAGACAACCCTCCGACGTCTTGCAAAGGTGGCCGCCGCCTCACTCGCCGTCCTCCTCTCGCCCCCTTCCGCTCTCTGCGCTCCCACTCCAAAAACACTCACTGAACTTTGGGCGGATTTCGACGAGCAAGATCGCTCGACCCCTCTCGATATAGAAATCCTGAAGCAATGGGAGCAGGACGAGATTGTCTGTCGGATCATCCGATACAACATCGGCGTTTTCAAAGGAGCCACCTCCAAAGTGGCCGCATTTTACGCGTTCCCGAAATCTGCAGGCAAACTCCCTGCAATCCTCGATCTCCACGGCGGCGGCCAATCCGCTTCCCTCAGCACAGTGGTCACTTATGCAAAGCGGGGTTACACCGCACTGTCGCTCAACTGGGGGGGAAACAAGATGAGCTTGGGGCAAGAGAACTGGACCGGCCCCCAAACGGATTGGGGAAACGTTGACGCCACCCATCCCCCTCAACGAAACACATCCAACCACTTCGTCGAAAACCTCAAGCCCGACGATCTGACCCTCGATCACGTCGAATCCCCTCGTAATAGCAACTGGTTCCTTGTCCTCACGGCCGCTCGTCGCGCGGTTTCCCTTCTCCAAAAACAATCCGAAGTCGACCCATCTCGGATCGGCGTACGCGGACACTCGATGGGAGGCAAACTCACAACCGATCTCGCAGGAATCGATCAACGCATCAAAGCCGCAGTGCCCTCATGCGGTGGTTCCGGCGATTTAATCGAATCCGAGGACATCGTGCCCGGTGGTAGCCGAGCCAAACGTTCGCCCGTTGAACTGGCGTGCATCTCCGATAACGCCTACCTGCCACGCATCAGTTGCCCGATACTCTGGCTATCTCCGACAAACGATTTCCACGCCCACATCGACAACATGGCTTGGAACTGGAAAGACCTTCCAGACGACCGCACTCGGTTCAGTATCTCGCCACACCTGAATCACCATCACACCGATGAACACGCCATCACCGAATACCTCTGGTTCGAAGAGAACTTGAAAGGCGCTCCCTTCAAACTGCCAAAAACGCCCCTGATCCAACTGGAACTGAACACCCAAAATGGCATCCCCCAAGTCAAAGTGACCCCAGACCCAAGCCACCCGCCGCAACGGGTCGACATATACTACTCCACTGATCCCCATGCTCTCACCCGTTTCTGGCGTGATGCAAAAGCGACCAAGAGCGGCCCTTCATGGATCGCCTCGTGCCCCATCATGAGCACAGACCAACCCATCTTCACCTTCGCGAATGTCATCTATGAAACCCCCACCCCAGCGCTCAACATCTCCCAACAAGCCGGACGCACCAATAGTCCCACATTCGCCATCAGCTCGCGGGTCAAATCCGCTAGCCAATCGCACCTGAAAGCAGCGGGCGTCAAACCCTCCGATCAACCGGATCGGAATATCGACGACGGATCACGCGGTTGGCACGACTGGTTCCGGCTCAACTGGGGACATCCGCCGCTCTGGACAGCCACAACGCGGAAGCTCAAAGACCCAAAATGGCGCGGTCCGGACGACGCAACTCTCAACTTTGAGATCCGTTGCGAAAGCGACAACCAACTTGTCATCACCTTCAACTGCAACGCTTGGGGTGCCATGACCCCCGGAAAACCTCCAGTGGATTACTGTGTCGTGAAACCACTCAAAGCCTCGCCCGATTGGCAACCTATCTCCATTGCGCTGAACGAACTGATATCGCCCGATCCCAAAAACACGACTCCGCTCACCGATTGGCAAACCGTCACTGAACTTACCATCTCCCCGACCGGTTCATTCAAAGTTGACGGACAAAAGTCGACGGTGACAGGCAAGCCGTGGAAAGGCCCACGCGAGATCCGCAACCTCCGTTGGGAGGGCGGCAAGTACACTGAACGCACCCCCGCCAGCTCGACCATCCGCTCGGAAGATTTCCAGCGAAACTTCAACGACGCCATCAAGCGGTCCATCGAACAGGAAAAAAAGGGACAAAAGTGACCGCCGCTTTCGCAGAAAATCCTAGGATCACACGAACTTCATTTCCAACAACACCTTATCCCCTTAACCATGCTCCGACTCCTCTTCTCCCTCCTCGTCCTCGTGACCATCGCGCCCGCTCAGTCAAGGGCTGCTTCTCTCGCAGGAAAACGGCCCAATATCCTTTTCCTCCTCACAGATGACCAAGGATACGGCGACATCTCCGCACACGGAAACCCCATCCTCAAAACACCAAATCTCGATCGACTCCGATCCGAGTCCCTCCGATTCACAGATTTTCATGTCAGCCCAACATGCGCTCCCACTCGAAGCGCCCTCCTGACCGGGAGACACGAGTTCAAGAACGGCATCACCCACACCATTCTGGAGCGGGAACGGATGACCAAAGACGCGGTGACGCTCGCTGAAGTGCTCCATTCATCAGGTTACACAACCGGAATTTTCGGAAAATGGCACCTCGGCGACGAGGCGGACTACCAACCCAACCGGCGAGGCTTTGATGAAGTGTTCATCCACGGGGGAGGCGGTATCGGTCAAATTTTCCCGGGCTCATGCGGCGACGCTCCGTCAAACTCGTACTTCAACCCGACCATCCTTCACAACGGAACGTTCGAACGGACTCAAGGATACTGTACTGACGTATTTTACAACCAAGCCACGCGCTGGATCGAAGCACAACACAAGGCCGGAAAACCCTTCTTCGCCTACATCCCCACCAACGCACCCCACGGCCCCTATCATGCCCGCCCAGAGGACAAAGCCCTGTATGCGGAAAAAGGCCTCTCGGACGACACGCAAAGCTTTTTCGGGATGATCCACAACATCGATCAAAACGTCGGCAAAATCCTCAGCAAACTGGACGATTGGGGAATCGGTCAGAACACGCTGGTGATTTTCATGAACGACAATGGGGGAACGGCAGGCGTACGCGTGTTCAACGCCGAGATGCGTGGAGCAAAAGGTACCCCTTGGATCGGGGCGACGCGGGCAAACTCCTTTTGGCGTTGGCCCGGAGCCATCCAACCCGCCGATTGCAACGCGCTCACCGCACACATCGACTTCTTTCCCACCCTCGCGGAAATCGCCGCTGCACCTCTCCCAGCCAAAGCCCAATCGCAGATCGAAGGACGTAGCCTGCTCCCTCTCCTCCACGAACCCTCCGCTCCTTGGAAAGACCGTACCCTGTTCACCCATCTGGGCCGATGGCCAAAACTCGCGGACCCAAACCTTCATAAGTTCCAAGCTGCCTCGATCCGCAACAAACGCTGGACTCTGGTGAGTGAAAAAGGCTCGTCGTCACCCCAATGGCAGCTTTTCGATGTCTCGAAGGACTACTCGCAAAAGGATGACGTTTCCGCCAAGCACCCAGAAGTTGTGGCAGAACTCAGTCGTGCATTCGATGAATGGTGGAAAGAATGCCTGCCCCTCATGGTCAACGAAAAGGCGATGGGCCCAGACATCAACCCGTTCCAAGAGATTTACTACCGCCAGTTTGGCGGGACCCCCTCAGCAGAAGATCTCCAAAAAATGCGCGCAGAAAACGCCCTGAAACTCGGAGCCAAGCCTCGAAAACCCAAGTCCGAATCACCATCGCTCCCGTTGAAATGAACCGCGATGGTCCACATCTCCTCGCACAGATTTTTCAATTTTTGGTTTGATTCTACCAGCGTCTGCGCGACGCTACTCGACTCAACTGTTACAAGACAAATACAATGGGTTCACTGAAGAAGAGGCGGAAAGCCAAAATTGCGAAGCACAAGCGTAAGAAGCGTATGAAGGCTAACCGCCACAAGAAGCGTCTCCGCTACAAGAGCTGATCACAGGAACCGACACGGATACTGCATCACGTATCCGATTGTTTCCTGTGCGGCTTGGCGTCGTGGACTTATGTCTCCGCTCAACCAAGTCTTTCCACCGGAAGCCCTCCATTCACCAAAAGGGCTTCCGGTATTTTTTTCACGGAAGCATATCCAGCTCGCTTACGCTTTCGTTGCACTGATCCTCATCACCCTCCCCGTAAGGTCCACCGAAAGGATCCGCTTCTACGTCCAAGGGGACCTCGAATCGCAGCACAGAGCTCCCTCCCCAGCGGAAACCCCAGCGAGCGATAAAGGCATTCGCTCCACCGCTTTACTCATCCGCTCCGCTCTGGCTCAAGAAGAGGACCGACCTGAACTCGCCTTCAAGACCCTGCACTCCGCTTGGTCACTCAGTCCGGCCAATCCGCCTCTCGCCGTGAGACTTGCCTACGAGACTCTCGAAAAAGAGGATGTGAAGTCCGCTCAATCCATTCTCAGCGAAACGGCGCGACTTTGCCCCTCGGATGGCGGCGTCCGCATTCACCAAGCCATCATCGGCCTGCGCTATGAGTCCAATCCCCGTCTCGCCCTCGGCTATGCCGAAGAGGCGTACAAGCTCTCCCCATCAAACCCGCGTGCCATCGGGGTTCTCACGGAATCCTTGGCGAGCCTTGGCAACTTTGCCCGAATCGAACAACTCCTGACCGCTTGTGCCGCCCTCCAGACGCAGGATCAGGATTTCTGGAGCACCACCTCGGAAACCTTCGCCAAGAATCTTTTTGTGCAAGGAGAACTTCCTCATCCGCATATTCTTGCAAAGTTCAACACCCTGCTGAAGCGCAGCATATCCGCTGGGATCCAAGATCCCGAACACCTCGAAAAAAATGCGGATCTTTGTGTGCTCAGCTCACAACTCCCAGAAGCCACCCGACTTTATCGCCACAGCCTTTCCCTCCCAGATTCTCGCCCAACCCAACGCCGTGCTCTAGCCCATCACAAACTAGCCAGAACTCTCCTCGCATTGGACCAAGACCAAGAGGCGCTGGACGCAGCATCCCAAGCGATTGCGTTGGATAGCGGCAACCCTTCACACCTTGAACTACGAGCGGATATCCATTTCGAGCGCAAAAACCTCCCCCTCGCATTGTCCGATCTCGCTAAATCCGCGGCGCTGGACCCTGAAGCCCTCGAACTGCAACTCCGTACAGCCAGCCTCGAAATCAAACTCCACGAGTTTGCCGCCGCCGCAAAACGCTGCCAACAGATCGGCGAGATTTTCCCTTCCGCACCCACCCCAAAAATCCTCAACGCCATCGCTCTCGCCTCCACAGGAAAAGCAGCCGACGCCATCCTGCAACTGGAGGCCGCTGAGTCACTCCTCACCAACTCCGAACAAGCATCCATCGGCCCAGAAATACTCTTCCCACTCGGCGTCGCAGCAGAACGCGCAGGACTCACCGAAAAGGCCGAATCGCTTCTCCGCAAATGCATCGACTCTGACTCAGAGTTCGCCGCCGAAGCCGCGAACCACCTCGCATTCATGTGGATCGATTCCAACCAAAACCTCGATGAAGCCGGACAACTCGTCAGACGAGCCATCCAATCCCGCCCAGAAAACCCCCACTTCCGCGACACCTTCGGATGGTGGTTACACAAGACCGGGCAAACGCGGAATGCCATCACCGAACTGCTCAAGGCACTGAGAACGATGCCCTCCACAGACCGCGCTGACGTGCACCATCATCTCGCTGAATCCTACATGTCCTTGGGGGATGCTCCCAATGCAGCGCATCACTTCAAAGCCGAATCAGAGCTGCGCCCCGACCAGCCTGGAATCTTGGAAACCATCGAAAATCTCAGGATCAACCACCCCGAGTTGCGCTAACCCACCGTCACTGGATCAGTTCACCATAAGCCCGCCGAGCAAGATCCTCGCTCATCGCAAGGATCTCAGCCTGTGACTCGCCCATCAAGAACCTCTCCTTCAACGCAACGCACTCAGAGCGGTCCAGCGACCGGATCGCCTTCTTGATCCGCGGAACCAACGCCGCCCCAACGCTCAACTCATCAATACCCAAACTCAAGAACAACGGCGTCATCACCAGATCCCCCGCTGACTCACCGCAAATCCCCACCGGAATCCCCTCAGAACGCGCCGAGGATGCGATCTGGTCAATCAACTGCACCACCGCCGGATGTGCCGGTTGATATAGATGCGAAACAGACTCATTCAACCGGTCCGCAGCCATCACATACTGCACCAAGTCGTTGGTCCCGATGGAAAGGAAGTCGACCTCTCGAGCAATCCTCCGCGCACACAAAGCCGCTGCAGGAACCTCAATCATCGCGCCGACTTCAATCTCCTCACCACCACCCACCTCCTTCCGGACCGAGTCCAGGATCCTGTTCGCAGCGATAACCTCCTCAACCGTGGTCACCATCGGAAACATGATCCGGATGTTCCGTCCGCACGCAGCACGCACCATAGCCCGTAGCTGCTCTCGGAACATCTCCTCATGGCGCAAACACAATCGCAAAGCGCGCTGCCCCAAAAACGGGTTGCTCTCCTCCGCAAAAATTTTCGCATCCAACATCTTGTCACCGCCAAGATCCAAAGTCCTCAAGACCACAGGCCAAGGATGCATCGCGTCTGCAACGCTGCAATAGATGCCGAACTGCTCTACCTCACTCGGCAACCCATTCTTTTCTAAATAGATGAACTCGGTCCTGAACAGCCCTACCCCCTCCGCTCCGCTGTCACGAACAGCATCGATTTCCGCAACCGTCTCCATGTTCGCCGCCAAGACCAAGTGGAACCCGTCTCGCGTGACCGCCCTCTCCACGCGGATCCGATCCAAGGCCTCTCTCTCGCGCTCACTCCGTTCGTGATCATCAGCCACACGTCGTAAGAGCGACTCGCCCACCTCCAAAGCCACCTCACCGGAAGCACCGTCAAGAAACACCATCTGTCCCTCCTCTACCCCACAACACACACTCTGCACCCCTGCCACCATGGGAATCCCCATGGACCGCGCAATGATCGCCGCGTGAGAAGTTCGTCCGCCCACCTCCGTGACAATCCCCAGAACATTCCGGCGATCCAAACCCGCCACCTCACTCGGCTTCAACTCCCTCGCAACCAATACACAAGGACGTTCAGGCAAGTGGATCCCCTCCACCTCAGTTCCCGCAAAACCACGAAGAACGCGATGCGCCACGTCCCGGAAATCCAACGCTCGCTCTCGGAACAGATCGTCCTCAAGAGAAGCCAACCGCTCTGCGAACTCCTCCACCACCTTGAAGTACACCTCCTCAACATTCCGCAAATCCCGCCTCACCCGCTTACGCACCTCTCCCAACAAGGAATGATCGCAAAGCACCAATAAATGCGTCTCCAGCACCTCCCGCCCAACCGCCCCGCTCGAATCAGAAAGCCCTGCCAGGAGCTCTCGGATCTGCATCTCCGCATGCGCCAAAGCCCGATCCAGTCTCGCGGTCTCGCCATCAACCTGATCCGCACTGATCTCGTACGAAGGCACTTCCGCAGACACCGGATGCACCAGAAATGCAGGCCCGCAAGCCACTCCCGCAGATACCGAGATGCCTTTCAAAAATGTCTGCCCGTCAGCCATGTTCACGCAATCAGATCCACGCGAATCACCGCGATCCGTCGAACACTCATTCCTCGTCGAACTTTCGCCCGACAACCAAAGCCTCAATCTCAGCAAGCGCTTCTCCCGCACCCTCCCCCTCACAGCTCACCTTCAACTCAGATCCTTGCCCCGCAGCCAGCATCATCAATCCCATGATGCTCTTGCCGTTGACCTGCTCCCCGTCCTTCTCCACCCAAACCTCACACCGAAAACTGCTGCACAACTTCACGAACATCGCCGATGGCCGAGCATGAAGCCCCAAGCGGTTGTTCACTGTGAACACTCGCTCCATGCGCTCCAATCCCCCGTTCAAGCTGGCTTTCGTCTCTGGCATGTGATCAGGCAACTAACCATTATTCCCCATGATGCGGAGAAGTCGACGACGGAATTCGTGGGCTGAATCATGGCCCGCAGTCCGCAGCTTCTGATTCAATGCAGCAACCTCCACCAACCTCGCCAAATCCCTTCCCATCCGAACCGGAATGGTCACATGCGGAACCTGTACACCCAAAATTCCGTAATACTCCCTCTCCAACCCTGTCCGATCGATTTCCTCAACCTCCTCCCACTCCTTGAACGTCACCACCAAATCCAGCCGCTTCTCCAACCGTATGCTCCCAATCCCAAAAATGGACATCACATTGATCACCCCAAGCCCCCTCACCTCCATGTGATTTCTCGTCACATCAGAGGATGTGCCGAAAAGGTCCCCGTTCGCCATCAATCGGAACTTCGTCACATCATCGCTCACCAAACTGTGCCCGCGTTCAAGAAGCCCCAAAACGCACTCCGATTTGCCGATCGCACTCTTGCCTCGAATCAATGTCCCAATTCCCAAAATGTCCACCATGCAACCGAACTCGCTCTTCTGTGGCGCAAACTCCTGAGACAACGCTACCGTCGCGGTGTTCAGAAAGGTCATCGTGACCAGCGGCGTCACAAAGACCGGAATCTCACGAGCATCCGCCTCCCGTAACAGATACTCAGGAACCGCTTCCTCCCGAGCAACAACCACGCAGGGAATCGGGCGATCAAACAGGGCGCAACACCTCTCGCGAGCTGCCTCGTGAGGAAGACTCGCCAAATAGGACAACTCAGCCCACCCCATCACCTGGATCCTCTTCTCCGCAAAGTAACTGAAAAAACCCGCCAACGCCAAACCCGGCCGATTCACAGTAGGTTCGCTGATCTTCCGCTCCAATCCACCAGAACATCGCCCCACCCGCGTCATCTTTAGCGTCTCCGAATGCTTGCCGAAAAACGCTCCGACCGTCACAGATCGGTAGGTGGGATCACTCTGACTCATCGAATCAAGGTACCTTGGCGAGCCCATCGGCTCCATTTCTTTCCAAAAGATCCGGTTTGCAGCGCCCGCTCCCGACCATCCAAAAAAAAGACCGCAGGAAACCTGCGGTCTTCAACCTAACCTTTGAGATCAGTACGGCAATCTCAAACGATCAGATCAAAACTCGTCTTCGTTGCCACGATCCCAACCACGCTCGCGCTCGCGTCCGCCGCGTCCGCC
>CAZAZT010000108.1:7755-13145 GCA_964489645.1 uncultured Chthoniobacteraceae bacterium | reverse complement strand
TGCCGTCCAACCAGTTGAAGCTGGCGTTGTGGATCGAGTCGGAGCGGATGATGCACGCGAAGATCGATGAAAAAGGGGTCGAGACACAGCGGGCGGTGGTCAAGGAGGAGAAGCGGCAGCGGGTGGATAACCAGCCTTACGGGACGCTATTCGAGGAGTTGTCGAAGATGATGTTCAAAGGCACGCCGTACGAATGGGTGCCCATCGGATCGTTCCAGTACATCGATAGCGCGAAGATTGAGGAGTTCCGCGAGTTCCACCGCACGTACTACGTGCCGAATAATGCGACGCTCGCGATAGCCGGTGATTTCAACACCGCAGAGGTGAAGGCGTTGGTGGAGGCGTATTTCGGGCCGATCCCGAAGGGAGCCGAGGTGCCGCGTCCGAAGATCGAGTGGGGCTTGGATGCGAAGGGCACGACCCGCGATGTCGAGGTCGCGAACACGCCGCTTCCTGCGACCCTGCACGCGTGGCGCGCTCCCAACGAGACCCATCCGGACGCGTACGCGATCGAGTTGATGACGGACGTTCTCGCGAAGGGTCGGAGTTCGCGGCTCTATCGGCGGTTGGTGGACAAAGAAGCGGTTGCCATGAGCGTTGAGGTGTTCCCTTACCTCTTGGAAAAGGCGGGGATGATCGGGGTCGAAGCGATGGGGCAAGTCGGTGTCGCACTGGAAACGCTCGATGGCCTGATCCGCGAGGAGATCGAGAAGTTCATCGCGGAGGGAGCAACCCAGGAGGAGTACGACAAGGTGCTCGCGCAGGCGGAGGCCTCGTTCGCGAAATCGTCGGGGACGATGTCCGAGCGGGCCCGTCGGCTTGCCTATTACCGTGTCTATTACGGGGATACGGGTCTCATCAACACCGAGCTCCAGCGTTACTTCGCGGTGAAGCGCGAGGATCTGCAGCGGGTCGCGAAACAGTACCTGACCGATTCAGGACGCCATGTGCTGCGGTATCCGGTTGTCCCGAAAAAGCGCGAAGCGAAGGAGGGCGAAAAGGCCCGTTGATCTGAAACAAACCACCTACTGACGTTATCGCTATGATTCCCGAGAACATCTCCCGGCGTTCCTTCACCAGCGGCGTTTTGAGCGCATCCGTCGCATCCGTCCTCCCTCTTTCCATGAGTTCCCAAAGCACATTGCACGCAGCCCTTGTCATCGATCGCACAAAAAAACCTGAACCGGGCCCAGCGCCCGAGGCCTCGTTTCCAGCGTATCGTGAACATGTCCTGAAGAACGGACTGCGCATTTTCCACATCCTCGATGACCGCAAGCCGACCGTGACGCTTCGCTTGATGATCAAGTCCGGTGCAGCGGACGACGGGGCGAAAGCCGGTGTTGCAGGCATCAGCGCAACCCTCCTGAACCGCGGCACAAAAACGCGCGATGCGGTGACGTTCGCAAAGGAGACCGATGGCATCGGTTCGCGGGTCGAGGCTTCTGCGGGCTCGGATGCATCGACCGTCGGCGCGTCGGCGCTCTCGTCGAAGGCGGACGCCGTGCTTGGTCTGCTCGCGGACGCCGTTTTGAACCCCACCTTCCCGGCGGACCAGTTCGAGAAAGTGCGCAAACAGGTGCTGTCGGCACTGCAGGCGGAGCGGGAACAACCCCGTTCGCTCGCGGGGCGGTTGGCCTCGAAGTTGGTCTATGGCGAACATCCTTACGGCGCGTCGTCCACCCCTGAGACGGTGAAGGCGCTAGGCCGTGAGGACGCGGTAGCATTTCACCAGACGCATTATGTGCCCGGAAACGCGACGCTTGCGGTCATCGCGGATCGTCCGTTGGAGGACATCCTGCCGCTGGTTGAGAAGCATTTGGGCGCGTGGACGGGAGTGGTGCCGAAGAAGGCGGCGCGTCCCGAGATCCCTGCGCTGCCGTCCGCGACAACGGTGCATCTGATCGATCGGCCGGGTTCGGTGCAGAGCTACATCGACATTGTGCATCGGGGGCCGGGGCGTTCGACGCAGGATCTTCCCGAGATCAATGTGGTGAATGCGACGTTGGGTGGCGGCTTCTCCGGACGTCTTTTCCAGAACCTGCGCGAGAAGAATGGATGGACCTATGGGGCCTACTCCGCCTTTGACCTGATGAAAGATGGCGGGTCGTTCTCTGAATCGGCAGAGACGCGGAACGACGTGACGCATCTTGCCGTTCGAGAACTCCTTGCGGAAGCCGCGCGTATCCGGACGGAGCTGATTCCCGAGGACGAGCTGGCGTTGCAGCGTGAATACAATGTTGGGAATTACCTGCTTTCGTTGGAACGTCCGGAGCGCACGGTGATGCGCGTTCAGGACATCGACCTCTACGGTCTGGATGCCTCTTTTTATCGCACCTATGCGAAGCGCATGGCGGCGGTGACCCCTGCGTTGGCCAAGCAGACGGCTGAGCGTCACGTGAAGCCCGGCGCCGCGTACATCGTGGTGGTCGGCGAAGCGAAGGAGATCCGGGCTGAGTTGGAGAAGTTCGGTTCGCTGACGGTGTACGACGTCGATCTGAACGTGAAGAAGTGAGCGAGCCATGGCGGCTAGATACCGCGGGCGGATTGCGCCTTCTCCGACGGGTCTTCTGCATCTCGGCCACGCGGCGACCTTCTTGTGCGCCTTCCGCCGTTGTGTGTCGGAGGGCGGTGTTCTGGTTTATCGCGAAGAGGATCTCGATGCACCGCGGTGCCGCGCTGAGTATTCAACAGCTGCTCGCGAGGATTTGCGGTGGCTGGGGATCCGTTGGCAGGAGGGACCGGATGTGGGCGGGGATGCAGGGCCCTATGTCCAGAGCGAGCGGCTTGCGATTTACCGCGAACGGCTTCGCGCTTTGATCGACGCTGGGCTCGCGTATCCGTGCGGTTGCACGCGGGGCGACATCGCGCGCGCCTTGGGGGCTCCGCATGAAGGTGAGGAGGAACCGGTGTATCCGGGGACGTGTCGTCCGCGCAGGGGCGAACGATTCCATGCGGAGCTGATGTTCCGTCAGAACTGGAGATTCCGGGTCCCTGACGGGCGAAGGGTTTCGTTTGAGGATGGTCTGTGCGGCCCGCACGAGGCTGTGGCGGGCAGGGATTTCGGCGATTTTCTCATCTGGAGAAAGGATGGATTTCCCGCCTACCAACTTGCGGTGGTGACCGATGATGCCTTGATGAGGATCACCGAAGTCTTACGTGGGGAGGACCTCGTGACGAGCACGTTCCGTCAGATCCTTCTCTATGAGGCCTTTGGGGAAGGTGTGCCTGCCTTTGCGCATGCGCCGTTGGTCCGCGACCAGCAGGGCAAACGGTTGGCGAAGCGGGATGATGCGCGATCGATCAGGGCGTTGCGCCAGGCGGGCATGTCCGCCGATGAGGTTATCGCATTGGCGCTTGCGGGGCACTGATGCTGCGACGCTTGGCCCTGATGAACGGTGACGACTTGATTCTCCCGGAGGCCCTGCGAGCGCGCGTGGCAACGTTGGCTGGCTGGACCCTGACGCATGGCGGAACGCGGATCCGTCGTGATTGGACGTTGCGCGACTTCAACGCCGCGATGGCGTTTCTCAACGCTGTCGCGGAGGTGGCCGAGCAAGAGCAACATCATCCGGATCTGCATCTGGAAGGGTATCGGAAGGTCTGGATCGAGATCTTCACCCATTCCGCCGGCGGCCTGACGGACAACGATTTTCGCTTGGCTGCGAGGATCGATGCGATTGTGCCCTCAGCGTGAGCGCTCGGTTGGGAATCGAGTCAGCAGGCCAAGAGGAGGTGTAGCGTGACGGCAAGATCCCGATCATGAGACATATCGGACCGATCGACTTCTTGTGAGCGGGTGCCGCAACGGGATGGAAAGCGGCATAAGCAATCCCGCATCAAGCTGTCGCCGACAGACTTCCTTCTCGCACGCATTCCTCGAGCGAGCGAGCGGTGATCCGATCTCCGAGGGGGAAGGTGCGTTCGCCGGGATGGATGATCCACAGTGCGTCGAGTTCGAGGTCCGAGAAGGCCGTTCGCATGGATCGGGTCAGTTCGGGGACATCGGAGCGTTTGAATTCAACCCCGATCTTTTTGCCATGGTTGAAGAGCAGGAGATCGAGTTCGCACCCGCTGTGGACCGCGTAGAAATATGCTTGGTCCGGCTGGTGGGCTCGGAGGATTTCCTCCATCGCAAAACCTTCCCACGAGGCACCGAGTTTTGGATGGGTGAAGAGATCGGATCCCGACCGAATGCCGCAGAGTGCATGGAAAACTCCGGAGTCCCGAAACAGGATTTTCGGGGACTTCACAAGGCGCTTGTTGACATTGGCATGCCACGGAAGCAGGCGCCGGATCATGAAGGTCTGCTCCAATGCGTCGAGGTAGGCTCGCGCCGTATTTGGGGCGATGCCCATGGATGCTGCGATCTCGTTACCATTCCAGATCTGGCCGTGGTAGTGGGAGAGCATTGTCCAAAAACGGCCCATCGCGGTTGGTGCCATCCCGAACCCGAGGGCTGCGAGGTCGCGTTCCAAGAAGGTTCGGATGAAGTTTCGCCGCCAATCGAAACTATCTGCGTCGTCGGCTGCCAGAAAGGAGCGCGGGAAACCGCCCCGTTGCCAGAGCACGTCAACGTCGGTGTGCCCGGTTTCGCAGAGATCGAAGCCTTGCATCTCGATGATCTCGACGCGGCCAGCGAGTGACTCCGAGCTTTGCCGTGAAAGTTCTGGAGAGGCGCTTCCAACGATGAGGAATGTGGCCGGGTTGTCGGGGCGATCCGCAAGCACACGCAGGACGGGGAAGAGCTTTGGTTGTCGTTGCGCCTCATCGAGCACGACCAAGCCTTTGAGCCCAGACAGGGCGGTTTTGGGATTCTCCATCAACGCGGCGGTGATGGGGTCCTAGAGATCGAAGTAGTTCGGGTGATCGGGGGAGAGGAGCTGCCTTGCGAGGGTGGTTTTTCCGCATTGGCGTGGCCCCACGAGTGCCACGATGGGATTCCTTTTCACGGCCCGATCGAGACGCGCTTTGTACGAAAGCCGATGAACCATATGTGAAATTATGCAACGACATTGCACAATTTCACGAAATCGTTCGGAGCGATGTTCTGCTGAATAGCCCGATTCCGACCCTGAGTCGTCGCCGATTTCCCAACGTCCCAGATGGCGCACTGTCCCAAATGGAAGCGTGCAACGCCCAGCGCGCGCCAGTCCGGGGGGGGCCATTGCCCTCCTCGGGCTTGGCGGCGGCGGCGGAGTTTTTGCTTAACCACCTGCAGTCTTGAACTGCGATGAACACTTCCCTGCGCTTACCCATTTTGATTCTTGGATGGATGCTTGTTGGAACGGTCTTCGGGCAGGGCGATAAGGATCGTCTGGTGCGCGAGTCCGAGCCCCTCTCGCCGGAGGAGGAGCGAGTGAAGTTGCGGGTGCCCGATGGCTTCAGCGTCC
>CAZAZT010000108.1:1368-7655 GCA_964489645.1 uncultured Chthoniobacteraceae bacterium | reverse complement strand
CTCTCGCCGGAGGAGGAGCGAGTGAAGTTGCGGGTGCCCGATGGCTTCAGCGTCCAGTTGTTCGCGAGCGAACCCATGATCAACAAACCGATCAACATGGCGTTCGATGCGCGGGGTCGGCTTTGGGTCGCGTCCACCGTTGAGTATCCGTATGCGGCAGCAAAAGATCGGTGGTCGGATCCGACGGGCGCGCGTGTGAAAGACAGCCGCGATGCCATCAAGATCTTGGAGGACACGGACGGGGATGGAAAAGCGGATCGGGTGATCGATTTCGCGGATGGATTGAACATCCCGACCGGCGTGTTGCCGTGGCATCGTCCGGAACATAAGGACGGATGCATCGCATGGAGCATCCCGAATATCTGGTATCTCGCTGACACGGATGGAGATGGGAAATGCGATCTCCGAGAGGTCCTGTTCGGTCCGTTAGGCTACGAGAAGGACACGCATGGGATGTGCAGCAGTTTTCGGATGGGGTCGGACGGTTGGGTCTATGCGACGCATGGGTTCAATAACACGTCCCATTTTCGGGCAAAGGATGGCAGCACATTGGACCTGCACAGCGGGAGTGTTTTCCGGTTCCGTCCGGATGCCTCGCGTGTCGAGATCTGGTCGTGGGGCCAGGTGAATCCGTTCGGATTGTGCTGGGACCGGCGAGGGCAGCTTTACAGCGCGGATTGTCACAGCAACCCGATCACACAGTTGTTGCAGGGTGCTTACTATCCGAGCTTTGGGAAGCCTCACGATGGGATGGGCTTTGCGCCGGTGATGTGTCCGCACAGCCATGGAAGCACAGGGCTGTGCGGCGTGGCTTACGTTGATAGCGGGATCTGGGGCGCAGAGTGGGAGGACAACATGCTCCTTGGTAACTGTGTGACGTCGAGGGTGAACCGCGACCTAGTGACGTTCTCGGGGACCACGCCAAAAGCGAATGAGCGACCGGATTTTTTGGTCAGCGACGATCCGTGGTTCCGTCCGGTGGACCTTCAGGTCGGGCCAGACAATGCGCTGTATATCGCCGACTTCTACAACCGCATCATCGGGCACTATGAGGTGCCGTTGAATCATCCGGGACGCGATCGAGAACGGGGACGGATCTGGCGCGTTGTCAAAGCGGATGCGGGGAAGACGCCACGTGCGAAACTGGCGGCTCCAAGGGAGGCAAGCCTTGAGCAGCTTTCGAACACGGATCCGTTTGTGGTGCGGGCGGCGGCTGCGTGGTTCGCAGCACATCCGGTTGCGCAGGCGTTGCGACCCTTGGTGGAGGCATTGGGGAAGGCGGATCCTGAGGATGTGCAGTTACGTCATCAGCTGCGTCTTGCGGCTCGGGCGGCATTGCAGAAAGAGGGTGGATTCGCTGCGGCTGCATCATTGGATGGGGGCATCGTCCAGGATCTTGCGATGGCGGTTCCGACCTCGGAAGCAGCGCGGTATTTGGTGGCACATTGGTCGCCCACTCGGGAGGGCTTCTTCGAACATCTGGCGCGGCACGCGGATGAGGCGACGTTGCGTGCTGCCATGGTTCGGGCGCGAGCGGAGGTGGGGATGCCGGCAGTGCCCAAGACGCTGTCTGCCCTTTGGAATGGGCTCCTCGAGCGCGGACTGAAGCCACCAGCGGAGTTCTTGTCGTGGGCGACGGATGTGGCTGAGGGATTGTTGGTGGGTGAGGCTGACGAGCCCAAGCAATGGGAACCGCACGGGCATCCTGCCTTTCCGGCGGGGGAGAGTCCGTGGTGTCTGCAGGAACGGAAATGCGCGGATGGCCGCTCGGTCGAGGTGATCAGCAGCTTGGATAAAACGAGGCGTTCTCCGGAGCGATTGACGGGCATTTTGCGGAGTCGCGATTTCGCAGTGCCGCAGAAACTGTCGTTCTGGATTTGCGGACACGGAGGGAAGGACGCCAAGACCGACGCGCCGAAGAATGTGGTGCGCCTCGTGGTGGGTGGCGCTTCCGTGCGCCAAGCGGCTGCGCCGGGTAACGATGTGTGTCAGCGTGTGGAGTGGGATCTCACGGAGTGGAAGGGAAGCACTGCGCGGTTGGAGATCGTGGATGGTGATGATGGGAACACGTATGCGTGGTTGGGTGTCTCGCGGATCGAGCCAGCGGTGATCAGCACGACGACTTTCCGAGGAGGTGGTCAGCGCGAAAAGGATTTGCGGGTTCTCGCTCCGATGTTGCGGGCAACGGCGTCGGTCGGTTTGCGCGATCGGCTTGCGGCCTTTTTTCCAAAAGCACCTGCAGTCGCGGCGGCGCCCCCTTCGAAAGAGGTTGAGGCGCTGGTGAATGCGCGGCGTACGCGCTTTGCCAACGCGAAGCCTGACGTGACCAAAGGGGCGGCGCTGTTCGCGACCCATTGTGCGGTGTGCCACAGCATGCAGGGGAAAGGAGGGTTGGTCGGTCCGCAGTTGGATGGGATCGGAAATCGCGGGGCGGATCGCTTGATCGAGGATGTGTTGGATCCGAGCCGGAATGTGGACACGCATTTCCGTCTGCACGAACTGACGCTGCGGAGCGGTGCGACCGCGCTGGGCTACGTGCGCGGAGAGGCGGGTCAGGTGTTGTTGCTCGTCGATGCCGCAGGTAACGAACAGCGGATCGCGAAGGGGGACATCGTTTCGGATAAGGAGTTGTCGCTATCGCCGATGCCTGCGGTGTTTGGCCAAGTGATTGGCGAGGGGGATTTTGATGCGCTGATCAGCTGGCTGTTGTCCGTTGGGACGGCAAAGGAAGGTGCTCGGTGAACTGGGCTTGGATCAGTCCCGTGGCTCGTCTGGGACGGGTGATGTCGATGCCCCTTGGGTGAGTTGCCTGAGAACTCGGCGACTCGGCTATCCGTCGGATGAGTCCCGCTGTTCAATGAAGAGCCTTCCGGAGGGAAGCCGCTCGCGATTCAGAGTGGCGCTGGCGGCCGCGACTTGGTGAAAGTCGCGGCCAAGATGGATGGAGAAGCTCCTGCCTCTCGACGCACGGACGCAGTCGGCCCTGACGGGCTATTTCCCGATTTCAATCAACTCGATATCAAAGACCAATGTCCCAGCTGGCGCGCCACCACTCGGATTCTCCCCGTATGCCAAGCCAGCAGGGATCCAGAACCGCCGTTTCTCACCCTTGACCATCAACTGCACCCCCTCGGTCCAACCCTTGATGACTTGGTTGAGTCCGAAACTGGTCGGTTCACCCCGCGTCACGGAGCTATCGAAAAGCTTCCCGTCCGTCGTCCAACCCGAATAGTGGACGGTCACCGTATCGGTCGCCTTCGGATGCACCGACCCCGAGCCCTTGCTCAACACCTTGGATGCAAGGCCTGAAGGGGTCTTCTCTGCGTCCTTCGGGGCTGCTGCGACATCGCTTGGCGCCGTGGGCGCAGGAACGCCTTCCTTGAACGATACCAATTCGACCTCCACGACAAGTCCGCTCGCGGGTGCACCCGGGGGAACGTTTCCGCCAAAGGCTACCTTTGCAGGAATCCAAACCACCTTCTTCTCTCCGGAAACCATGGTCTGAATGGCTTCTGCGAGGCCGCCAATCCGGAACTTGCCCAGCGGTACATCCACCGCACCACCTTGCTGCGAGGTGCTCTGCAACAGTTCACCCTCCGGGCTCCAAAGATTGAGCTGCACCTTCACCGTGTCCTCGAGCTTCGGAAGTTTTTCCCCGGTCCCTTTTTGGACAACCTTGAACGAGACTCCCGAAGGATTCTGCTTCGCATCTGCGGGCGCCTTCAAATCGGGCGCCTTCGGTGCCTTCTGGATCGAGATCAACTCGATATCGAACACCAACATCCCGCCCGGCCGCCCTCCGCCCGGATTCTCCCCGTAGGCCAAGCCCGCAGGAATCCAGAAGCGCCGCTTCTCACCCTCGACCATCAGCTGCACCCCTTCCGTCCAACCTTTGATCACCCCGTTGAGCGGAAAACTCGTTGGTTCCCCGCGCTTCACCGAGCTATCGAACAGCTTTCCGTCGGTTGTCCATCCCGAGTAGTGGACGGTCACGGTATCGGCGGCTGCGGGGTGCTCAGTGCCGCTGCCTTTGGAGAGGACTTTGGAGGCGAGACCGGAGGCGGTTTTCACGGCGTCGCTGGGGGCGGCTTTCACATCAGTAGGAGTTTCAGGCATAGGGGTTTGGGAAAAGGTGGTTGTGGGCGTACTCAAAAGCAACGACCCGAGGCAAACGACGAGAGGAACGCACAGTTTCATAAAGCGGTAAGGGAGAATCCTTCGGACCTCATCCCGAACAGTCAAACCCGCATCCGTTCCGACGCATTCCTTCCCTAGCGCCTCATCTCTTCCGGCTTCCACCTCACAGCCGCTGCTTTGTTGTCCCGTATTCCCAATGCGAGGAGAGACGGAGGGCCAATTGTTGGGATGGCTCTTGTGAGAGCCTCGGTTAATGGATCGGGGTTGGCGGGGTGGTTGGGTTGGCATACGCTGACAGAGCGTGAACAAAAAATGGCGGAAAACGGAAAAGTTGCTTCGAAAAGTTCCCGGGCTCAGCGAGCACGAAAGGATCCTGTTCGCTCGAAGCCTCTCCGCCACCCCCGACGAACGGTGGGCGTTGCACCAGGCCCATCTGCGCTCGCTCGGCTTATTGACGCGCTCACAGCAGCTGGCATCCGGCTTCAGTTTGCCGGGATGACAGCGGCAATCTTGCAGGGTGTTCCTGCCACGACCTTGGATACCGATCTTTGGTTGGAGCTTCCGGAGCGTCGATACGTGAAGCTCGAACTGGGGAGGTGTCGAGGGACGTCAAGGTCATCAAGTTTCGAATCGCGAAATCGGGCGTCGCTCAACATTCTCTTGCCGTGTGGCGGGCTGGCTACGGCGATCGGCTCTGGCAGGTCCTGTTCGACCGCTTGGTTGTCTCAGCGGACAAACATCCTAGTTTCAGGGAGGTGAAGTTCGCTGCGGTAGAACGATCTCCACGCTCAACCCGAAAAAGCTCTCGAACACGACTCTCGAAAATGAAGCCATCGCTGTCACCTTCGTTCCTTCTAGCACTGTTTGCCGCCCTCCTTTTGGCACCTGTTCGGGCCGCCGCGCCCTCCCGTCCCAACATCGTTTTCATCTATGCCGATGACCTCGGCTGGGGAGACGTCGGTTGCCACGCGGCTGAGGACTGGATCAAGACGCCGCGCATCGATCGATTGGCAGCCGAAGGGATGGACTTCGCGCAGTTCAATGTCCTGAGTCCAGTCTGTTCACCCAGCCGAGTTGCGGCCATGACGGGGCGATTCCCTTCGCGCTACGGCGTGAACAACGTCTTTAACAGCCAAACCCTCGGACCGAAGAAAACGGGGACCATGCCCGACTGGCTAGACCCTGAAGCGCCAACACTTCCCAGAATTCTCAAAGCGGCTGGCTACCGGACCTTACATTTCGGAAAATGGCACATGGGCGCCACTCAGCGCCTTGCGCCTGACGCACCGCCGATGTCTGCCTACGGGATCGAGGAATCCAAGGTTTATCATGGACCTGGGCCAAGTATCGGCCTGCACGATATCGGCGTGGAGGCTGCCGCAGCCATTGGCAGGCTAAAGGGCGGACCGCCGTTCTACATGAACGTGTGGCTCCATGAATCCCACACCATGCACATTCCCTCGCAGGACTCGCTCGAGGCTTTCAAGCACCTCGATCCGCGCCGCCAAGTCTACGCCGCAGTGCTCCGCGAGGCCGATCTCAACGTGGGCCGCATCATGGATGCGCTGAAGGAGAATGGCATGGACCACAACACGATCGTCATCTTCTCGAGCGACAACGGCCCAGCCGGGCACCCAGTGGCCGCTGGAGATCGCATCGCCCAGCCCACGGACGGCGACGTGAAGAAGGGGTTCGACCTCTTTTACAGCGTTGGTTCGACGGGAGGTCTGCGCGGCCGGAAGGGTAACCTCTTCGAGGGCGGCGTTCGTGTGCCCTTCATCGTCCGCTGGCCGTCCCGAGTCCCTGCAGGGGGCAAAGACCGACAAACGGTCCTGTCCGCCGTCGACTTGCTACCCACCCTGTGCGCGGCAGCCGAAGCCTCGATCCCAGTCGACTATCAGGGTGACGGTGAAAACCTGCTTCCAGCGTTGCTGGGCAGACCCGTTGCGCGCACCAAGCCGCTGTTCTGGAAACACTATGATGTGAGCAAGGGCGAGGATACTTGGGCCGCGTGGGCCATGCGGGAAGATCGCTGGAAGCTTCTCACGGATATGTCCGGTGAGCGGTGCGCTCTGTACGACCTCGTCAACGACAGAGCCGAAGCGAGCGACGCGAGTGCGACGCACCCAGACGTGGTGGCCCGCATGAAG
>CAZAZT010000108.1:0-1268 GCA_964489645.1 uncultured Chthoniobacteraceae bacterium | reverse complement strand
GCTTCTCGAAGGGATCCGAGGCGATGTGGAAGAGTTCGGTGCGATTTTTCGTTCGGATGAGCTTCCATTCACCCTGATGGAGGCTCTGTCCGTTTGTCATCGCGATGTAAATCGGACGTCGTTGGTCCGAGGGTTGCGCGTTGGTGAGTGCAGGCCACTGGTTGATTCCATCCCATCGGAGGTCGGAATCCGGTTTGAAACCGGCCACGGCTGCAAGTGTTGGGAACCAATCCACTGCGTGCATAGGACCAGTGTGCTTGCGCGGAGCGAGCTTGCCTGGCCAGTTCGCGAATGCGCATACCCGCGTGCCCCCTTCGTAAAGGGTGCCCTTCTGGCCTCTCAACGGATCGTTCTCACTGTTCAGCGGGGAGTGGCCCACTTCGCCCACGTAAGCGTTCTTCAACGACTCGATCCCGCCGTTGTCACTGGTGAAGACGACGAGGGTCCGGTTGCGTTGCCCAGTCCGTTCCACCGCATCCATCAACTGACCCACTTTCGCGTCGAGCTGACTCACCATCGCGGCGATCCGAAGCCGCGAATCTCGCCGCTCTGGGTCGCGGTCAAATAGGACCCCGTCGTACAGCGCCTTGTACTCCTTGGGTGCATCAACCGGCGTATGTACCGCGTGGAAAGGAACATAGACAAACCATGGAGCCCGGTTCTCCTCGATGAATCTGACTGCCTCGTCAGCAACAAGCTCTGTCGCATTGCCCACTTCATCGAGCCGCACTCCGTTGCGATGCCAAGTATCCTCGAGTTCACCTTTTCGGTACTTATGGGTCCACGGGTCGGCGGCGCCCGTCATGGTGCCGTAGCTTCGAGTGAACCCGTAGTGTTGTGGTCCCCACTCCTGCCGTGCACCCAAATGCCATTTGCCCGCCATCGCCGTCGAATAACCCAGCGACTGTAGCGAGGACGCGAGTGTTGTCGTACCACGCGGCATGGCCCGCAGATTCGATGGTGCGAGGGTGTGCGGCCCGAAGCGACCAGGGTAACGTCCGCTCATCAGTGCAGTCCGCGTGGGAGTGCACACTGGTTGAACATAATGGCGGTCCAACTCCACACCTTCTTTCACTAACGCGTCCAAGCGAGGCGTTTTGGCGAACCCACCGTGCCAGCCGACGTCGGACCAGCCGAGGTCGTCGGCGACGATGAGCAAAATATTGGGCCGATCCGTTGCGAGCGTGGGAAGGGTGCACAGACAGGACAATGCCAGCAGGAGGGGGAGAATAGAGGGCATCGTAAGTGGATGAGGTGAATCTTTTTGA
>CAZAZT010000107.1:4203-13201 GCA_964489645.1 uncultured Chthoniobacteraceae bacterium | reverse complement strand
GAAAGCCTTGAGTCGTTTTTCGGCGTGGGCGCGGTTGTCGGCGTTGAAAATGAATCGGATACCTTCGGCGACCTTGGGCTTGATGTACTGTTTAGTGACGGACTCCTGAGCGGTTTGCTGAGGATGGAACTGGCAATGCTGGCAAGGAGCTCCGTTCAGGGCGGCCTTGAGAGCGAGGATGCTCCCGACGTTGAGTGAGATTTCTGAAGAGATGGACGCCGCTTCACGCAGAAATCGGCCGGAGGAGAACGCAACAAGTCAGATGTCAGCCAAGGGGAATCCGGGCTCTTCCCTCTCGGCGACGCGTAGAGCGGGTTCAGGGAGGTCAGGGTAACCTGAGGCCCGATCTCGCACGCTGGGCGCGGAATGCTCTGGAAAAACTCTCCAGATTCCCTCGGCGAATTCAAATTTCACAAAAAAGTTTGTCCCAGGTAGCCCCGCATGAGGGCCGAACCATTCTTTCAATAATCCATGCAGTTGATTTTCCGTTCGGTCTTTCAAGTGCGCATGGTTGACCGCGATCTTCACGAATTTGAAGACCCATCGGCGGCCATCTGGCGCCTGCACTTCAGTTCGTCCGAAGGGAATTTCCGCCTTTTTTCGATCAAACCTCAAAATGGGGCGCCGCCCAGAGTTTGATACCTTGCAGCGGAACATCTGATGAGAGGGAGCCGGTTCCTGTGATGGATTGTTAAGGTGCCGGCTGCGGACGTATTGAGCTAAGCGGTAATCCACAATCTCAGCGCTCAGGGCCTCAAACCCTCTTCTCAACTCTACTGGCACTGTGGGAGTGAACTTGAACCGGTCCTCTTCAACAGTGAACCATCGGTTTCCATCGAGTGGTTGCAACCAGCGGTCCAAAGGCCATTTCAGCCACCATTTGCTCCAATCTTCATCCGAGGCGGTTTGGTGGTTTATCGCGTGGTTGTCGCCCTCAAGGTCTCGGCTGAGCGCTGGATGTTGGCGCAAAAGCCGCCGACAAGAAGCTGCGAGCTCTGAGATCGAGATCCCTTCCCAGAGTGCATTCAGATCCAGGAGCACCCGCATGACGACCATCTTGTACGATTTGTTTAGTGCGGTTTTTTCCAAGGCGGCGAACCAACTCGGTGAGTGTTCGAACGCACGCAAATCTTCCGAAGAAAGATCGCCTTCGGCCCGTAGGAACGAGTGCCACCCGCCGTACTTCTGGCCGATGGCAAGGGGAAGAAAGCCGCTGTTAAAAACCTCAACCATCAGCGGTCGTCTTCCGAGTTCGTCGCGGAGTGCTCGGTACCCTTCGACGGCGGCAGATTTCGCTGACGGCAGCAGCTGGCGGAGCAAATCCTTCGCTTCCAACTCAACGTCCAGCAGACAGCCTTGTGGGAGATTGGCCTCGTCCTGTTCCAGCCAACTTCGCAATGGCTCAAAGCCGGCCACAGAGCACCTGAGAGAGAGCAGGTGAATCATGCGGAGGGCGAAGATCCGGTGATTGCCGACAAAATCGATGATCAGTAAACGGTCTTTGCCGTTGGCCTTGCGCAGGCCTCGTCCCAAATGTTGACGAAAGACAACTTTAGATTCGGTGGGGCGCAGCATCACGACGCGATCAACTGCCGGGATATCGAGCCCCTCGTTGAACATGTCCACGACGCATAGCGAGTCGAGCGCCCCCGATTGCAAGCCCGCCAATGATTGCGGGTAGGAGTCACCACCGTTCCCGTAAAAAACTGCAGCCGTCTTACCGCCTCTCCGACGCAGCCAGTCACGGGTGAATAGAGCGTGCTTGCGAGACGCGCAGAAAAAGATCGTCTTAGCCCCTGGATGAGAGTCCAGAGCGAGGCCTAAACGCGTCATCCGTGGGCTTTTCAGAAGCTCCTCCTCGAGCGCTGTCAGGTCGAAGCGACCGTTGCGCCAAGGCACCTGTTCGAAGTTCACGGTGTCCCGGATCCCGATGTAATGGAACGGAACCAGTACGCCGTCCTCGATCCCTTCCCCGATTCCAGCGGAGTACGCGATCTGGTCGTTAAAAATCGAGGCAATGTTCACCCCGTCCGTACGCTCGGGAGTGGCTGTCAGACCGAGGACGAACCGAGACTTCAGTTGGGAAAGAATCTTACGGTAACTCGGAGCGTCAGCGTGGTGAACCTCGTCAATCAAGGCATAGTCAAATGACTCGTCTTTCAGTCGCGCAAGACCTTCTGGTCGGCTGAGTTTTTGTACGGAGGCGAGAACAAGGTCTCCTGACATGTCACTCTCTCCTGCCAAAAACCAAGAGGTATGGTTGTTTGGAAACTCGCTCTCGAGCACCCGATTGAGGCAGCGTTCGGCTTGAGCAAGGATGTGAGATCGGTGAGCGATTACCACCACTCGCGGTCGCCGTCCGATGGATTGTGCGAAGGCACGGATATCGAAGGCGGCCAGCCAAGTCTTTCCCATTCCCGTGGCAACCGTCACCACGGCGCGCTCGCATCGGTGCGCTCTGAGCGAGGAGAGGGCCGAGAGGGCAGTGAGTTGCCACGCGCGGGGTGTTGGAACCGCCTCTGCAACCTCCTTTGGAAGAGGATGGAACTGGGTTTGGCGAGAAGCGTCACGGGCTTGCTCATAGGATGCAATCAGAGGAGGGGATAGCTCTGACGCGCAGTCCCACAGGCGGTTGAACTCGATCAGTGCATCCTGTCGCGCGAGTTGGGAATCAGTTCCCGAAACAAGAAGGTTCCACTCGACCCCGTCTTTCAGGGCGGGTTGAGAAAGGTTGCTGCTGCCCACGACGAGGTGGGCTCCATCTGAGTCGACGATGTGCCACGACTTTGGATGAAACGTTGACGGCCGAGACGGTTGATGAGCGAGTTGCGCCAGCCGCGCTTCGAAACGACCACCCGACTCATTGCACGAGGGATCCTTTGCGAGGGAGGTCCAGCCGTGAAGGATCCGGAGAGCACGTGGGTCGGTGATGAAGAGGTAATCTCCGGCGAGGATTCGTATCTGGGCTCCATTCCGCAATGCGGCGAAGATTGCGGACTGAATGATCTCCAAGCCAGAGACTTGGACGAATGAGGAAATGACAGCGATGGTTTTGGCGTTTGGGATTCTCCACTCCAAAGCTGGCCAGAGTGGGGAGTGCGGATGGCCTGTGGACAGCGTGTCGTCGAGAGGTGGGCGAGGGGAGGCCGGAGTTTCGGCGTCCGCAAGGAGGTAGTTTCCTTTGGTTGGAATGACGTGACGTACGCCACCGCGCGGGTCGGCCATATCGCCTGCGTAGCGCGGAATGACGTGGATATGCACATGGGGGATGGTTTGTCCCGCCGCTGAGCCAGAATTGAAACCGACATTGTAGCCATCGGGCTTGGGCGAACAGCTGGTGTCTAACAGCCGTTTGACCTGATTCACGAGTTCCATCAGCGCCGCCTGCTCGGCGGGAGTTGCGTCGAACCACTGAGGAACGATGCGGCGTGTGACGACTAGGGTGTGCCCAGGTGACACGGGAAACTGGTCGGGAATAGCGAATGCAAGCCCATTGGAGGCGATCCACGTTGCATGTGGAGCGTTCAAGAACGGCGATCCGTGGTTGGTCGAGAACGGTTGCATTTCCGTGGTTTGCGGGGGCTTAGAGTTCACCAAATCTTGTGCAAGATGCACTCGGATTCCACTCAAAGCCGGGGCTTCATTCCGGTCGTCCGACGGACTCCTTGGATTGCACACTCGATGCAGGCAAAACCTCTCCTCACCGGTGTCACGACTTCTGAGCCAACGTATCCCCGTTCCAGATGCTCTCCGGTGTCATTTACTTTTGAGTCAACGGGATCAGCGGGCGACGTGGTAGTTCTCGGAGAGTTCTCGCCAGCTCCGCGCTGCTTAGATGTGGATAGTGATCCTCGTCCTTGGGAAGGCTTTCTCCCGTTGGAATGAAGGTGATTGCGCCTGCGCACTCGCCGCCGATTTGCTCAAGCATCGCAAAATCGTTTTGGCCGCTGATCCCAAGATTTTTGGCGATCATCATGCGTTTGTTCGCTTCGGGCAGGATACCAGCAAAGAAGCCCCGGCATTCATTGCGGCTGAAACGCTCGCGCTTCAAAGGCAGCGAATGCGAAAGAGGAATGGCCCCTGAAGCCAGCCAGCTTTCGGTATACTCGAAAGCCAACTGGCCGTGCTCATCCTGAATCAGATGCCCCGCCAGATGATGGTGCAGATAAACATCGAGAGAGCGAGTCATGGGCGGGGGGGCTTTCCGGAGGGCGTTTGGCCGGTTCTTTCCACTGGCGGCTCGTCGGTCCAGGGCGCAATCAATGTCATCGTGATGCCGAGCGTATGGAGGACGTTCAGCACTTTGCCAATCTGGCAGGTGGCTTTTCCCTTCTCCATTTCAATGATGAAGCGAAGACCTGTTCCGGAAGCCATGGCGAGTTCCTTTTGAGTCACGCCTTGCCCTCTGCGGGAAGCGCGAACCATCTCGCCAATCTGTTCTGGAGTGTATTTCATCGCTGCCCCTTGAATGTTACCGAGCGGTAATAATGTGGCGTCGTAACGGCTAGTTCAAGCGAATCATTCCCGCTCGGGAACTTGAAGCCTTCAGTTCAGTCCAGCCGACTGAAATATTCCCGAACGGGAATTTCATGTTGCAGTGGGCCTTTGAGTCAGCCCTTGAGCGGCTTCTCGGGAGATTCCTTCTTTGCGGATTCATCAAGGGAGTCGGCCCGCCACATTGAGCTTTTTCAGATACTCCGGCAGTTGTTTGGCTGACAGTCAGCGGGACTGGCCCCTCGAATGGTCCCGAGTATGAAAACAAGAAAATGGAGCGTTCGCGACGCTCAAGACACTAGTTTTCAGGAAGGCGTGGCGCTTGAGTTCGCTGGGCGGATCCGATTTGAGGGTCAAGAGGGGTGCAAAAATCAGACGGATTCGTGTGCGTCACGCTCAGGGAAGGAGCCGGGACGCAGTTGGGCGAGAAACTCTGCGGCGGGGAGAACGAGGATGCCGTCGCGAATGAAGCGCTCGCGTCCCTGGTAGAGAATCCAGCGGGAGGCCTCGGGATAATCTTCACCGAACGCACGCAGTCCGCGGAGGTCTCCGAGGCGGATCTGGGCGGTGTTCTTCACCTCCAAGGCGTGCAGGCCCTGAGAGCCGTACACCACGAAGTCCACCTCGTTCTGCGAACGGGTTTGCCAGTAAAAGAGCTGCTGGGCGTCTCCGGTATAATCACACCAGGCGCGGAGGTGTTGTGCGACGAGCCCCTCCAAGGCTGCTCCCTCAATTTCTGCCGGAGTATCCAAGGGGCCGGCTGGGCGGTTGGCTCGGAAAACGCCGGTGTCGAAGAAAAAAAATTTTGGGTGTGCCGCAAGGGCACGCTGGGCGCGTCTTGAGAAGACAGGGAGACGGAAGCCGAGGAGGAGGTCTTCAAGAATCTCGAGGTATCCCTCGGCGGTTTTCCGATTGACCTGACAGTCGCGTGCGACATTCGCGAGGTTGAGCACGGCGCCGTGGGAAAAGGACATGGCCTCGAGGAACCGCGCGAAGCTGCCGACATTGCGGACGAGGCTCTCGGCTTGGACCTCTTCCCTGAGATAGAGGCCGTTGTAGGCGCGCAGGATTTCCGCAGGATCTTGGGCGCCGAGCACAACGGGAAGGAGACCGAGTTGGAGGGCGGATTCGAGTTGGAAGCGGTCCCCGAGTTCTGCGGCCATGTAGGGGTGGAGGCATTTCATTGCGGCGCGTCCGCCGAGCAGGTTGACCCCAGCCCTCCTGAGTTTGCGCGCGCTGGAGCCGGTGAGGATGAACTGGAGTCCGCGTTTTTGTTCGAGCAGGAGGTGAACGACCTCGAGCAGTTCTGGTAGTTTTTGGACTTCATCGATGAGGACGTGCCGGGCATCCGGATGCGCATTGATGCGTTCTTGGAGGCGCTCGGGTTTTGCAGCCAGTTCGCGGAGGGTGGCCGGATCGAGGAGATCGAAGCGGAGGGCGTTTGGGAAAAGGGATCGCGACCACGAGGTTTTGCCGGTGCCTCGGGGGCCGAAGAGGAAGAAAGAATCGGCAGAAGGCTCGAAAAATCGCGGCGTTAATTCCATTTTGCGACTCAATATGGCGAATGCGATGCCGCTTTTCAAGCCAAGTATCCGAGGGCGGCCACCCGAAAAAGGGGTTCCGGTCACGTGTTCATCCCACCCCGGCGAGGGTGGGAGCGCACTGGGGCCGGGGCCGAGAAGGGGGAGTGCTTCGTGGGGCGAGGCGAGGGCGAGGACGAAGTTTTGTCGCGAACGTATTTCTCAAGCGGGAAATGAGCGAACCCAAGGTTGACCGTCTGTCGGCTAACCAGCGAGAGACCGGCTGGTGGCGTCCAGTTCCGACAGGGGTTCACCAAAACCAAACGTCCGCCGGGTGCGAGAAGGCGGACTGACAAAGCGAAGAGGGAGTGCATCAGCTCCTGCAAACTTCTCTGTGGAACACGCTTGCCAAGAGGGGGGTTCGTGACGATCAGCGTGAGGGATCGGTCCGGAATGCCGAGTTTTTGGACATCTCGGAAATCGGAGCATTCAAACCGAGTCTCGGTCACCGGGGCTGGATCGCGGTGGATTCCGGAGAGGGCTGATGCCACATTCGCGGTGGCAACCTGGCATGCGTCCGGGTCGAGGTCGGTCCCCAACACGTGGGCGGGTGCGTTCTGAAGGACGCACTCGGCGAGTTCGAGACCGGATCCGCAAAAGGGGTCCCAGATCCGTTCTGCCTTGTGGAAGGGGGGCAATCCGACACGAGCGATTCTCGCAATGGCCGCTGCGAGAGGAGGGTGTGACGCTGCGGGAACATCTCCTCGACGGTAGGCAAAACGTGGGTCGGGACGGAACTTCGGTACGAGATCCACGGCCACCATTTTCGGCGTCTCGCTCACCCTCAGTTCCCAGAGGGCCGCGCGGGGATCGTTCAGAAGTTCGGGACGTTGCGTGTGAACGCCCTCGGCGAGGCGGCGTGCGAGGCTCCCGGTGATGCGTCGTGATGGGAACTCCCAGCGGTACCGGATGGTTCCGCTGGTGAATGCCTGCACGATCGCGAACGCCTCTGCGGAAGCCGCGGCTTGCACAAGTTCCGCTACGGGCAACGGCGATCCTTGGTGCGGCAAAGCGGGAAGGCGAGCGAGGGGGAAAACGAGGCTGCTCCAGCAACGGAGATCGAGCAGTTGGGTGAGACTGAACGGTTTTTGCGCGATGAGTTCCACCCCTCCTGAATCAGAGTTGAGCGGGTGATGTTGCGGCGTTGCGAGAGTCGCATCAAAGGTGGATCGACAGATTGCGTGCTCCGAAACCTCTTCACGAAGAACGGTTTCCAGACCACCTCGGCACTCCAAGAGCAGTCGGGTCCCGCCGAAGTCCGTGAGCGGCACCTCCAACGCAAGTTTCCCTGAACCGGAGTCACGAGCCACGTTGGCTTTGAGCCGTTGCTGCGCCGGCCTTGCGTCGGGGGATTGACACAATCCGGTCCGGTGAAGCGTTTGCATTCCCCCCACGCGCTCCAGCGTGCGCGTGACGGCACGCTGCTCGCGTTCGGAAACCGGTCGTTCCCACAGGTTCAGGAGGGCCTTTTCGTCATGATCATCTGCGCCAAGCTTTGGCAGTGCTTGCACCGCGTATCGTCGGATCTTTTCCGCAGGATCCTCGAGCAGAGAGCGAATCCAGCGTCGGGCCATGTCTTTCTGTTCCGGTGTCCCCGTTTGAGCGAACACGACCGCTACCGCTCGGATGACCGAGACGGTCTTCACGCGCTCTGCGGGTGTCGCTTGATCGAAGGCGGTTGCGTGATCCCAGAGCGTGTCGCAGTCGAGTTGGCTCAGAGCGATGTAATGCGCGCGAACGCGCTGATTTGACTCGTTTTTCAAGGGTGGTCGTTTGGGTTCGCCTCTGAAGAGGTGAGGGGAGTGGTCTGGAGCGTGGGGAAATTGTGTACGGTCAAATGTCAGGATACATTGTGTCCAGTTCCAAATCTTCCCTCGCTTCTCAGCTGATCCAAACGCTGCAGCGCCAACTTGAGGGCCGCACGCTTGCTTCAGATGATTGACCGTCAACCTCACTCACATCCATCCCCCCACTCGTGCATGTCGGCTCAGCAGACCGATACCACGCGTGATGCCCGATCCCATGCGTCCCCCCGACCAAGAAACCCCGACAGCAAAAGTCCCCACCATTCGGTTCATCGGGGTTTCTGGCACTTGCGCCTCACTCGACCTGAATGGAGTTCCAAGCATCCTTTCCATCGAGGTCACCGCTGCTGCTGCTTTACACGGGACCATCCTGCGATTGTCCGTCCACCCTCCCGAGTCCGAACCGGTCACCCTTTTCGCAACCGGACTCGAGAGCATCGCGGAGAACCGATCGCTCTCGGTCGATACGGCGGAAGTGCGGCTTCCAAGTCGTCTGCTCCAAGGTTTCACCGAACGATCGCAGGTGGACCTCATGGCGATCCTGACCGATGCGGAGGGCTCGATGATCGCAAAGGCCGAGCACCGTCTTTCCATCATCCCTTCCTCCCATTGGTTCGGGACATCCTCCAGTCCGGAGTCGATTGCCGCCTTCGTCACCCCGAACAGTCCTGCCATCGCGCCGCTTCTGCGGGCAGCCTCAGCGTATCTCCATGAACGAACGGGAAATGGCGCTTTGGACGGTTACCAATCGAGGAGTGCGTCGCGCGTCCAGTTCATCGCTGAGGCGTGCTTCAAAGCCCTCGCGGCGCGGGCCATCCAGTATGTGCCTGGTCAACCGAGCTACGAGTCTCAAGGTCAGAAGGTTCGTCATGCTGCGGATGTTCTCTCTGAAGGATTGGGTAACTGTTTGGATCTGGCAGTCACCCTTGCAGCCTTGTTTGAGGCGTGCGGGTTGAATGCGCTGATCATGATGAGTTTGTCCCATGCGACGGTCGGGTTCCATGTCGAGGACAACGATCTTGAGGCGCATCAGTCCGGGCAAAGCATCTTGACTCGGCTCGATCTGGGGGAGATCCGGGTCATCGAGGCCACGCTCGCGTGCAATGGTTCCAGTAGCTT
>CAZAZT010000107.1:0-4193 GCA_964489645.1 uncultured Chthoniobacteraceae bacterium | reverse complement strand
CTGACGGTCCCCCCACGGATTGTCCTCCGGAAGTCCCTCGGAATGGGAGAGAAGTGGG
Source organism: uncultured Chthoniobacteraceae bacterium (assembly GCA_964489645.1). Taxonomy (GTDB): domain Bacteria; phylum Verrucomicrobiota; class Verrucomicrobiia; order Chthoniobacterales; family Chthoniobacteraceae; genus JBEEPE01. Next base: position 4,135 of record CAZAZT010000107.1, on the reverse strand, counting down.
CTCGCTCCACTGGCGAGAACCTTGGCACCATTGACATCAGAGCGTCGCGCCGCGCCGGATTCCACCCACTCCCTGAACGGCTTGCGCAACAGGAACGTTCGGGGTTCAACGCAACTGCGTCGCCTCCGGACAACGAATGGTGCGTCGTTCAGCCAAAGGATCTCCCGCCAATCCGGAGTTCAAAGCAGGCTCCACATGAGCAACGCATCGAGGCGTGGCGCAAACGGCTTCTCGATCTTTCGTTGAGGAATCCGCTGCTGAACGACACAGACCGTAGCGGTCTCCCTCTCCTCGTGGAAAACCAGTCTGTCATCGCGATGCTTGAGGACGTGCTTTGGGATGAAAAGCCGCTACGCATCGCGCCCGCGCATGCGGCGAAAAATCTCTCTGCCGATGCTGCCATCGAGGAACTCCAGAGGGGCATCGTGCGATCTCCGATGTCGGAGACGGAAGTCCTCAACAGGGCCACCAAAGCGTTCCGCAGCGGGAGATCCTCCATCGAGGAGACTGGCGCCCTTTCCCTGTTCGTCGCGATCGGCTTCCTCGAGTACAAGGTCGAGGCTCGCAGCACTCCCATCAAGGCACCCCTTATCCTTGTCCCTGTGGAACTTGAGAGGATCTCTCGCTCGGAAGGGTTCAGGTTCAAAGGAACCTCAGAGGACTCCGTGCCGAATGTGGCGCTCATCGAATCCCTTAAGGTATCGCAAGGACTCGACCTCGGCCTTGGCTCAGGGAGGACGGCCGAACTTGATGAAGACGCTAAGGGTCTCGATATCCCCGCAATTCTCGACAGGGTCCGTCAGGCAGTAAAAGACCTCCCGGGCGCGCGTGTGATCCCGATTGCGAAGCTCGGCACATACGCGTTCAGGAAACTTCCTCTCTTCGAGGAACTCCGGGAACGAGGACACGCCATCACCGAGCATGCCATCGTCCGCTCGCTTCTCGAACGGCGGTCCACTGAGAGTTTGGAGAACTTTCCTGTGGTCCAACCGAGTGACGTTGAGCGTCTCACGAGTTTCCAGAAACTCGCACTCCCACTGGCTGCCGACAGTTCCCAAACTGCGGCGGTCATCTCTGCGAGCCAAGGATCCACGTTCGTTCTCCAAGGTCCTCCCGGCACGGGCAAAAGCCAGACCATTACCAACCTCATCGCGAACAGCATCGCCCTTGGGAAACGCGTCCTGTTCGTCGCCGAGAAAAGCGCCGCGCTCGGAGTGGTCAGTCACCGTCTGGCAAAGGCGGGACTTTCGGACTTCACTCTGGACCTGCACGCGGACCACGCGACGAAAGCGAATTTCGTCCAGCAAATCCAGTCGGCTCTGATCGAGATTGAGCCGAAGTCCTCCGGCCAACCGGACAAGTTCGGACAGATCGCACAAGAACTGGATAAACACCGAGAAGATCTCAACTCCGCTCTTGGAGCATTGCATTCACCCCTCGACAGCGAGGGGGCCACGATGCATGACGTGATCGAGGACGCTCTCCAGGCGGGGGAATCTGCTGGGGAGCAGGAGTTACCGACGGGGGTTCTCGATGCTGCAGTGAGCGAGCAGATCTCTCCCCTCCAGGTCCGCTCGAAACTGCGCCTCCTTGAATCCCTTCAGGAAGCGCACCGATCTGTCGCTTCGTTCCCCGGTCCTTTGCCGGATTGGGTCTGCCCCGCCGAGGTGCCAAAACTGTCTTTGTTTGAGCAAGATGCGATTGACGCGGAGAGTTGCCTTTCGGACATGTGCAATCATGTCGGAACCCTCTCGGCTCGGCTTGGCGTGCCTTTCACTCAATCCCTCGGATGGTTCCGAGCCTCTGCGCAAGTCATCCGAGAGATCTTCAAGGAGAAACCCATCCCCGAGGTCATCAATGCAGCGATCCTTGCGCCGGACCATCGGGGGCGTCTTGAGGCGATCCTGCACGCGGTGCAAGTCCACATCAACACGGCCAAGGCATCAGCCGAACTTGCTCAACAGTTTGATTTTGGTGTTCTTTCGCTCCCTCTTGAGACCCTCCTTGCAGATCTTCGTGTGGCGAGGACTCAGTTCTTCCTCGTGAGATTCTTCTCGGTCAGAAAGATCCGGATCTCGATCGCTCGGTTTGCAAAAGAGTTGCCGCCTTCAGACTTGGATGCGCTCATCGCGACGGTTGATGGAATACTGGCGAAGAAAAAGATCATCGATCTCGGGGTGAAGGCCGATCCCTATCTGCAACAGCTTGTCGAACAGGGCGGCAACGAGATCTTGGGGCCGCTCTGTGAAACCATCCGTTCCAGTATCTCCAGCGCTGACCTCCTCAAGCGGATCTTTCCGGAGCATCTCAACACCCTTGCTCAGCATCTAGCCAATCCTACCCGGGCGCGAGAGATCTCGGAACTTGCGCATACCTGCATCACCTTGGTCGATCAGGCGAAGCATGTCCTTACCCGCCTCGAGTCGAGCACTTGCGAGGCCGGTGCCCTGCTCGGGGAAACCCTTCCTGCATCGACGGTTCAAGACCGCGTCGGGATGATCGTCAGGTGCGCTTCCCATCTGCCTGACGTTGCCCGGTTCAACATCATCCGGCGGCGCATGCGCGGCGAACATCTCGCTCCGGTCGAGTCATCCTTGTTGGGTGCGTCATCTGATCAGGCTTTCGCCGCGGCAAAACATGAGCTGATCAGCGCTTGGATCAGGTCGCGGGTGAAGGCGGACGCAGTCCTTGCGAGTTGTATCGGGGCCTTCAACGCGAGGCTACGTCAGCGCCTCGACGAGTCCCTGAGAAAATATTGCGCATCCATCCCGAACAACCTCGCGAACGTTGCAAGGCAGCGTATCCGGCGAGAACTCGCGAGGAAGGATGACCCTTCCATGATCAAGGCGACCAAGTATCTCAATGAACTGCGCGCGGTCTCGACCATCAGACGTCCCATCCGCAGGGTCATGCGCGAGGCGGGGACCGCGTTGGCGGCGCTCAAACCCATCGTGCTGGCAAGTCCTCTGTCCGCAGCGACGTTGCTTCCGAGCGATTTCCCGGCGTTCGATCTGGTGGTGTTCGATGAGGCGTCCCAAGTGCCAGTTTGGGATGCCGTGTGCGCTCTTTCTCGGGGACGGTCAGCAGTCATCGTGGGAGATTCCAAGCAACTTCCGCCTACCAACTTTTTCGAGAAGAAGGATCTGGGGGAGACCGTCTCGGAGGATGAGGATGTGTTCGATCATCTCGAGAGCGTTCTGGACGAGGCGGTTGCATCGGGGATTCCCCAGCTAAGCCTGCTTTGGCACTACCGCTCCCGGGATGAACGTTTGATCGAGTTCTCGAACCGGAGAAGTTACTTGGGCCGCCTCCAGACCTTCCCGTCATCGCATCGCACCCATCCGAATCTCGGGGTCGAGTTCAGGTTCATTGGTGGCACGTATGCGTGTGGCGAGGGGGCGAACAATCTGCAAGAAGCGGAGGCGATCGTGGAGGAACTGGCTCGACGCCTCAAAGATCCCAACGATTGTGCGGCGAACCGATCGCTGGGAGTGGTCACGTTCAGTCTGTCCCAGGCGACCTTGATCCAAGACCTTTTCGATGAGGCGATGGAGGAAGATGAATCGCTTCGGACGGCGGTAGCGGAGACGACCGCGCATGGCGAAGCGCCTTTCATCAAGAATCTTGAGAACGTCCAAGGCGATGAACGTGCCACCACGCTTTTCTCCATCGGTTTCGGCAAAGATGCCAACGGGCGATTCCGGCACGGTTTCGGTCCTCTGAGTTTGGCCGGAGGCGAGCGACGCCTGAATGTGGCCATCACGCGTGCTCAGGAGAAGGTGATCATCTTCTCCTCGATTCGCGCTTCCGATCTGGATCCGGAGAAATGCCGGGCGCAGGGTGCGAAGGATTTGCGGGACTATCTTGCCTTTGCCGAACTCGGCACCGTGCCGACGGTCCGGTCTTCGTTGGGGCAATCCACGGAGCAGGAGGTGAACGCCGTCGAGCGCGTGCTGGCTCGTGGATTGGAGGAGAGGGGATGGAAGGTGGATTTTCACGTGGGACGATCCAGGGACTTCCGGCTCAGTCTGGCGATTCGCGACCCAGAGCATGAGGACCGTTGGGTGCTGGGGATCGAGCTGGATGGTCCGTTCCATCGGGCTGCATCATCCGTCATCGATCGAGAATCTGTCCG
>CAZAZT010000106.1:0-13326 GCA_964489645.1 uncultured Chthoniobacteraceae bacterium | reverse complement strand
GTGTTCCTTTTGTTGCGGCGGAACCGGACGGTGGCGATTGCGCATGTCGTGGTGATTGCGGTTTGTGCGTACTTCCTTTCGCGCATCATCGTTGGAGAGCGGCGTGCGTTGGAGGGGGCTCAAGTTGCGGAGCGGCAGGCGAAGGATCTCAAGGAAGAGCGGGATGCGGCGCGTGTGGCGTTGGCGCAGGCGAACGTGGCGCGCGCGGAAGGAGCTTATCTTGATTCGGAGGGCGAGGAGGTCGTGAGGGCGTTGGATCAGGTGCCGGAGGATTTGAGGGGTCCAGATTGGCGATATCTTTCGCGGAAGTTGGATTCGGCCGATCGGAAGATCCGCACGCCGTCAGGAGGTCGTTGGACGGGATTCGAGCCGCACCCGGAGCGGGGGGATCTGTTTTTTGGAATGGATGATCGCGGCGGGATCTACACGGTTGATGCTCGGAGCGGAGCGGTTGAGCGCAGAGGAGAGGTCGGAGGCGGAGGCGGGGGCGGATTTCAAGCGGAGGCGGTGTCGCTCTCCGTGTCTCGCAGAGGCGATCGGCTTGCGGTCGCTCAAGTCGCGGAGGGCGCCGCCAGCAAGAGCGTGTCGGTCATTGTCTGTGATGCGTCCTCTGGAGCGCGCGTTGCGCAGATCGAGTTGGGTGAGACCGGCCAAGATCCGGTCATTCGCTCACAGTTCGCTTCGTCTGACCGGATCTTGGTGTTGGAAGTTCTCAGCGGACCATTGCACCGAGATGGGCGGCTTGAGGCTTGGGACGTGGTGGATAAGCGCATGCTCTGGCGAGTGGCGGACCGTGGACCGATTCTCGGCGCGCTGAGCGCGGATGGACTGCGAGTTCAAGTCGTTTATGCAAAAGATGATGCGGAAATCATTGATGTGTCGACGGGAGCCAAAGTGTCTGGGTTGGGACAACTCCCGCTTCCGGATGCCCCTGGCCGGTTCTGGTGTTTTTCTGGCGACGGCAAGAGGTTCTATTCGTGGAACCAGGAGACGGGGTCGGTGAAGCGGTTGGACAGCCTTTCCGGGGATATCGTGGGAGAGATGCGTGCTGCGCGCTGTGTCTCCATCGCCTATCAGGATCGGACAAAAAGCCTCCTCACCTTGTTGCGTCAATCGGACAACTATCTTTCGCTTAGATGGCTCGCTGAACCGACGGGCGCCATGACACGCACCGTGCAGATGACGGTTCCCGGTGGACCGTCTGCGAGGCCCCGCGTGGTGGTGCATCCTGTCTCGGATGCGGTGTGTGTGGTGTGCTCGGATACGGTCTTGGTATGGCATCATGCTGAACCGGCGGCTGAGCGCGCGGTGAGCGGGTTCAAGGGGGCGTTAGGAATGGGGACAGCGGATTTTGTCGATGGTGCTGGGCGAATGGCGCGCATCTCGGGCCCTCCGCGCGGTCGTCGCTTGGAGATCATTGAGACGCAAGGAACTGTGGAGCAGGCTCCTGTGGATGTCCTTGACGCTCCCGATGCGTTGGCGTTGGCGACTTCGCCATCGGGGCGGGTTGTGGCTCTGGCTGGGGATACCTTGATGGTTTTGGATCAACGCGAGGGACGCATGACGCGGCGCGGCGATGTTCGTCTTCCCCTCCCTCCTTCGCAGATGGTCATCAACCCGACTGGGGAGCATCTCTGGACTGGCAATCAGTTTGTGGATCTTTTGAAGGGCCAATTGATGGGGCCCTTGAGACGAGAGGGGATTGTCTCCGTGGGAGCGGGAAGACCTGCTGGCGCATGGATCTCAGCAACTGATTTTGCCGAGGTAGTGTTGGTGCCGAGTGGCGAATCGTCACGGTCGGCTTCAGGCGTGCGTCGTGCCTTGGCGATCTGGCGCGCGGGACAGTCGGAAGCGATCCGGATTGTCCCTGCTCCCGAGGCTTCGTTCATCACCCTTTGTGTGGGAGCTGGGCTTGTGGTGGAAGCTGGGACGGATAAACGCATTCGGGTGAGGGAATCCGCATCCTTGAGCACCGTCCACGCGTTTCGTGCGCACGATGAGGATGTGTTGGATATTGCGTCCCATCCAACGAAGCCTTTGGTGGTGACGTGCTCAGAGGATTTTACGGTCAAGGTGTGGGATATCCTCGAGCGGAGGTTGTTGGGCGAAATGAACGGATTCGCAACGGCGCCTTCTCGGGTTGTATTCCATCCGGACGGAAAGGGGCTTGCAATCGTGTTTGCGGGAAATCGGGTTCAGATCTATCGACCGGCGTTCCTTGCGGACTGATATTCATTGAGCGCCGAGTTCGGGTTCTATTCGGGTCGCCTCGCCTCCCGAGGGATGGGTGATTTTCACATGGATCGCTCCGAGCTCTGGGATCGACGAGATGGAATGGAGGTTACTAGTGAGATCATGAGGGTGTTTGCGGACAGATTGAACAACGGTTGGAGCGGACCGCATCGCGAGGCCCGTCACGCCGTGTGGATGCGTCATACATCGATCGGTTGCGGAGCGATGGGCATGGCGTTTGTGAATAAATGTTCAGAATGAACCATTTGTGCCCAAGCGAAGGGGGCTGCCCTGCGAAGTCTTGCGGTGACCGTGTGGCAAAAGAACATCTCTCCCGCTTGGGCGGAGCGGCTTGGAGTCCGTTATCTTGCAAAATCCCCTCAGTGATCAGTCGGCCAGTTGATCTGCTCCTCGAACGGCACGAAAATCAAGAAAGCCATCAGCCATATCCTTTATCGATTCGGGGGAGGTTCAGAGCAGATCCGGTGCATCCAACCTTTGGTCTGGTTGGGCTGGGCAGCGGCGACAACACGCGATTGTTCCTCCGGATTCATCCGTTTTCCGCAACTTCGGGGCATTGTTCGTGTTTATCAACGGACACATCAATCGGCTATGGATCCTCTTCAACATCTTCCTTCGGCATTGGACTACTGTGCGACGCGACGTGATTTCTTGAACCGCTTCGGCATGGGGTTCGGGGCGATGAGTTTGGCTGGGCTCCTCGGGGGCAGCGGCACCGCGGAAGCAGCTTCGCTGTCACCGTTGACGCCCAAACCTTCCCACTTCCCCGGCACGGCGAAACGGGTGATCCACATTTTTGCGCAGGGCGGTCCCTCGCACATCGATACGTGGGATCCCAAGCCGGAGCTCGCCAAGCATGTCGGGAAGGATGTCTCGGAGATCGGGGGCCTGCCACTGCCTCCGCAGTTCAAGTTCACCAAGCGGGGGCATAGCGGTGTCGAGGTGAGCGAGCTTTTCCCGAAGATCGGTGACAGCATCGATGAGATCGCTGTGATCCGGTCGATGAAGACGGACATCCCAGCGCATGAGTTCGCTACCGTGATGATGAACACTGGGTCGGGACGACTCGTGAAACCGTCAGTGGGATCTTGGGCGCTCTACGGATTAGGCTCTGAGAACCAGAATCTTCCGGGTTTTGTGGCTTTGGGGGGCGGTCTTGGGGGCGCGACCAACTGGCGTGCGGCGTTCTTGCCAGGCGCGTATCAAGGCACTTTGGTCGGCAACGTGAGCCTGCCTCCGGAACGCATCATCGCGAACATCCAGAGCAAGCTCGCTTCTCCGTCCGAACAACGGAGGCAGTTGGACCTGTTGAAGGCGTTCAACGATCAACATGCGGAGCAGTTGAATCGCGAGGCGGCGTTGGAAGCGCGAATCCAGTCGTTCGAGTTGGCTTTCAAGATGCAGTCAGAGGCCACGGATGTGTTTGATGTCACGAAAGAACCCCAAGCGGTTCGCGACATGTATGGGGATTCTGAGGTCGGACGTCGGATGCTCATCGCGCGGCGGTTGGTGGAGAACGGGGTTCGTTTTGTCCAGGTGTGGGCGGGATCGTGGGATCATCACACCGACGTGAAAGGCAACTTGCAGAAGAATGCGGAACTGATCGATCAGCCGATTGGGGCGTTGCTGAAGGATCTCAAGCAGCGGGGGATGCTCAAGGACACCTTGGTCGTCTGGGGGGGCGAGTTCGGACGGACGCCGAGACACGATCGCGGTGCCCGTGGAGAGCCGGGGCGGGACCACCATCATCGCGCGTTCTGCAGTTGGATGGCGGGTGGTGGAGTCAAGGGTGGACAGGCATACGGCCGGTCTGACGATTTCGGCTTCGATGTGGCTGAGGACAAGGTGCATGTTCACGACCTGCACGCGACGATGTTGCATCTGCTTGGGTTCGACCATGAGAAGCTGACGTTCCGATACAACGGTCGCGACTTCCGTTTGACGGATGTGTACGGCGAGGTGGTGAAAGGATTGATCGCCTAGGTGTCATGAGAACGCGTTTTCCTTGGATTTGCCGGATGTCAGGCATCGCGGCGATTGGCGTGCTTTGTGGGGGTGCTTTGGAAGCGGCGGATGGCAAGGAGTTGGCGAAGACGGATTTCTTTGAGAAGCACATCCGGCCTGTGCTGGTGGAGAGCTGCTATGAGTGTCACAGCGCTCGCAGCGAGAAACTTCGCGGGGGCCTGATGCTCGACACCAAGGATGGACTGCTGAAGGGGGGCGACAGCGGCGCGGCGCTCGTTCCTGGGAATCCCGATAAAAGCCTGATCTTGCAGACGATGCGGCATGAGACGAAGGATTCGGACCTCCACATGCCTCCGAAGAAGGACAAGCTGTCGGACGCGATCCTCTCGGATTTTGAGAATTGGATCCGGATGGGTGCTCCGGATCCGCGCACGGAGAAAGCGGTGGCGAAAACGGTTTGGGATGCAGAGAAAGCGGCGTCGCATTGGGCCTTTAAGGTGCCTTCGAAGGTGGATGTTCCAAAGGTTGCGGCGCCAAAACACTTTCCGGTGATCAACGAGATCGACCGATTTGTGTTGGCGAAACTTCAGGAGAAGAAGTTATCGCCGACCGTTCGGGCAGACCGCGCGACATTGATCCGGCGGATCAGTTACGATCTGACGGGACTGCCACCCTCTGCGGAGGAGGTGAGCGCTTTTGTTGCCGATGGATCGTCGGATGCGCTGGAGCGGATGGTGGATCGGTTACTCGCTTCGCCTGCGTATGGGGAGAGGTGGGCGCGGCATTGGTTGGACATCGCGAGGTACGCTGACACGAGTGGCGACCGCGCGAATCAGCGCAAGACGACGCCGATTTTCTCCAACGGGTGGACGTATCGCGACTATGTCATCGACGCCTTTAACAAGGACACCCCGTATGACCGATTCATCCTTGAGCAGATCGCGGCGGATCGTCTGCCTGAGTCGAAGGAGAATCCGCGACTGTTGGCTGCAATGGGTTTTCTGACCTTGGGCAAACGCTTCATGGGGAATGAGAACGATGTCCTTGATGATCGCATCGATGTGGTGACAAAGGGATTGATGGGATTGACGGGCGCGTGTGCTCGGTGTCACGACCACAAGTTCGATCCGGTTTCCACGAAGGACTACTACGCGTTGCATGGAGTGTTCTCGAGCAGTGAGGATCAGGTTCCGGGTCCGTTACTTGAGGATCCGGAGAAGAATCCGAAGTATGCGGATTACAGGGTGGAGTTGGCGAAGATCGAGAAGGAGTTCGAGGATTACACGCATGGCGAGGCTGCGCGTCTTGCGGCAGGGATGATGGAGCGCGCTGGGGATTACCTTCTCTTGGCGCATCAGACGGCCAAGACGACCGACACGTCGAAGAAGGGAGGGAACTTCCGATTGGCCGCTCGCGAGCGCGGCTTGAAGGCAGAGATCGCGCAATCTTCCTCGGATCGCACGCGTGAGTTGGAGACGGCGAACAAGAAGAAGCCGGATCCTGTGTTCTCGCCGTGGTTCGCTTTGGCGGCTCTGCCGTCGGAAGGTTTTGCGGAGAAAGCTGCTGGGATCGTTGCGCAGATGGCTGAGTCGGGGACGGTGAACGGTTTGGTGATGAGCGCGTTGCGTGAGGGTCCGCTGAGCTCGCTCGAGGATGCGGCGAAGGCGTACAACGCTGTGTTCGCGCGGTTGCACAAGGCGATGGATCTCTCCGAGTTCGAGACCCGTGGACGGAACGGAGCGGGGGCCCTGAGCAAGGCGGCTAAGGCCTTGGAGGATGCAGGGCTGGATGAGCTGCGGAAGACGGTGATCGCGCAAGGTGGTTCCATGTTGCCCACGGAGACCACGACGGCTCGAACTTTGGGGGCAGCCTTCAATAACGGGCAGGCGACGATCCGCGCGCGGATGGCATCCTTGGATCTGACGCATGAGGGGGCACCTGTGCGTGCGATGTCGATGATCGATCGGTCAGCTCCGCGTAACTCGGCGGTGTTGATCCGCGGGGAGCCTGGCAACAAGGGGCCGGTCGTGCCGCGTCGGTGGCTGACGCTTTTTGGAGGGGACGACAGCAAACCGTTCAAAGACGGGAGCGGGCGTTTGGAGATGGCGCAGTCCATTGCGTCGCGGGACAACCCGTTGACGGCTCGGGTGTTCGTCAACCGTGTGTGGCAGTGGCATTTCGGGCAGGGAATTGTGAGGACCGTGAGTGATTTCGGGACCCGTTCGGAGGAGCCGAGTCACCCAGAGATGTTGGATTGGTTGGCGGTATGGTTCATGGACCATGGCTGGTCGACGAAGCAGTTGCACAAGCTGATCGTGTTGTCTTCCACCTACTGCCAGGACAGCAAGCCGAGTGAAGTGGGAATGGCGGCTGATCCGACGAACCAGTATTTGTGGCGTGCGAATGTGCAGCGGTTGGATTTTGAGCAGATGCGTGACGCACTTCTGACGGTGGGAGCGCGGTTGGATCTTGAGAGTCGTGGGGGGCGTCCGTTCAGCTTGGTCGACGAAGTTTCGCCCTCGGTTTCGGGGGTGACCTTGAAGCGGCGTCAGGCGTTGGATCCCAAGGCACTTACGGCAAGCAAGGATCGGCGGACGATTTATGCGTTGATCGATCGGTCGCGACTGCCAGAGATGTTCAATACGTTCGACTTTGCCAATCCCGAGATCAGCACCGGGGAGCGCGTGTTGACGACGGTGCCGCAGCAGGCGTTGTTCATGATGAACAGTCCGTTCATGGCGGAGCAGGTACGTTCATTGGTGGCTCGCAAGGACTTCCCGAAAAGCGCTGGTGACGAGGAGAAGGTGCGGTTCGTTTTCCGCAACGTTCTGCAGCGTGACCCGAGCAAGTCGGAGATTGATGCGGCGAGGGCGTTCCTGAATGCGGCCCCCGAGGCTGTGGTGGAGACCAATGCATTGGTGGAAGCCGTTGAGGCGGGAGCGGCCAAGCGGAGGACTGCAGCGCCTGTGGCGAGTGGGCGTCCTCTGACCTCGTTCGAGCGGTACGCGCAGGTCGTGCTGCTCACGAACGAGTTCATGTACATCCGCTGAGGTCCTGTACGGATGAAGGGGCGGTTGGGCGCGCATCGTGCATCGTTGGGGCCATCATGAGTTGGATGTTGTGTAGTTCGGTGCGGGTTTCGTTGGTGCTCCTTTTCTTATTTGTTGGGGGAAGCGGTTTTGCGCAGGGAAAGAAGGAGAAGCGTCCTGCGGGGGTGGGTCCGGCGATTGGGGAGAACAAGGCGACGCCGGTGGAGCGGATCCGCGCCTTGCCGGGGTTCCGGGTGGAGCTTCTGTATTCGGTGCCTGGAGGGGAGCAGGGGTCGTGGGTGGCCTTGTGCAACGACCCCAAAGGGAGGATCTATGCGAGCGACCAGTATGGGGACCTCTACCGATTCACTCCTCCTGCGGCGGGGCAGGTATTGAGTGCGGCGGCGATCGAGAAGGTCCCCGTCAACATCCGCGCGATCAACGGGATGGTGTGGGCATTCGGTGCGTTGTACGCGGGAGTGAACGACTACGAGAGCAAGATCCAGAGCGGGTTCTATCGGATCAGTGATTCCGACGGGGACGATCGTCTGGATCGTGTCGAGTTGTTGCGTGCGTTCGATTCGAAGAGCGATCACGGAGTTCATGCGGTTGTTCCTACTCCCGACGGAAAAGGGTTTTATCTGGTCACGGGTAACAACGCGGTGCTCGCAGAGGGGCCGCACAAAGGTACGGCGCCAAGGTCGCCTGTGCCGAAGATCTGGGGTGACGACCATTTGTTGCCTCGGATGCCTGATGGACGTGGGCACAACCGTCACGTGATGGCCCCTGGCGGCATCATCTATCGGGTTTCACCGGACGGCAAAGAGATGGAGATTTTCGCGAGCGGTTTCCGAAACATCTATGATGCGTCGGTGAACCGGGCGGGGGATCTGTTCACCTACGACGCGGACATGGAGTACGACTTCAACACTCCGTGGTATCGGCCGACTCGGATCAACCATGTGGTGAGCGGTGGAGAGTACGGTTGGCGGAACGGCGCGGGAAAATACCCAGAGTTCTATGCGGACAACCTGCCTGCGACATTGAATATCGGGCCAGGTTCGCCGACGGGGACGACCTTCGGGTATGGGGCGAAGTTCCCGAGGAAATATCAGGATGCGCTTTTCGTCCTCGACTGGAGCTGGGGCAAGATCTACGCGGTGCATCTGACGCCGGAGGGCAGTTCCTATAAGGCTTCAAAAGAGGAGTTTGTGACGGGCGGTCCGTTGCCTGTCACGGATGCGATCATCGGGGCGGATGGGGCGATGTATTTCGCAATTGGGGGGCGGCGCGTGCAGTCCGGTTTGTATCGTGTGACCTATGTCGGCGATTCGGCGGTTCCGTCTTTGGGCGACGGCGAGGAGAAGGCGCCAGCGGTCGCGGATGCGGTCGCGTTGAGGCGCAGGTTGGAGAGCATGCATGGGCGAGCGGATGGCGCGTTTGTGGAGCAGGCGTGGTCTTACCTCGGTCATGAAGACCGGTGGGTGCGTTGGGCGGCCCGCACCGTGTTGGAACATCAGCCGTTGAAGGATTGGGAAGTGCGTGCACTGGCTGAGCGTGATCCGAGGATCCGGCTTCACGCTTTGCTTGCGGTGGCCCGTGTTGGCGGAGTGTGTCCGACACATCGGGCGGAGGGCCATGTCGTGGACTTGGCGTTGAGAGAGCGATTGATCGGCGCCTTGTTGGCCACAGACCTGTCCGGAGCGGATGTTGAGACCCGTATGACGCATGTGCGTGTGGCGCAGATTGTTTTGCACCGCTTTGGTGACCCTTCGCAAGAGGACGTGCGAAGGATGGTCGCGCAGTATGACGCGATATTCCCATCCCCGTCGTTCGAGTTGAACTGGCTGTTGTGTGAAACGCTTTGTCATTTGCAGGCGCCGAGTGCGGCGGCGAAAGGGATGGCGTTGATCGAAGGGGCGGAGAGCCAGGAGCCACAGATGGAATATGCGAGGAGTCTCCGGATGTTGCGTGTTGGGTGGACGCCGGATTTACGGAAGCGGCAGTTGGACTGGTTTTTACGGGCAGCGAACTACCGTGGGGGTGCGAGTTTTTCCAAGTTCATCGAGTTCATCCGGAACGATTCGCTTGAGACGTTCAGTGCTGAAGAGAAAGGGTCGTTTTCGGATCTCATCGCCCGAAAACCCGAGGTGAAGAGTGTCATGGAAAACGTGGGAGCGATCTTTGCGGGTCGGACTCCGACCGCGTGGACTTTGGAAGAACTGAGCGCTGCGGCGTCTGGGCCGGGGCTGAAGGGACGTGATTTTGAACGTGGGCGCCGGATGTTCGGTGCAGCAGCATGTTTTTCGTGTCATCGGTTCGGGAATGCGGGTGGGATGACTGGGCCGGATCTTACTGGTGCGGGAGGCCGGTACAGCCCGCACGATCTGTTGGACCAGATCATCAATCCGAGCAAAGAGATCAATGAGCAGTTCGCGCCGATTGTGGTGACGCGGAACAGCGGTGAGATGGTGTCCGGAGTGGTGGTGAACCTTGGTGGCGACAATGTGACGTTGAACACGGACCTCAGTGATCCTAATCAGCGGGTCTCGATCGACCGCAAAGAGGTGCGGAGCATTGAGTTGAGCAAGGTGTCTCCGATGCCGCCGATGCTACTTTCGATGCTGACGAAGGACGAGATATTGGACTTGGTCGCATACATCTTGAGCGGCGGTGATCGGGCGAACGCGATGTTCGTGAAGTGATTTGCTGATGGTGCTTTGCGCGGGGGGCCGCGGCTCTCTAGCGCTTCAAGACGGACGGGTCGGGATCCTCGGTGCGAGATGGGGCAGCGTGGTCTGTCCGATGTTGCGGACAGGCATCACACCAATCCATGAGCCGGTGAGGGCGGCGGACTCGATCTGATCAACATGAGCCAAGGGCAGGGTGTTTTCTGTGGCCTCGCATTCGTGCATCCACCATTCACGCCATACGCCGTTCCGCACGGATTTGCCAATCGGCGGCGTGAACCAGCGTCCGTTCTGTTTCCAAAAAAAGTTGGCCATGGCGCAGGAGAGGGCGCCGAGGGAGGCGTCCACCAAAAGGGCCTCATCGGCGGCGTTGGCTTTGGCTTCGCGCAAAGCGGAGCAGCGGAGGGCGTAGTGGCCGGATTTCAGGTGACCGGATTCCGGTTGGTCTGAACCGAAGGCGGGGCAGGGAAGCGGATGGAGGTTGTAAAAAGCAGGGAGCTCACGCGAGCGATGTTCGAGGGATACGATGACGCGTCCAAGAGCAGGCGGATCGGCTGGGGCGCCATCGCCGGCGGTGAGGTGGATGCGCGCAAAGAGTGGCTTGGTGCTCGCGGGCAGATGGAACGCGCTTCGGAGCTTGTCCTCCCATCCTGCGGGCGGGCAATACCCGCTTTGGGATGCGGCTTGGGTCAGTCTTCTGAGATGTTCTTCCAAGAACTCGGGCCGGCCATGGATCACGGCCATGCTTTCGAAAAGATGCATCCCATACCGGAATCCTCTGTCGGAAAGGGGGATGCTATCGGTTCGTTGCCACTTCGAGTTTGCGTCCAAGAGGAAAGCGCCCTCCGAGAATCCATCGGATGCGAGTGACGGAGGGTGGTCTTGATATGATCCGAGGTCGTTCATGGCGGACATCGACGGACTGCGAAGGTTTCGGTCAGATGGATCCGCTGGAACGAAGGGGGCGTGTCATTTCACGGCTTCCCAGACCTTGATATCGTCGAAGAGGCCGTCCTTGCCTGCGCAGCCGAGTTCGATCTTCGACTTTGTGGGGTGCGCGATACCCGAGGATTTCAGGTAGCCGACGGGTTTTCCGTCGATGAGAACCCGCATCTCGTCACCAACGGTTTCGACGGTGAGAGCGTACCAGGTGGCTTTTTCGAGTTTGAGGGGGAACCGCGCGGATCGGCCGACGAGGAGTTTATCGGCTTCGGCTTTTCGCGTGGGGTCCATGCGCATTTCGCGGATGTCGTTGCGCATGTTGCCGTCGCGTTCGTCGATGAGAGTGACTCCGTCGAGGCGGACTTGGGCGCGGCAGATATGGCCGTAGTGAGCGCCCTTGTATTGGCGGTCATCGAACTCGACGTCGAGCATCGTTGCCCCTTCGAAACGGATGCGCAGTTCGACGACGCTGTCCTTTGTCGGGATCTCGAGGCCATGCACGGCGGCATGTGCTTTCACTGCCGGTTTTCCATCGACGGCCGGTTGATCCTTGTCACGGGTTTGCGTGCCTTTGAGCACGCCGTTCTCGAATGTGAAGGTCGGTACTACCTTGTGCCAAGGAGCAGCGCCAGAGCTACTTGAGAAATCGTCGGAGAACAACAGCTGACCCTTTTTAGCGAGCGGCTGTGCGGGGATGTCAGCGGCGCGCAGGAAAACGGAGGTCAAGGCGGCAACAATGCTCAAGAGGATGGGTTGAGGGAAACGCATGAGGGAAGAGTGGACGGGTTCAGGCGCCAAATCCCAAGCAGATTGTGCGGTGGAAACGACGGGGCGCAGGATGGCACTTTTGGAGGGCGTTTGGCGGCCTAGCCTACGACTGCCGCGCGGTCATCGGTCAATCCACCGGACTTTTCCAAGAAGTAGTCATATCCGCCGGGGTATGGCGTGACTTTCCCATTTTTCACGTGGAGGACCTTGGTCGCGAGTTTACGGATGAAATGGACGTCGTGAGAGATGAACACCAGGGTGCCTTCGTACTTTTCGAGGGCGAGGATGAGGGATTCTACGGTGAGGATGTCGAGGTGAGTGGTCGGTTCGTCCATCAAGAGCAGGTTTGGAGGATCCACGAGGAACTTGATGAGATTGAGACGGGTTTTTTCGCCGCCACTTAAGACGCTGGTTTTCTTGTGGATGTCGTCTTTCCGGAACAGGAAGCTGCCGAGCATCGCTCGGGCATCGGTCTCTTGCAGGTCGCCGCTGGCGCTGGCGCAGTCCATCACTTCTTGGAGGACGGATTTGTCGGGGTCGAGCGTTGCGGCGCGGTGTTGGCTGAAGTAGCCGAGCTTGGCGTTGAGACCGAGTTTGCGGTCGCCTTTTTGGAACTCGAGGACGCCGGCGAGGATCTTGAGGAGCGTGCTTTTTCCGGCGCCGTTTGGGCCGACGAGGACGGTGCGTTCACCGCGCTCGATGTCGAGAGAGAGGTCCTCGTAGACCGAGAGCTTGCCGTAAGCCATGTGGATGTTATCGAGCGCAACGATCTTGGAACCGCTGCGCATCGGTTGCGGGATCATGAACCGGAAGGGTTTGCGCGGAGGCAGGGGTTTCTCGATCAGCTCCATGCGCTCGATCTGTTTGAGTTTGCTCATGGCTTGCGAGGCCTTCGAGGCGACCTGTCGGAAGCGGTCGTAGAACTCGCGTAGCGAGGCGATCTCTTTCTGTTGGTTTTTGTAGGCGGCCGATTGGCGTTCGTAAGCCTCGTCTTTGAGTCGGAGGTAGTCTGTGTAGTTACCGCTCCACTCGTGGAGTTTGCGGTCAGAGATCTCGTACACTTTTTCGATGATCTCATCCATGAACTGGCGGTCGTGGGAGATGAGGAGGACAGCGCCTGAGTAGTTCTTGAGATAGTTCTGGAGCCACAAGAGCGAAACGAGGTCGAGATGGTTTGTGGGCTCATCCAGCATGAGAAGGTCGGGCTCCATGACGAGGAGGCGCGCGAGATGCGCGCGCATCACCCAGCCTCCGCTGAGTTCGCGAGCGGGGCGGTCGAAGTCGGTGCCACGGTAGCCGAGGCCTGCCAGCATACGTTTCGCCTTCGCGTCGACTTGCGGGTTGGTGAGCGCCTCGTATTTGGCGTTGGCTTCCAGATAATCGGGGCCCTCGACATCGCCCTTGGCTTCGAGATCACGAAGGCGGGTTTCCAGAGCGGGGATCTCGCTGGCGCGGCCGGTCGCGATGTCGAGAACCGTCTCGTCTCCAACGGCTTCAGCCTCCTGGGGGAGAAAGCCGACCATGGTCCAAGGATCGCGCTCGATGGTGCCGGCGTCGGGTTCGTCGCGTTTGAGGATCAACGAGAACAGGGTGCTCTTCCCTGCTCCATTGGGGCCGACCAAGGCGACGCGTTCACCGTAGTTGACCTGCATGCAGGCTTCCTCGAACAGGGTGACACC
>CAZAZT010000105.1:12621-13714 GCA_964489645.1 uncultured Chthoniobacteraceae bacterium | reverse complement strand
CCGCAGGTGATCAAATCGGACAACGTTGCGGCCGTGATGGTGACGGCGGATATTCCTGCGTTTTCTCGGAATGGCACGCGGTTGGATGTGACGGTGGCTTCGATTGGGGATGCGAAAACGATTTCTGGTGGCGTCCTTTTGCAGACGCCCTTGGTGGGGGCGGATGATACGGTGTACGCGGTTGCGCAGGGTGCCGTTGCGATTGGCGGTTTCATTGGCGGCGAGGGGGGACCTGGCGGAGCCACGGTTCAGAAGAACCACCCGACCACGGGGATGATCACTGGCGGAGCGTTGGTGGAACGTGAAATCCCGTCGACCTTCGTCCGCGACCGCTCCGTTGAGTTGATCCTTCTGAACCCGGACTTCGCGTCGGCAGCGCGGATGGCGCAAGCCATCAACCAAGTGTTTCCTCAGAGTGCGTTGGCCAAAGATTCTGCGACAGTGAATGTGTGTGTCCCTGAAGATTATGTGGGCTATGAGGTGAACTTTATCGCTTCCTTGGGGGCAATCGAAGTAGAGCCTGACGTGCCGGCGCGTGTGGTGATCAACGAGAGGACGGGAACGATCATTGCGACATCGAACGTGCGCGTGTCCACCCTAGCGATCAGTCATGGATCATTGACCATTACGGTGGCTAACACCATGGCGGTGAGTCAGCCAGGGTTTGGAGCGAGGGTGGGGCAGACCGCCGTGACTCAATCGACGAATGCTTCTGCCAACGAGGCCAAGGCGAGTTTTGGGGTGATTGCGGGACCGGAGGATTCGGCCACCAAGCCCACCATCCAAGATGTGGCAAATGCGTTGAATGCTCTGGGTTTAACGACGCGAGATATGATGGCGATTTTTCAGTCGATGAAGCGAGCCGGCGCGCTTCAGGCTGAGCTCATCTTGAACTGACGGAGACTCTTCGAGCTATTTACCGTATGGAAATCAGAGGGATCAACCAAGCGGCGGCAGGGGCGGGAGATGCGCAGTATGCGCTTGATGGATTGAAGAGTGTGGATGGCAAGGTGTCCACGGCGGATGCGGCTCGCCAGTTTGAGGCGATTTTGTTGCGTCAGATGGTGGACGAGTCGATGGGAAAGATGTTCAG
>CAZAZT010000105.1:9762-12521 GCA_964489645.1 uncultured Chthoniobacteraceae bacterium | reverse complement strand
GCAAAAGGGGTCAAGGCGCCTCCGAGAACATCGATTATGGTGTTGGCGCGGATATTTCCTGCGCCGGTGAAGCCGGAGGTGGTTCGGCTGATTGATGAGAATGTTCGTCTGGGGCGCGAGGTTCGTCGGAAAGCGAGTCAGAACCAAGTGCTGTTGGCCCGTTCAATTGAGGTTATCCAAGACATCTTGAGGGCGGTTGAACCCACCTCGGTCAGTCGGATTTACGGGGAGAACGGTCGCATGAATCATGGACAGCCGATTCGCGGAACGCATCTCGACGGAAAGCTTTGAAATCCTCCTCTGATTGGATGCACCTTTTCATGCGGATGTGGCCTTGTGATTGCTTTACAGAGGGGAGCCCCTGATGGGCTGGACTGAATTGGAATCCACGGAAGGATAAATATGCCAGGACTTTTCGGAAATCTTTCGCTTGCCTCGAAGGCCTTGATGGCGCACCAGGCAGCCATCCAGGTTGCTGGGCGCAACATTGCGAACGTCAATAACCCGGAACACGCGCGTCAGCGGGTCATCATGGGAGACCGCGCCTTTGTTCCCACGGCTCAGGGGCCGGAGGGTACTGGGGTGGAGGTATTGACTGTGGAGCAGATGCGGGATGCGTTTTTGGACAAGCAGGTGGTCCGGCAAATCTCGGATGAGGCGTCCTTGCAGGCTCAGTCGGATGCATTGACCAACGCGGAGTTGGCGATGGGGGATCGGATTGATCGGTCGACGGATCCCGCTTCTGTGCAGGACGTCACGAAGTCCACCAGCGGGATTGGAGCGGCGTTGGACGAGTTTTTCAACTCGTTCGATGCGTTGGCTGTGTCGCCGAGGGACATTCCTGCTCGCAACGTGGCGCTCCAGAAGGCCCAAATTTTGGCGGACCGCATCAACAATGCGGATGTTCGGCTTTCAACCGTTCAGACAGATTTGGCGACGCAAATCGAGGCGGATTTGAACAAGGCAAATGTCTTATTGGGTGACATTGCTCGGTTGAACGCTGAGATTGCGGATGCGAACATCCGAGAATCTGGTTCTGCCTCGGACTTGATTGATCGGCGGCAGGGTAAGCTGGAAAGTCTCTCTTCGTTGGTCAAGGTGGACACAGCCGTTATTTCTAATGGGTATGGTCAGATTGAGGTTCGGATCGGAGGGGTGAAGTTCGTGGATTACGGGCAGAAGTTCGGCGATTTGAAGTACGACTCCACGAATCAAGTCGTGACGAGCACGCAAGATATGACCCAGTCCATTGATGTGGGTGGAGGTTCTGTGGATGGTCGATTGCAGTCGATCAAGGGGGCGATTGCGGAAGCGAGGACGAGGGTTCAGGCGCTGGCTGGGAGTTTGGTATCTGAAGTGAACGGCAAGTACGATTCCGCGGGCGTACCTCCACAGGAGTTTTTCGTGAAACCTGGATTGGCCGCTGGACAGTTGTTTTCGCTGAACTCCGCGATTGACTCGAGCAGTTTGAAGACTTCGTCGCAGTCGCTGGCGGGAGGGAACGACTACTTGACGGGTATCGCTGGGTTGAGATCTTCGACCGTCGCGGGGTTAGGCAACTTGACGCTCGGTGATTACACGCGCAACACGGTTGGTCAGGTCGGACAAGTTCTCCAAGGGATCAACACTCGCTTGGAGGAGTCTACGGTCATCAAGACGGCCTTGGTCACCCAACGGGATGCGGTCAGCAGCGTGTCGTTGGATGAGGAGACGGCGGACTTGATGAAGTTCCAGCGCGCGTATCAGGCCAATGCCCGGGTGATATCGGTGGTTGACGAGTTATTGGATACTTTGATCAACCGGATGGTGAGGTAAGTGAACATTTGACTGACCAAATATCATGAGAATCCCGAATGTGACGATTTCGACGGGTGTGATCCAGAGGTTGAACCGTCTGAAGTTGAGGCAGAATGTGCTGAACGACGAGATTGCCACAGGGCAGAAGATTTCCAGTGCGAGTGACGACCCTCAGGCGGCCGTGCGAGTGATGCGTTTGCGTTCGGAGAAGATGGCGCTGCAGCAGTACTCTCAGAATGTGGACAAGCTCACGGGGTTGGCGCAGGCATCGTTTGCCTCACTGAACCGGCTCAAAGCGTTGTCCGACCGTTCAGGCGAGTTGGCTGCGTCCGCGAGCGGGATTGCTTCGCTTGCGGAGAGGAAGGCGTATGCCACGGAGTTGAATGAGATGATCAAGTCCGCGATTGAGCAGGTGAACACCAAGTTCAACGGTGATTACATCTTCAGTGGTCAGCAGACGGATGCATCCAGTTTCAGTGTGACGGGTACAGATGCGAAGCCTGCTGCAGTTACTTTCAGCAATGTCGGTGGCGATCCTACCAAAGTCCGAGTTTCTGACACTTTGGAGATTTCCGTAGGGACGTCCGAAGTCGAGAACGCGCAGATTGGCGAGTTCATCAAGAACATGATCGCGTTGAGAGATGCGATGGAAGCCAATGATTCGGCGGCCATTGCGACGGCTCGGACGAATCTCATCACCTCAGAGGATCACGTGGTGAATGCGATCTCCCAAAATGGCGCGATGCAGACGCGCCTTGAGGCACTTAAGCAGCAGAACGACGCTCGTTTCGGTGATGTCGAGCAGTTGGTTTCCCGAGAAGTGGATGCAGATCTAGCGCAATCGATGGTGAAGTTGACCCAGACCCAGACGGCTTACCAAGCTGCGGTGCAGTCGGGAGCACAGATCATGAAGCTCTCGTTGCTGGATTACGTTTAAGCCGAGCCACGGGCTGAGTGGGGTT
>CAZAZT010000105.1:0-9662 GCA_964489645.1 uncultured Chthoniobacteraceae bacterium | reverse complement strand
CGAACGAACGGTCAGTTCGCTCGTTCGATGAGTCGGGAAAACTCTTGGAAAAGGTAGGATGCGTCGTTGGGGCCCGGTGCTGCTTCCGGATGATATTGGACGCTAAAAACGGGCTCGGATCGGTGTCGGAGGCCCTCCACCGTCCCGTCGTTCAGATTGATGTGAGAGACTTCCATCTCTGCAGGCAACGAGTCAGGGTCCACGGCAAACCCGTGATTCTGGGAGGTGATCGACACCTTTCCTGACGCGAGATCTTTCACGGGTTGGTTTCCGCCACGGTGACCGAACTTCAACTTGAAAGTCGTGCCTCCCGCTGCGTAGCCAAGCATCTGGTGACCAAGGCAAATCCCGAACATGGGCGTCTTCCCGATGAGGTCGCGAATGATCCGATGCACATAGGTCAATGCGCTTGGATCGCCCGGGCCATTCGAGAGAAATACGCCGTCCGGCTTCAAGGCGAGCACCTCTTCGGCAGAGGTATCTGCAGGGACCACTCGCACTGCGAACCCTTCCTGACGTAAGCGGCGTAAGATGTTCCGCTTCATGCCGAAATCGTAGGCCACGATGCGGTGCTTCACGGGAGGTAGCGTGAAGAAACTCTCATTCAGCGAATCATCCGTTTCAACCCCAGGCAACTGACGGGACGTCGTCCAGAGTCGGGAGTTAAGCCCATCAGGATCCCAGTCGTACGCCGCCTTAGGGGTCACTTCTCGAACAAAATCCTGCCCGGTCACACCGGTGCCATCCTTCGCTGCGCGCACGGCCTCGGCTTCGGAGGAAATCTCGGTGGAGATGAACCCCTTCATCGCGCCCTTGTCTCGAAGGTGCCGCGTTAGCGCTCTCGTATCGATTCCTTGGATCCCTGGGATATTCCACCGCTTGAGGTACGCATCGAGGGATTCGCGACTGCGCCAATTGCTCGCCACTGGGCTTACTTGTTCCACAACAAAACCCCGCACATGAGGCTCGTCGCTTTCGTCGTCGAGAATATTGACCCCGTAGTTCCCGATCTCGGGATAGGTCATCGTCACGATCTGTCCGCGATAAGAAGGATCGGTGAGAACCTCTTGGTAGCCGGTCATGGAGGTGTTGAAGCAAACTTCTCCGAGAGCGGAACCTGTGGCTCCGAATGAAGATCCGTGAAAGGTCCGTCCGTCTTCGAGGGCTAGAATGGCGCGCATCAAACACGATAGGATGAGGCAATAGAGGGGGTGCTCCAGTCAAAAAGCGGATGGACCCGCAAAAAGGCAAAATCTCTTCACGCGGGAAGTGGATTGCCCTCGCATCCGGCTCTGAATGACGCGCAACGTCGACGAGAATCCGAGGGCGTAGTGAAGGGATGGCGTGCGCTGGAATCCTGATTTGCCGCGCAGAGTCCTGCGTCATGGATGGCCATTACGGGCAACAAAAGGGCACGACGGAAGAGGAGACCCGAACGGTAGGAGCGAGTCGGCCTCGTCCGAAGTGGGACGGATCAAAGCGGGCGAATGCTCGGTCCCTCGATCCACTGGGGGGGAATCATGATCTGTCTCGGCACTTCGGGAATCCCGAACTCGTGCTGCGAAATCTGAGTCACGACGAGATCCACCGCGGCAGCGGCGAGATGATTTCGTCGTTGATGGATCCCTGCGAACCCCTTCATCGCGGGCGTCCAGTCATGGACCACAAATCCGATGTCGTCGGGCACGCGCAACCCCATTTCTTTGAGCCAACTCGGCACGTGTGTGTCGAAGGAGATGAGTGCATCCGGCGAATGGGCCTTCATCCATTTCACGAATGCGTTGCGCCCTCTGCTGAGATCATTTTCACGCAACAGCAGGAGCGGAACCCGTTTGCTCTCTGGAAGACTCTGTTGCCAGTGGAAAAGGCCTCCAGTGTAGCCGAACTGGGATCGGGTCACGATCCACTCGGTCACGGCAACCCCGATCCGCGCATATCCGCGGCGGACAAGCTGTTCAGCGGCTGTTTGGATACCGAGGGTCATGTTGCCCGCCGTCATATGGAGCGCGGGTGATCGCATCGCATAGCCGAAGGTGACAGCGGCGAACCCGGTGTAATCCAGTTTGCTACAGGGAAGCTGCATGCTTTGCGGCGAGACGATGACGCCCTCGATCCCTCGCGCGTGCAGGATCTTCTGCAACCGTTTTGGAGTCATACCATCTCGGCCGAGATGGAACTCCTCGATGGTATAGCCATGGGAATGAGCTCTTTGTCGGATATCCTCGAGGGGGACGTACTGATAGGACGGGCCGAGAAGCCCATCTTGGGGGACGTGTTCCCTGATCAATGCGATCACAGCCCGCTGGCGGCTTTCCTTTTTGCCGCGAACGATTTGCATCATCCGGGTGAGGTGCGGATCGGGTTGGTAGTCCAACCGGCGAGCCTCGCGCAGCACGCGTTTCCGGATGGCGTCGGAGACGCAGGTCAATCCGCGCAGGACGCGTGAAACGGTCATGGTTGAAACGCTGGCCGCGAGGGCGACGTCTTTGAGTGTGGGCACCGAGACGCGATCCATGATGTTAACATAACATAACGGTGACCTTCCCTATCGAACCAAATCCGTTCATCTCTATCGCACACATGTTCACGACCTTCCATCAATCCCTTGGAGCGGCTCTATTCGTTCTCCTGCTCTCTCTGACAAGCCATGGTGCGGCATCGACCCCGGAGTTCAGCGGGCCAAAGGAAGGTGTTTCACGGAGTATCCGGATTCCCACGATCGACATCTCCGGCGAGAGACATCGGCAGATCGTGGTGGCACAGGGGACGGAGGAGACGTATCAGGGGCACTGCGATACGGCCTTGATGGCGGATGGTAGGACCCTGTTCGCGGCATGGTGCATCGGTCATGCGGGTCGGCTTGGGCCGCTTTCTCGTAGCGATGACGGAGGACTCACCTGGAGTGCTCCGTTGGCGACTCCGGCGGACTGGAAAGAGGTGAAGCAGACAACGCCAGTGCTTCATCGGTTGAAGGATCCATCGGGTGTGGAACGGCTTTTCCTCTTCGGCGGATGTGATTTTCCGGGAAACATTCGCAGGGCCTTTTCCGAGGATGGGGGACGCACGTGGTCGCGGATGGAGGCGACGGGACTGATTGGCGAGGTGCCGCCGAAGAGCATCCTGCCTTTTGACGGGGGCAAACGCTTGGTCATGTGGTCCGATCGGCGCGATCCGTCGAATGCCAAAGATCCGCATCCAGTGGTGTGGCAGAGCGAGTCGTTGGATGGTGGCCGCACGTGGAGTCCGGAGCGCATCATCCTCCGGGTTCCGGGGCAATGGGCGCAGCCGAGCGTTGTGCGGTCTGCGGATGGGAAACGGTTACTGATGCTCATGCGAGAGAACACGCGATGGTTTCATTCGCTGTTCTCTGAAAGTCACGACGACGCGCGGACGTGGAGTGATTCGAGGGAGTTGCCTGCAGCGCTGACGGGCGATCGGCATGTGATCAAGCAGGCGCCGGATGGCCGATTGGTGGTGGCGTTCCGAGACATGTCGCGAGTGAGTACAACGTACGGACACTATGTCGCGTGGGTGGGGACTTTTGACGACCTTGTTGAAGGCCGCGAGGGACAGTATCGCATCAAATTGATGCACAATGGACTGCGCGGTCTCGCTGAAGCTCCGGGGAGCGGTAACTCTGACTGTGGCTATTCGGATATTGAGTTGCTCAACGACGAGACGTTCGTCGCGACAACCTACATCAAGCGGGATGCTGGGCCTCAGAAGCACAGTGTGGTCAGCGTTCGGTTCACGCTGGCCGAGACGGATGCACTTTTCCGGAGCGGGGTTCTTCCTGCGAGTACGGGAGCATTGGTCCCTGCAGGATGGGATCCTGCGCTGGCGGGTGATGTGGTGATGCGCAGACTCGCTCGGGTCACGCCCCAGCAGGCGAAGGGAGCGCATGATGCCGAGTTCGTGTGCGTAGGGCGAAAGGCGTATGTGGTCGAGCATGACAACGATGTGGCGCCGGGACACGGGGCGGGTGCAGCGATGTACTGCATCCTTAGCGTGGTGAACCTGGATTCCTTGCGCATCGAGAAGACGCAGCTTCTTGCGCGTGCGGGACAGGTCTTTTCAAACGCCACACTGCCGGACGCACAGACATTCGTGCCGCGTATCCTGCGACGAGATGAGCACACCTTGAGGGCGTACTTTTGCAGTCAGCCAAAGACGGAACAGGCCACGACATGGTACCGCGATTTCGATCTGCGCACGGAGACCTTCGCCGAGACGATCCATCGGGTGAAGTTGAAGACCCAAGCCGGAGTGTTCGACATGGAGCCTCGGCATTTCCATGCGGATGCGGCGGCGCAGGGATTCAAGCGACCCGCCGTCAACCACGGCCTGTATCTCTTTGATTCATTCAAGGTTTTCGACGGTCGAATGTATGTGGCCATCAATAACTTCCCGGGAAAGCAGAACGCGCTTGCACTGATGCACGACGATCATGCGACGGTGGAAGTGCTCGGACACTACAATGAGCCTCAGACAGAATCGCTGAGCGAATCGTCGGTCAACCGGTTGCCCGACGGGACGTGGATGGCGATCTGTCGCAACGATTCTGGAAACTATCATTTCACGACGAGTCGCGACGGCAGGAGTTGGTCGGTCGGAGCGCAGAGAGGTTTCATTCCAAACGGGTTGAACTCGAAACCAACCTTCGATCGGTTCGCTGGGGTGTACTACATGGGATGGCAGGAAAATACGCGGTTCGGCGATTGTGGACGCAGCGTGTTCAATGTGGATGTGTCGTCGGATGGGCAGACGTGGCAGCGGAAGTACCGGTTTGAGAGCCCGCACTCCTTTCAATATCCAACTCTCCATGAACATGATGGAGAGGTCTGGCTGTCGGTCACGCAGAGTGACCATGGTGGGACCTCCGATCGGATCATGTTTGGGAAATTGGAGCGGACGGGAGCGTTCGAGGATCAGCGGGGGCAGAAGCGTATCGCGTGGCCCGCAGCGAAGCCTTTGGAGCCTCCCGTGATGCGGCGCGGCGTGCGGCTTTTTACGGATCGCGATTATGTCATCGACGAGGTCCCAGCGGGGTTGCAAGAGCGTGTGTTTCATCGGACGAGCATCGAGAAGATGGACGTCACCGTGACGAAGGCAGGGGTGCTTTTTGCAATCACACCATCCTTGCGGCCGCGTGCAGCGAGCCAAGAGGATGCATTGAGGAAAGCAGGATTCTTGAAGGTGGATCAGCCCGAGGCGCAACTGTTTCCGGGAGAGATCAATCGAGTCGCTCTCTTCCGCAAAGAGGTCAAGGTGGGCGATCGGCTGCAGTTCAACAAGATGGTGCTTCTTGTGTTGTCCGATGGTGCGGCAGTGAAGGAGGTCGATGGGATGAGTCCGTCGGTGCTCGCGGACCCGGGTGCTGCCTTCCAAGATGATGCTCGGCCTGGGGCGATGATCATCGGGATGGATCGGACGGCCAAGGGCCGTATCTGGGGCTGCTGGACGGGTACAGGCGACAAGGCGGACGGATACTTCCTGTTGGCGACGAGTGACGATGGAGGTGAATCATGGTCGAAGCCGCGGCTGGCGGTGGGGGCGCGAACGGGCTCTGCTCAGAAGGTTTGCGGGGCATTGGTCGGCAATGTGTGGACTGATCCACGGGGGCGTGTGTGGTTGTTCTTCGATCAGCAGTTAGGTGATGCGCAGAAGCGGATAACGAACTGGTTCATCCGATGCGATGATCCAGATGCGGAGCATCCGCAGTGGACGGATCCCGTGATGTTCGCGGAGGGATGTACGCTGAACAAACCGACGGTGCTAAAGAACGGCGAGTGGCTTTTGCCGGTGTCGGATTGGCACCGCAAGACCGCGCGCGTGTTCTTCTCGAATGACGAGGGAGCGAGTTGGAGTGAGCGTGGGCACCTTCAGTTCCCGGACTGGGAGTTCGATGAGCACATGATGGTGGAGCTGCGCGATGGACGGGTGTGGATGTTGGCTCGGACCAAAGGTCAACCGCATGAGAGCTTTTCGTCGGACGGAGGACGCAGTTGGAGTGAGCCGACGCTTGCCGCCACGGTCCAGAATGTGAATGCGCGGTTCTTTTTGCGGCGTCTGAAGTCCGGCCGGATCTTGTTGGTGAAAAACGGTTCGCCTGGGGAGCGTTTGAAAAAGCGGACGCACATGAGTGCCTGGCTCTCGGAAGATGAGGGGCAGACGTGGAAGGGGGGCTTGGTGCTGGACGAGCGGGATGCGGTTTCTTATCCCGATGGGTTTGAGTCCGCGGATGGCAGGATCCACATCCTCTACGATTGGAATCGGCACACGGACGCCGAGATTTTGATGGCGCGGTTTCGGGAGGAGGATGTGTTGGCTGGGAAGCTGGTCTCGGAAGGCGCGAAGCTCCGGATGTTGGCGAACAAGGCGACGGGTCCGAAGCCTGAGGTCTTGTACAACGGCATCCAGCTTCCTTCGACATGGCCGCCGACGTTCCGAGATCCTCGGTCGGCGGAGCCGATGGAGGTCCCTTATTTG
Organism: uncultured Chthoniobacteraceae bacterium; assembly: GCA_964489645.1. Classification (GTDB taxonomy): domain Bacteria; phylum Verrucomicrobiota; class Verrucomicrobiia; order Chthoniobacterales; family Chthoniobacteraceae; genus JBEEPE01. The sequence goes on along the minus strand of CAZAZT010000105.1, from coordinate 3,173 downwards.
AAGGAGCGGGATGGGCGTGTGGGACCGCAGTTGGCTGGCGGTTTACCGAAGGTCATCCCGATCGATGTGGGGCGACAGTTATTCGTGGACGATTTCCTGATAGAGCGTAGCACGTTGACGCGTAAGTTCCACAAAGCAAAAAAGTTTGAAGGGAATCCGGTGTTCAAGCCGGAGACACGGGAAGAGTTAGCTCCGTCGGTGGAGGGCGAAAAAGGGGAGGAAGCGACCTTGTTCACCGGCCAGGGCGGCATCTTCTATGACCCAGCGGATGGGCTCTTCAAGTTGTTCCATGTGGCGGGATGGCGGGGCGCCCTGTCGGTGGCGACGAGCTCGGATATGGTGCACTGGAGCAGGCCAGATCTGGGAACTGGCAGAGGCAATCATCTGCTTGAGAGAGGATTGCAGTGGAAGGGGGCATCACTTCGTTCGGGGGGGTCCGACAACTGCGTGTGGCTCGATCTGAACGCGCCCGAGGCGGAGCGGATCAAGTACCTGACCTGTTGGATGCATGTTGACAAGGCATTGAGGCCCAATGGATTCAATCATTCGTTGCACGTCTCGGACGGGACTCGGTGGTCTGATGGGATTCCGACGACCATGGCTGCGGATGATTATTGTTCGTTCTTTTTCAACCCGTTCCGCAAGAAGTGGTGCTTCAGCATCAAGCGGGGGACTGTGCGAGGAAGGAGTCGTTACTACTTCGAGAGCGACAGTTTTTTGAAGGGGGCGGACTGGGATCGGGCGGTGTATTGGACGGCTTCGGACCGACTGGATTGTCCTGAGGTTGAGGGTGTTTATCCTGGGGCGGGTGATGTGCCGCAGCTGTACAGTTTGAATGCGGTGGCGTACGAGAGCGTGATGGTCGGGATGCACTACATCCACCGAGGTCCGAAGAATGAGGTATGCGATGCGGGCAAGTTCCCGAAGTTGGTAGATCTGGAGTTGGGTTTCAGCCGGGATGGGTTCCATTGGGATCGTCCGGATCGATCGGGGTTCATCTCCGGTTCGCGGGTGGAGGGCGCATGGGATCGGGGATATCTGCATGGTGCTGCGGGGATGTTTGTTGTGAAAGGGGATGAACTCGTTTTCCCTTACATGGGGACCAGCGGGGTTGCGCCGAGCGGGGTGCGTGGGATGTACACTGGCGGATCGGTCGGGTTGGCGACGTTGCGACGGGACGGGTTTGCCAGTGTGGAGGGGTCGGGCGAGTTGCTCACTCGTCCGGTTCGATTCTCGGGGTCGCATTGCTTCGTGAACCTGAACGGATCCCTTCAAGTGGAAGTGATTGCCGCAGATGAAAGTGTGATTTGTTCTTCGCCGGTGATCTCGGGAGATTCGACGCGGATGCGTGTGCCCTTGGACGGGCTTGCTCAGGGTGCGGGGAAGCCGGTCAGGTTTCGATTCAAGCTGCTGAATGGGGCACTCTACTCGTTCTGGGTGACGCGCGATCCGGATGGGGCCAGTTTTGGGTACGTCGGTGCGGGGGGGCCTGACTATGGCGGAACGAAGGACGATAGGGTTGGTCGAGGTCGTTGAGAACGCGGACTGGTGGATGGGGAGCTCGTTGGGTGTGTGGCTCAACGGGTTGAGGTTGAATGGCGTCACGTTTGTGGAGAGATTCGCGGGATGCGTTCTTTGCGAAGTTTCTCGGGATGGCTGGCGTGCGTGGCCTTGTGTTTTTCGTTCGGCCTGTGGGCTGATCGACCGAACGTGGTCTACATCTTGTGCGACGATTTGGGGTATGGGGATGTTGGCTGTTTGAATCGGGAAGGGAAGATCCGGACTCCGCAGATGGATCGGATTGCGCGGGAGGGGGCGATTTTCAAGGATGCGCATTCTGGGTCCTCGGTTTGCACGCCGACGCGCTACGGGATCATGACTGGGCGCTATTGTTGGCGCAGTCGGTTGCAATCAGGCGTTTTAGGTGGGCTGAGTCCGAGTTTGATCGAGGAGGGAAGGATGACGGTGGCCTCGTACTTGAGGTTGAAGGGTTATCGGACAGCGGTGATCGGGAAGTGGCATCTTGGGATGGATTGGAAGGTGAATGCTCCGGAGGGGATCACGCCATTGGGGATCGAGAAGGCGGGGCAGGTCCGGAACGTGGAGTACGGAGCGGAAATCGCTGGGGGGCCTATCAGCGCGGGGTTTGAGCGGTATTTTGGCGTGAGCGCGTCTTTGGATATGGTGCCTTACACGTTCATCGAGGGGCGCAAGGTGATGGCTTTGCCGGAGGAGGACGGGAGTTTTCCGATGTACCTTGGTAGGGATCGAGGGCGGACGCGGGTGGGGCCTTTGGCGAAGGGGTTTGATGCGGGGGATGTGCTTCCGCGGTTGATTGATGAGGCGGTGGGTTATGTGAAGGAGCGCGGTGCGGACGCGCGCAGCGGGAAGCCATTTTTCTTGTATGTACCTTTGACGTCGCCTCATACGCCGATCGTTCCATCGGAAGCGTGGCAGGGGCGGAGTGGTCTTGGCGCGTACGGGGACTTTGTGATGCAGACGGACGACGGGATTGGGCGCATTCTGGCGGAGGTGGAGGCGCAGGGGATCGGGAAGTCGACCCTCTTTGTGGTGACCAGCGACAACGGGTGTTCGCCTGCTGCGGACATCAAGGGGCTTCAGGAGCAGGGGCATCAACCGAGTGAACGTTATCGGGGGCATAAGGCGGACATCTTTGAAGGGGGACATCGGGTGCCTTTTTTGGTGCGTTGGCCGGATCGGGTGCGGGCGGGGTTGGAGGTCGACGGGTTGGTGTGTTTGACGGATCTGTTGGCGACGATGTCGGAGATTGTGGGGGATCGCCTTCCAGAGGGTGCGGGTGAGGATAGCGTGAGTTTTCTGCCGCTGCTCGAGGGGCGTGTGGGGGGGCGAGAGGAGGTGGTCCATCATTCGATCAATGGGTCGTTCGCGATCCGGGATCGGCGTTGGAAGTTAGCCTTTTGTGGTGACTCAGGGGGTTGGAGTGAGCCGCGGCCAGGCAAAGGGGCGAAGGGGCTTCCTGCGGTCCAGTTGTTCGACATGCAGTCCGACGTGTCGGAGACGCGGAATGTGGAGCAGGATCACGCGGCCGAGGTGTTGCGGTTGACGGAGCGTATGGAGCGTATCATCCGAGAGGGGCGCAGCACACAGGGGCCGGCACGTGCGAATGACGTTGAGGTCCGGTTGCGGAAGCG
>CAZAZT010000104.1:10534-14062 GCA_964489645.1 uncultured Chthoniobacteraceae bacterium | reverse complement strand
CGCTCATCCACACTCACCACCTGCCCCTCCTTCAACCGCTGCATCCGATCCCACTGATCCTCTCGATCCGCTAAACCGATCTCCGACTCCAAAATCGACGCCTCAATCGACGCGATGTTCGCGCGCTGAACCTCCACCTGCGACATCGCATCCCGCGTATCCAACTCGAAAAGCACATCCCCCTCCTTCACCTCGTCCCCCACCTTCACCCGAACCTGCGAAACCAACCCAGGCACCGCAGCAGAAACACGCACATTCTCGTCCACCCCCTCAATCAAGCCTCGCCCTCCAATCGCCCTCGCAAACGGCGAAGGCACCGGCTCCGCCAACGGCGCAACTGCCTCAGGCTTCACCTGCTGACTCCGCACCAAGTGCACCGAAGCCGCTATGCCAACCAGCGCGATGTAAGTTGAAACGTTCTTAAACATATTGAGCAGGAAAACTTTCCGGACCGAGCACCGCCTTGACCCGACCATCCTCCATCTCGACGATCCGGTCCGCGAACGAGAAAATCCGGCTGTCGTGAGTCACCACAATCACGCACCGATCCGGGCGACACGCCCGCTCCTTCAACAACTCAACCACCCGCCTCCCCGATGCCGCATCCAAAGCCGCCGTCGGCTCGTCGCAAATCACCAAACGCGGTTCGTGGACCAACGCCCGAGCAATCGCCACACGCTGCTGTTGCCCTCCTGACATCTGCCGCGGGAACGAGCGCAATCGCTCTCCCAATCCCACCTCCCCGAGCATGCGCGACGCAGCCCCTAACGCCTCCCGCCGCGACGCCCCTCGCAACAACAGCGGCACCGCCACGTTCTCCTGCGCGGTCCATGAAGGGATCAGGTTGAACTGCTGGAAAATGAACCCAACGTTCGCCCCACGAAAGCGCGTCAAACGCCAACTCCGCATCTTCACCAAATCCTCCCCGAACACCTCAACCCCGCCAGCATCCCCTCGCAAGGTCCCGCACATCACACTGAGCAAGGTCGTCTTCCCGCAGCCCGACGGGCCGACAATCATGAGCATCTCGCCGCATCGCGCCTCAAGATCCACCTCTCTCAATGCCTGGACACGCCCATCCCCCGAGCCGAATCCTTTGCTCAACCCACGGATCCGCACCGCCACCCGATCCCCAACCGATGATTCTGTGACCACACTCATTTGAAAACCATCGCGGCCTCCGCCCGCGCCACTTTCACCAAACCCACCAAGGCCGACAGCACGCAAATCGCGACGATCACCCCCCCAGTGAACACCAAGATCTGCCACGGCATGTAAAACGGCGGCTGCCCCTTCTTCAAAACCGCATGCCCAAACGCAGTCGCTAGCCCCACCCCAACTCCGTACCCAACCAAACCCACCACGAACGCCTGCAAGAACACCATGCCCGCCAAAGTGGAAAACCCAGCACCCATCGCCTTCAACGCCGCCATGTACCGCAAGTTCTCATGCACGAAGAGGTAAAAAGTCTGCCCCGCCACCGCCACACCCACCACGATTCCCAGTAAAACCACCGTTCCGAACGAGATCGGGATCCCCGTGTTCCGGATGTACCACCACAACGTCTCGTGCGCGAAATCATCCTCATCCCGCGCCACCAAACCTTCCAATAACGCAATCCTGCGCTTCAACTCCCCCACCTCAATCCCCGCCGCAGGCTTCGCCAAAATGAAAGACAACGGTTTCCGCACCGGCGGCGCATATTCCAACGCTCGATCGTACGTCGTGTACACATACGGCTGTCCCAAAAACGAACGCTCCGTCTCACAGATCCCCACAACCCGCGCCTCGCGATCGTTGATCTCGAAAACCGTCCCCACCTCCAACTTGATCCCGCGCTTCCGGAACTTCTCGATCGCCACCTGATCCACCACCACCGTGTTCGGCAAACGCAAATCCTCGAACCGCCCCTCCGTCATCTTCGCCGGCCGCCCCACAAACGTCGCACTATCCAACCCCGTCAACTGGATCGTCTGAAACGTCCCGTCCGGCAACCGAGCCTGCAAAATGTTCCAATACAACGGGACCGCCCACTCGACCCCCGCAACACTCCGCACACGCTGCAACTCGATCTCACGCAAAGCAACCACCTCGTTCACCTGATCCACCTTCGCATCCGAAATCCATACCGGCGCCCCAATGTTCCGAACCGTCGCCGTCGTCCATCGCAACAGCCCGCAAAAGACCGAGGTCTGCTGCGACATCAGCAGCGCGCAAAACGCCAGACCCGACACAAGCATCACGTACTTGGCCCGGTCCCCATACAGCATCTGAAGCGCAAGCCGAAGCATCCAAGAATGCTAACCTCACCGCGGTCGTTGCCAATCACCCCGTCGTCCTCAAGCCCGATGCGATCGCGTTCACCGATAACAACAACTCCGGCAAGATCGCTTCCGCCAACCCCAAATCCCCCCCAGAACTCGCTGACCGCCAACGCTTCAACAACGCAATCTGTTGCCGATGCAACACCCGCAACGCCTCCGAACGATACCCCAACGTCCGATACATCCGCGGACGTCGCCCACTCACTCCACCCCCACACACCTCTGCCAACCCCTGCTGCGTCAGACGCCACTCCGCTCGGATCCTTGCCATGAACCGCTCTCGAACCTCCTCATCCTCAACCAATCCCGCGTACTCCTCCATCAAGTCCATATCCGCACTCACCACCGAACTCTCCACGTTCGTCAGCAAATAACGCACGAACTTCCAGTTCCGAAGATTGTTCGCGACCTGCCCCCGCTCCGCCTCGCTCAAAGCGGCCAATCCGCTCCCAACTCCATACCATCCAGGCACATAAAACCGCGACTGACTCCAGGAGAACACCCACGGAATCGCTCGCAGATCCGCCAACGTGGCTTGCCCCGTCCGACGAGACGGACGCGACCCGATCCGACTGTGCTCCAACGCGTCAATCGGCGTCGCCTGCCGATAAAATCGCATGAAATCCGGCTCATCAAGAAGCCCTCGGTACGCGACACGACTCGCTTCGGAGAACCTTTCCATCAGCCCCCGGTAAGATTCAACGCTCGACCCCGCGCGGATGTGGTGAACGGTCGCCGAAGTGACCCCCGCAGCCAGCAACTCAAGGTTGTACGCCGCAGTCGGCGGATTCGCATACTTTTGAGCGATCGTCTCTCCCTGCTCCGTCAACCGCAAACTCCCGCACAACGATCCCATCGGTAGTGCCTCCAAAAACCGGTGCGTAGGCCCCGCTCCCCGACTCACCGTTCCTCCGCGGCCGTGGAAAAACACGATATCCACACCGCACTGCCGTCCCATCGCGGAGATCCCTGCCTGCGCCTTTTGCAAACCCCACTGCGATGCCACAATCCCACCGTCCTTATTGCTGTCGCTGTAGCCCACCATGATCTGCTGGACCAACCGTCCACCCGATCCCACACGCTGCACCCGATGCTCCAGACTTCGCCGCGTCACCGGTTGATCCAAGAAAGCCCCCAGCATCCCCGCTCCCTGCTCCAAGTCCTCGATCGTCTCGAACAACGGCACCACCTGGAGAAGGCAATA
>CAZAZT010000104.1:3235-10434 GCA_964489645.1 uncultured Chthoniobacteraceae bacterium | reverse complement strand
TTATCCAAAAACCGGAGTCTCTCCGCTTCCGTCCAATCATCCCACGACTCCGCAGAAAGCCCCGCCGCCGCAAGCAACTGGGATAAAGCTTTCGCATGGAAAACCGAGTTCTGCCGGATATCCAGAACAGCAAGGTGAAACCCGAACGTCTCAACCACCCGCCGCACCGGAACCACCTCGCTCCCCACCAAACGCCCAGCCCCAGCCTCCTCCAAGGTCGATGCCACAAGATCAAGATCCGCCAAAACCTCCGCCCCATCGCGATAGAAAACCTCGCCCTCCCTCAGCGTTGCCAGTTGCCCGCGAGCCTCCTCCAGCGGCAACCGAGCCGCAATCAACTCCACATATCGCCTCCACGGCTCGCCACGATGCGAAACCATCGGAGCCGCCGTCCCCAACATTGCCTCAACCCGTTCGGTAGCCTCTCGCAACGTCTCCGGAATCGATTGCATCCACGCCGACAACGACAACCGCTCCGACAAGCCCTCCAACTCGCGCTTCAGCACCAAAAGCGCATTCACACGCAACCGCTCCAACGTCTCGGCCGTCACCTCAGCCGTCACACCCGGATGACCATCCCGATCACCGCCCACCCACGTCCCAAACGAGAACCGAGGCATCACAACCCCAGTCCCCTCACCAAACCGTCCCCGCCATGCAGCCAGGAACCGCTCATCCAGACGCCTCAAAACAGGCGGGAAAATGTCCCGCAAATAGTGCAACACGTTCCGCCGCTCATCCGTCAGCGTCGGCTTCTCCAACAAGATTTCACCCGTCCTCCAAAGACGCTCCAACCCCGCCTTCAACTCGCGCCTCAACTCCCCACGCCTCACCGCCGATAAAGCCGCCTCAGGCATCCTCACAATCAACTCGTTGATGAAGCGATGCTGATCCAAGACCGACAACCGCTTCGCCTCCGTCGGATGCGCCGTCAATACCGGCTCCACACACACGCGTCGCAACGCCTCCACCACCTCCTCTGCCCCAACCCCGTCGCGCCCCAGAGCCCCCAAAACCGCGCCCCAACACCCAGGCTCCGCCTCCACTCCCTCCGACGCCTCGCGTAACGACCGAACCTCCCGCGACGTGTTCTCCTCGACAAGATTCAGTAACTGGAAAGCCACAGACAGCGCCATTCCCAAACCCTCAGGGATCTCGTTCCCGATCTCCCCCCCGCTTCCCCCTCGCCAAGGCAGGTAATCCGCAAGATCAGGCCGCCCCATCTCGCTCAGGACTTCCGCAAATGCCTCCATCAAAAACCGCAGATCGCCGTCCATCCGCGAAAAACCGATGCCCATGTAGTCGGGTGTGTCCGTCGAATTCGTCATATCGCCGGACACATCTTCTCACCTGCCCCCACCCCCTAAGGCAACTCGCAAACGCACACAAAATCACGCATCCCAGCACCCTGAACACATCAAATCACTGCGCAAGATGCGGTTAACTGGAAGTCGGTCCGAGGAGAAAAGAACGCGATGATCAACGAACACGCCCCCCCTCACCCAAGACAACCGCCCACCACCCCGAAATGGATGCCCAAACAGCCCTATCTCGCTCACCTAAAACCAAGACCCTTTACGGCAAGCGATGGAAAAGTCGAAGAGCGTCAATCCTGACTTGAGCGCCCGTCAGGGCCGTCCGTAACGCCTCTCGATGTGCCTCCAAATCCGTCACCTCTTCCACTCGAACATGGTCGTTCATCCGCTGCAGCCCTTTCAACCGATCAATCTCCTGCCCAACAACTTGGTCCATCTCGACAACCGACTGACCGATGATCCCTTCCAACTTCTGCCCCGCAATCCCTTTGGCTTTCTCGATCATCGACGGCAACACACGTTTCCGGATCGGACCTTGATCCAACAACATCTGAAGATCACCCGACTCCGGATCGACTTCATCAAGAAAGCCTCCGTCACCCTGATCGCTCCCAGAGTGATCGACCACCACCCTGAACGGGGTCGGCGGCAAGAACCGGTCCGCGTGTAACGCCCTCGGCGCCATACTTTCCGCGACAAACCAGACCTCCAGAACCAACCCTTCCCGCCCGGAATCCTTCCACACACCAAATGCGGTATTGCCAGACTCCCCCGACAATAGCATATCCAGAACACCCTGAGCCATAGGATGATCCATGCTCAGAAAGGTCACATCTTCCCGACTGATCGCCCGCTCACGAGAGAACGTCACGGAACATCCCTCGGCCGGCATCCCAGGTAACGCCTCCTTCATCAAATGCCCCGCGCTGAGGAAATGACTCCGATGCCCGCCCCCCATGTCTTCAATCGACACGCCGAAATGATCCGCCACCCGGATGAAAAACGACTCAAACCCGCGATCCACATCCGCAGCCGAAACATCTCGGATCACCGACGCCGCCTGCTCCGCACGACAGGAGTTCAACTCCAACAACCGGTCCTGCCCCTTTTCCAACTTCCGCGTCACCGCCGTCGCGAGCTTGCGGGTCTTCGTGATCAGCGCCTTCAAAAGCGCCGGATCCGGATCCCCCAAGCATTCCTCCAAGTCCTCACTCAACGCCCCAGCAATCTCCGAAGCACCGTGGACATTCCTCTCGAACGCCCCCAATCCCTCATGGTACCAGCGCGCCAATACCTCTGACGCATCCCCAACGGCGTAAGGGACATGGATCATGATTGTCGACTTCTGCCCGATCCGGTCCAACCGACCGATGCGCTGCTCCAGCAACTCCGGGTTCATCGGCAAATCGAACATCACAAGGTGATGAGCGAACTGGAAGTTTCGCCCCTCACTCCCGATCTCGGAGCAGATCAAGACCCGCGCCCCCTCCGGCTCCGCGAAGAACGCCGCATTCCGATCCCGCTGCATCAGGTTGAGGCCCTCGTGGAACACCGCACAACGCACATTCAACTCACGCTGCAAATCCTCAGACACTCGCTCCGCCAACTTCCTCGAAGAACAGATCAACAACACTTTCTCCTCGCCCAAACCCTTCAACAACTCCGCCAACCACTTGATCCGAGCAACATCCACACGCCCATCCCGCCCAGCCTTCAACTTGTGCATCACCGCCTTGCGCTCCGGGAATCCCGACAGAACCGCCCGCGTGTTCCGGAACATCACCCGCCCCGTGCCGAACGTGTCCAAAAGCTCACGCACCAACCGCTCACGCGCCCCCTCATCCCCATCCGCCAATGCCGCACACTCACGCGACACCGCCTCAGAACGCTTCGCGAACAACGCGCGATCCTTCGCGGACAAACTTCTCCCCTCCAACAGTCTATCAACCGCTCCAGCAACCTCCCCGTAATGCTCTGACTCCACCATGAAAGCCGTCAGATCGCTGTACCGATCCGGATCCAACAGACGCAACCGCGCAAAGTGACTCTCCATCCCCAACTGCTGCGGAGTGGCCGTCAAAAGCAACATCCCCGGAACCCGACGCCCCAACCTCTCGACCAACGCGTACTCCGGACTCGCACCATCAACCCGCCAACCCAGATGGTGCGCCTCGTCCACCACCAAAAGATCCCACCCAGCCTCCTCGACCTGCGCCGCTCGTGCCGGGTCGCCCGCCAACATCGCCAAACTCACGATCACTAACTGATTGTCCTGAAAGGGGTTCACGCCGGGGTTCACCGCCTCGATCGCCACACACCGCTCCTCATCGAAAATGCTGAACAGAAGATTGAACCTGCGCCACAGCTCCACAAACCACTGATGCACCAAGGTTTCCGGCAAAAGGATAAGCACCCGACCAGCGCGCCCCGTCAAATGCATCCGGTGCAGGATCAAGCCCGCCTCAATGGTCTTCCCCAAACCTACCTCATCCGCCAAAAGCACCCGCGGCGTCAATCGCGACGCAACCTCAGACGCGATATACATCTGGTGCGGAATCAGATCCATTCGCCCCCCAACGAATCCCCGCGCAGGTGACCTCCGGATCAAGCTCCTCCATCCCAGACCTTCCACCCGCAAATCAAAGACCCGCGACTCATCCGTCTGACCTCCCAACAACCGCTCCTCAGGACTCGAAAAACTGATCGTATCCGCCAACGTGGCCTCAGGGTGCTCCTCAGCCCCCTCCACATACGCCAACAAACCTTCCTTATCCACCACGCGCTCCACCACGATCTGACGCCCCGTGTGCAACCGCACTCGGTCGCCCTCCTTGAAACGCACCCGTCGTAAAGGTGCGGTCTCCAACGAATACTGACGATGCTCGCTCGCCGCTGGAAAAAAGACCTCCACACGCTTCCCATCCACTCTCAACAAAATCCCGAGCCCTAGTTCCGGCTCACTATCGCTGACCAATCGTTGCCCTGGCCTGGCCTCACTCGCTTCCATGAAAGCCCGAGAGAGTAACCCACCTGCACAAGCCGACAACCCCCCATCCAAACCAAAGTTGATCGATCCCCCGCCACGGAGGCTGACCACCCCACTTCGTTAACAACCCTCAAACCCGATGCTGGTGCCGGATGTCCTCCGCCTTGAACAGGAAGAAAACCTCTTCCGCAATGTTCGTCGCATGGTCGCCCGCACGCTCAACCGCCTTCGCAATCGTAAGAAGATGAAGCTCCTGCGCCGTCGTCGTCGGATCCGCAACAATCGCAGCCTCAATCGCACGCGCCGTGTCCCGGTACAACTCATCCACGCGCTTGTCCTTGCCAATCACCTCCAACGCCAGATCCGTGTCCCGTTCCACCAGCGCTCGAATGCTCTCGCGGATCATCCACTCCACGTCCTCAACCATCCGAGGAATTCCGATCAACGAACCCAACGCAGGGATCCGGTTCAGGTCGCGGGTCCGTCTCGCAATCGTGGTCGCCTGATCCGCAATCCGCTCCAACTCGTTCGAGATCTTCGAGGCCGTGATCAAAAACCGGCAATCCCCAGCGATCGGTCCATGCGTGCTGATGTACGTGATCACCATGTCATCAATCCGCACCTCCAAAGAATCCACCTCGCTGTCCGCTTCCTCCACCTCCATCGCCAGCGCCTCGTCCCGATCCATCAAGGCCTTCGCCGCTCTCACAAAGTTGCGCTCCGCAAGACCGCTCATCCGCAAAACCTCGTTACGGATCTCTGCCAACTGGTTCTCCCAAAAAACGCTCATCGCATCGAAAAGTTATGTTCTTGTTCCCTCATCACCAACTGGAAACGCAGCCTATCCAAAACGCCCCGTGATGTATTCCTCCGTCTCCCGATGCTCAGGAGTTTTGAAGATCTTCTCCGTTCGCCCGAACTCCACCAAACGCCCCAAGTAGAAGAACGCCGTCAAATCGGAGACCCGACCCGCCTGCTGCATGCTGTGGGTCACGATCACGATCGTGTAATCCTTCTTCAACTCCTGGATCAACTCCTCCACCCGCCCCGTCGCGATCGGATCCAAAGCCGAACACGGTTCATCCATCAAGATCACGGACGGATTCACCGCAATCGCCCGAGCGATGCATAACCGCTGCTGTTGGCCGCCCGACAACCCCATCGCACTCCCATGCAACCGATCCTTCACCTCGTCCCACAAAGCCGCTCCACGCAAACTCCGCTCCACCGCATCGTCAATCGCCCCGCGATCCCTGACCCCCTGGACCTCCAGCCCATACGCCACATTCCCGTAAATGGACCTCGGGAAAGGATTCGATTTCTGGAAGACCATCCCCACCCGCCTGCGTAACCCGATCACATCCACCGTCGGCCGATAAATGTTCTCTCCCCCAACGCACACCGCCCCCCCCGTGATCCTCGCCCCATCCACCAAATCGTTCATCCGGTTGAAACAACGCAAAAGCGTCGACTTACCGCATCCGGACGGACCGATGAACGCCGTCACCTGACGCTCCGGCACCTTCAAATCAATGCCATGCAACGCCTTCTTCGACCCGTAACAGAAATCCAACTGGGATACGTCGATCATCGCTTTCTCCTTCAAGATTCCGGACTCCAAAAGCTCCATCGGCTCCCGTCCAGTCACCGGAATGGGAGCACGTGAAACACGTCCGGACCGTGGATTCAAAGTGGCATTCATGCAAAAAAAACGTGCCAGTATCAAAACTGGCCAAACGCCATCTGACCATCTCTCGTCCGTGACATTCCTGTAACACAAACCGCTCACACCCTCCCCCCCCGCTCCATCACCCCCCTCTGATAGGTGCGCCTCATGCTACCCCTCGACCCCATGAAACGCTCCGCTTCGATCCTCTCCCTCGCAGCTCTCAGCCTATCACCCGTCCAATCCGCCGAAATCAAAACCGCTTCCCCATCCAAAGCCTCCCTTCAGCAAGCCCCTCGCACTCCCGAACCTTTCCTCGCAAAAGCGGACGGAAAGGATGAACAGTGGCGGACTGCATTCCGACTAAGACCCGGCTTCTCAAGTCACACCTGGGCCAGTGAACCCCTGCTCGGGAACCCCGTCGCATTCACCCTCGATGATCAAGGGAGATGCTTCACCTCCGAGACCAACCGCTACCGGTCTAGCGTCCTCGATATCCGACATTACATGTTCATGCTTGAGGACGATATGGCCTCTCGAAGCGTCAAAGACCGTATCGCCTACACCAAAAAGAACTTCCCGAACGATTGGCAATCCCTCGAGCGCGAAACCGAGGTCGTCCGCCTCATCGAGGACACCAAAAACACCGGAAAAGCGGATCGTTCGCGAATTTTCGCCGACGGGTTCAACACGCTTCTCGATGGCATCGCCAGTGGCGTCCTCTCCCTGAACGGAAAAGTCTGGTTCACCAACATTCCAAACCTCTGGCTGCTCGAAGGCATCGGCCCAGATGGCAAAGCGCAGCGCAGAGAATCGCTGAGCCACGGTTGGGGCGTCCGCTTCAGCTACACCGGTCACGATTTTCACGGCCTCTCTCTCGGCCCAGACGGTCGCCTCTACTTCTCCATCGGGGACCGAGGCGCCCGCATCGAAGACGCATCCGGCCGCCCCATCATCGATCTTCCCGACGAAGGAGGCGTGTTCCGCTGCGAACCCAACGGCGCAAATCTTGAACTCGTCATGCGCGGACTCAGGAACCCCCAAGAAACCGCTTTCGACGAACTCGGCAACCTTTTCACCGCAGACAACGATAGCGATCAAGGCGACCGCGAACGCTTTGTGTACGTCGTCCCCGGAGCGGACGCAGGTTGGCGCGTCGGATGGCAACACCACCCCATCGGAAAACGTCAGAATGCGTGGTTGGCAAAGTCCCTCTGGGAACCCAGAGACC
>CAZAZT010000104.1:0-3225 GCA_964489645.1 uncultured Chthoniobacteraceae bacterium | reverse complement strand
CCCGCAAAAAAACAACCCGCCCAGGTGCTGTCCCCGATCATGAACATCCCTGACGGCCCGTCCGGCGTCGCCTACTACCCAGGGACCGGTCTCCCTGCAGAGTACAAAAACCAGTTCTTCGTCTGCAGCTTCAAGGGGTCAACCGCCCGGAGCGCCATCAACTCCTGGTCCGTCAAACCCGCTGGAGCAGGGTTCTCCGTCGATCGAGAACCCAAGGAGTTCCTCGGGAACACCCAAGCCACCGACGTCGAATTCGGTCCGGACTCACGCATCTACCTCAGTGACTGGGGTTCCGAAGGCTGGGAAAGCAAAGGAACAGGACGCATCTACCGCCTTCAACACGATGCCACCCGACAGACCGACGCAGCGCGGATCGCGGAAGTCCAAACGCTGCTCAACCAAGGATTGACCGCACGCCCCTCCGAAGAGCTATCACGCCTCCTCGGACACCCCGATCAACGCATCAGGCTCCGCGCACAGTGGTGTCTCGCCGATCGTCCCGAAGCTGTTCCAACATTTGAATCCGTCCTGAAAACCGCGAAAGACCGATTGCCAAAGCTCCACGCAATCTGGGGACTCGGGCAAGTCGCTCGCAAAAACCAAAAAGACGGCCCCGGACCGCTCGACGCGAAATCGCTCTCACCCCTCCAGAACACCCTCTCAGACCCCGACCCAGAAATCCGTGCGAACACCCTCAAGGTCATCGCCGATTGCAAAGCACGCGCGCTCACCCAGAAAAGTGCGCTCGATCCGTTGCTCAAAGACCCCGAACCGCGCGTCCGCTTTTTTGCCGCGCTCGCCGTCGGCCAGACCGGCGCAAAAGAATCCCTTCCAGCCCTCCTTCTCTTGATCAAAGAGAATGCGGACAAAGACCAGTATTTGCGCCACGCAGCCGTGATGGCCCTCAGCCAGACCAACGACAAGGATCTCCTCGGACGCACCATGTCCGACGAATCCGTCTCCGTTCGTCTTGCGACACTGCTCGCCATGGCGCGGACCAACGACCCGAGAATCACCCACTTCCTGGAGGACAAGTCCCCAGACCTGGTGGCCGAAGCCGCATGGGCCATCACTCACAGCACGCAAAACCCTCCGCGCGCTGACCTTGCAAAGCTCACTGGCAAACAGGGCCTCGACGAATTCGTCGAACTCCAAGCGCTGAATGCAGCCTTCCGCACCGCTGGAGAGGAGGCCGCCGCGTCCATCGCGAAGTTCGCCGCCACCCACTCGAAGCCGGAGGAACTCCGAGTTGAGGCTCTCACGGAACTCTCCCTCTGGGCGCAGCCACCGCGTCGTGACCGCTTCCTCGGGACGTTCCGCCCTCTCCCGGCTCGACCGATCAACCACGCGACCAAGGCGCTGGCTCCACTCCTGCCGAATCTGCTCAAGGACAAGGAGTCCATCGCCATCGCAACCTGCAAAGCGGTGACAACCCTCAGTATGAAAGAAGCAGCACCGGCACTCACGGCGCTCGTGACCGATCAACACGCCGCGGCAAAAGCGCGCGTGGCCGCGCTCGAAACTCTCGCAACCCTCGCTCCCCCGGATTTCATCGCCACACTCACGGCAGCGCTTTCCTCACAAAGCACATCCCTCCGGACCGCTGCCGCAGGAATCCTCGCGAAACGGGACCCGAGCGCAGCCACCCGCCAACTCACCGCCGCGTGGAGCAGTTCGGACGGGACGCGCAAGAAGTCCATCGCCGAGACCCTCGGCGGCATCGCTTCGCAAGAGGCCGATCAGTTCGTGGCATCACTGGTCGATCAAATCCGAGCAGAGCCCCGCGAAGCATGGCTCGAGATTCTCGAGGCCGCCGGTCGCCAAGGCACTTCATCCAAGACCGCACTCAAAAAGTACGAAAACGGGCTCCCCAAAGACGACGTCCTCGCCAAACACCTCCCCAGCCAGTTCGGCGGAGACCGGGCGAACGGCGAACGCCTCTTCAAAGAGCATGCAGTGGCAGCATGCATGCGCTGTCACAAGATCGGAGGCAACGGCGGCGACGCAGGCCCCGCACTCGATGGGTTCGCAAAATCCCACGATCGCACCTACGCCCTCGAAAGCATCGTGAATGTGAACGCGAAAATTGCTCCGGGATTCCAGATGCTCTCCATCACCATGAAAGACGGCTCTTTCAAAGCCGGCCTGTTGAAATCTGAGACCAAAGAAAATCTCACGCTCCAAGTTCCGGGCGGCCCCGTCGAGACCGTGCCAACCGCCCAGATCGCGAAACGCGAGAACGCCCCCAGTGGGATGATCCCAAATCTCGCGGATCTGCTCTCCCGCCGCGAACTGCGCGACATCATCGAATACATCTCCACCTTGCGCTGAAATGACATGCACGGCCCCTGCGCCATCTGCGATCGAACCGAATCACTGACCCGTCACCACCTCATCCCACGAACCCGCCACTCCAACCGCCGCACCAAACTCCAGTTCCCAAAAGAGCAACTCCTCAAAACCGTGGGCGTCTGCACGCCATGCCACAAACAGATCCACGCCCTTATCCAAGAAAAAGACCTCGAACGGACATGGAACACCGTCGAAAAACTCCGCTCGCACCCCAGCTTAAGAACCTTCGCCGAATGGATCCGTCCAAAACCACCCGGATTCTCCTGCCCATCCCATGGAAAATGGACGTGATTTCCCACGCTGAACCACGTCTACTCCAAGCGCTTCGTCGCCGAAGCCCGCAGCCAAAAACACCAAGTCTTAAGAACACCGCTTCCCTGTTTTAGTTCTTCGCCTGTCACATTTTTCTCCCTAAGGTTTCTGACCCCCTCCACTGAACACCATGAAAAAAACGATTCTCGGTTTTGTTGCAGCCGCCACTTCCGTGTCCGCTGTTCTTGCACAAGCCCCTGCCAAACAGTCAGAAATCAAGATCGAACGACTGAAGGTCGAACTGCTGAAAACACCCCAGATCCAGGCTGCAGGTCTCCCCAACAAGCGCGTGCTGAAGGCCGGTGAATGGCTCGAGGTGGAGGTCGAAATGACCGCTCGCGCCGACGTGAACGACGTCTCCCTCAAGTTCCACTGCATCATCCTCAACTCCGATCAGTCGCTCAGCCACTACGTGGGAGAAGTGAACCACACTCGCATCCCAAAAGGTCGTGACCGGCACTCCGCGATGTTCCTCGACCCTCGCACGCTCGACGGGATCACCGAAGGCAAGAACTTCGCGCTCAACACCAACGTGAAAGCCGCGTGGGTCGAGTTGAAAAA
>CAZAZT010000103.1:11284-14308 GCA_964489645.1 uncultured Chthoniobacteraceae bacterium | reverse complement strand
CCAGCAACCGCAGGTGAACTCCGCCCGTCCCACCACGCATCCAACTTCGCGCGCAATACCTTCACCACCTCCGGCTTCGCCGCTGCAACATCGCGTTCCTCGTCAACATCCGTCGTGATTTCGTAAAGCTCCGGCTTCGCTTTCGCCAACGCCGTCCGAAACAACTCCGTCACTCGACGATCGCCGGGAATCTCCTCCACCGCACGCCCATCCGCCGTCACCGGCACAATCAGCTTGTGAGGACCATCAACCACCCAGCGCCAAAGCAAACTTCGATGCGGCTGCGCCAAATCCCAAAGATCGTGCGTGTAAATCTCACCAAACACCGGCCCTCGCTCGCGCTCCTCCACCAACGCCGGTCCTCCTGCTCCCGCCGAGAACAAAGCCTTCCCCTGCATCCCAGAAGGCACTTTCACTCCAGCTGCCGCCAACAGCGTAGGGGCGATATCCGTCGAGCTGACCGGCATCTGCCTTACCCCAGAAGAGATACGCCCCGGCCAGCGAAACAGGATCGGGGTGCGCACCCCCCCGTCATTCGGCCAGAGCTTCGAGCGCGGCTCCACCCCTGCACGAGTAGCACTCTGGCGCCACCCATTGTCCGTCACGAGCGACACAATCGTGTTCTCACGCAGACCGCGCGCATCCAAATGGTCCATCAACTCGCCGCACGTGCGGTCCAACCATTCGCACATCGCATAATACCGCGCCATCGGAAGGGAGTCCGTCCGCGCCTTGTATTTCTCCAACAAATCTTTCGGCGGCGTATGCGGCTCGTGCGGCAAAAACGGTGCATACCAAACGAAGAAGGGTTTGCCGTCCCGCTGCGCCTCTCCAATGAAATCGTAGATCGGCTGCATCGTCTCCCGCCCGATCTTCAGCCCGTCGTCCCCATGCCGCGTTCCCTTGGTCATGCCGTGGGTGAAGCCGCCCCGCGTGTAGTTACCCTGCCACCACTTCCCCGTTTGCAAACTCGCGTATCCCGCCCGCTGCAACACCCTCGGCAATGTCTCCATCCGGTCCATCCGCTGATTCAAGATCTCGCGCCCAGTCGTCCCCGCCGCGCGCGCAGCATCTTCCTCCGACTTCGCCGGATCGTTCCCTGTAATCGTATGCCTCCAAGCGTATTGCCCCGTCAGGATGGACACCAAACTCGGACAGCAAAGACTTGTGGGAACGTAACCGCGCACGAAGGCGGCACTCTCGGAAGCCAATCGATCCAACCGGGGTGTATCGACCTGTTTGCTGCCCATGAACCCGTAATCCCACCACGCCTGATCGTCAGAGATGATCAAAACGATGTTCGGCGGTGCAGACACACCCTTCGCAGAGAACCCTAAAACCATGACCAATGTGAGAAGCACTCGCTGGAGGCGCATTCGTAGGGAGGGAGGGAGAAGAATCATACCCATCGGTCCAGCGAGTTCCGCGCCCACATCGGATTGCCGCACCGCGCTGTCCTGAGGGTCAACGGATTCCGTCAATGGCCGACCTCCGGCTCGGAACTCGCACCTGTCGTGCTTCACTGACGGGTTGAACTCAACCAAATCCGCGACCCGATATGCGCATACAAGCACTCCTATCACTCATCCTGATGTGTGGTTTTTTCAACAGCGCGCGCGGAGAGTCTCTGCCGATCCGAGTACCGTCCATCTTCTCCGATCACATGATTCTCCAACAAGGGCAGCCCGTCCCCGTCTGGGGCTGGGCCGAGCCCGATACCGATGTGACACTCACATTCCACGAGCAAACGCGCATCACGAGGTCCGATCATTCGGGGCGCTGGTCAATCAAGCTTGCTTCCGAATCCGCATCCGCCGAACCGAGAACTCTGATCATCCGATCAGGCCCTAACTCACTGCACATCAATGACGTTTTGGTCGGAGAAGTCTGGCTCTGTTCGGGCCAATCGAACATGGCAATGACTATCGATGGGAAGACGGCGTGGCTCCATGTGGGCGGCATCGCCAACGCGAAGGATGTCGTCCGCAACTCCGCCGATCGTTTACTCCGCCAGTTCAAGGTCGAGTGGCGAACCGATACGCGTCCCCAAGATCACGCCAAAGGCATCTGGAGCATCGCGAACCCCGACTCCACCGCAGAGTTCTCGGCTACCGCTTACTTCTTCGGACAGCGTCTTCGGCAGAAACTGGATGTGCCAGTCGCCATTCTCAACGCCTCGTTCGGCGGTTCCAGCGTCGAGGGTTGGACGAGCCGAGATGCCCTGAAGAAGCACGCAGACTCATCGTGGGTCGCGGAGATGGAGCGACTGATCGATGACTACGAAAATCACGATCAGCGGATTGCTGCTCACGTGGCCACGCTCTCGGAGTGGGAGCGAAAATGGGGACGCGATGATCCCCTCGGTGAAGCGAACGACCATGAGTGGACGCAGCGAGGACGGACCGACAACGCGTGGAAAGAGATCCAGCTTCCATCACGACTTTCCGCACTGGGCTGCCCAAACGGAGGAGTCATATGGCTCCGGAAAGAGGTCGAAATCCCTCGAGAGTTCGGGGATGCGTGGCGGCTCGACTTTCCCGCCTGTAATGCGTTTTCAACCATCTATTTGAACGGACAGCCCATTTTTCGTGCAACGGCATCCAATCAACTTTCCAATGCCGCATCACGTCCGGCTATTCCAAAGGGCATCACTCACCAAGGGAAGAACACGCTGCTCATCAAGCTCCATGCTCACGCTGGGAACGCGGGCATCTCTGGAGGTAAGTTCGGCATCGTTCCATTCAACCCGAAGTTCACCCCGATAGACCTCTACGGCGCGTGGAGCCTCGGGATTGAATCTGAGTTCCAGCAAAACCCTTCGGACGTTGCTGCAGCACCCAAGTCGCCAGTGAAGGGCGTGCTGCACTGGATGCCGGTGCCGTCCCAATTCAACGCCATGATCCACCCGCTCATCCCGTACGGCATCCGAGGGGTCGTGTGGTATCAGGGTGAAAGCAACGTGGGCAAGTCGCACTATGACAGACACCTGAAGATTCTCATCCAGGATTGGAGAGATCGATGGGG
>CAZAZT010000103.1:9908-11184 GCA_964489645.1 uncultured Chthoniobacteraceae bacterium | reverse complement strand
TTTCCGAAATGCAGACAGGGGACTCCGTGCCAAACGACTTCCTGAAACGACCCATCCCAACCTTCGGCGGCCCGACTTGGATCGCATTCCACTGGTTCCCCCCTCTCCTGGGAGCGAACTGCAGGGATTCGCCCTCTGCTCTCGTCAACCTTCACCCAGCGGAGGTCTCACCGAAACCTGGCACAACGCCCAAGCGAAGATCGAGGGCAACCGCGTGATCGTATGGTCGCCTAACGTCCCTCATCCTGTGGCGGTTCGGTATGCATGGGCAGATCATCCCGTATGCAATCTTGCAGGAGAAGACGGCCTCCCAGCGTTTCCCTTCCGACACACCCTCGTACAGACACCCTAGTGTTGGATGGCAGGTTGTTGAAGGACCACCAACTGCGTCGGCATACGCATAAGATGCCGCCTTCACAGAAACCCTCGGCCTGATCCAAAGGCGAATCTGACTGTTTCCGGCCCATCCGAAATACCTCTTCATGCGATGACAGGGTGAAGGGTCACGCCCTCACCAATGGACGATCTTCCTCTTCACCATCCGAACGACCTGTTCTTCAAAGCGATATTCAGTTCCGTGGCGAACACGGCCGCCTTTCTTCGGCACCATCTGCCACCGCAGCTCGCTGCATTCATCCCGACGGATGGAATCGTGATAGAGAACTCCTCCTTCCTCGACCCCGCTCTATCGGATCTCCATTCGGATCTTCTCCTTCGAATCACCTTTCCAGGGTCTGACGCGATCCTGATCGTTCTTCTTGAACACCAAAGCTCTCAAGATCCGAAACTTCCGCTCCGACTTCTTGGCTACATCCAACGAGTGCTTGAACGCTTTGCAAGAGAAGTTGCCCCTGCAACCAAACTCCCCCCAGTTCTGCCCTTTCTGATCTCTCAATCCGACCGTCCGTGGACCGCTCCCATTGAGATCCATGACATGCTCCTGTTTCCGGCTGGACTCCGGGAACTCCTCCTCCCCTACCAACCCCAACTCACAATCCACGTTCTCGATCTCTTCACCACACCCTACGGATCACTGGGCGGCACTCCAGACGGTGTCCTTGCCCTCCGCGCTCTGAAGGCGAAGCCCGTCCACGGGTTGCTATCAGATGCCGTGTGGGATGCATCGGTCCTCGAGGCAGTTTCTTCGGATGCGTTGGTGTCATTTCTGCGCTACACTTTCGACGCTGAGGACGATCCCGATGCAGTCATCGAACGCACAAAAGAGTTCCGTTCTGAAACCATGAACACCACTGTCATGTCCGCCGCGCAGAAACTC
>CAZAZT010000103.1:0-9808 GCA_964489645.1 uncultured Chthoniobacteraceae bacterium | reverse complement strand
ACGACCTGCGAACCCTGCTCGCAGACAGCATCCGTTGTTCATCTCTCGAGGATTTTCGATGTCAAAGGACGAGCCCGCCGACGCACTGATGAATCCCACTATCCCTCATCACGGGGTTGCGAGCCTGCCAGATCCCTCATCGCAAACCATGCGGTAGCCGCCACCAGATAGAGTCCCACAAAGACACTCAACACCGCATCCCAGCTTCCATCGCCCCGCAGCAACATCGGCACAACCAATGGAAAGCAGGCCGCTCCGAGATTGCCACACATGTTGTTCAATCCACTCAACACCGCCACGCGCCTCCCCCCCAGCCCCATCGCAACAACATTCGCGCACGGATTACCCACCGCCGCGCAGAACATACCCAGACTGATCAACACCACCGCAGACTCACTCCGCTCCACCCATCGAGATGCGCCTACCAATGTAGCGCACCCCAACATCGCGACCCCACTGAAAACCTGTCGCGCCAGCCGAGCACTCCCCGTCCTCCTGAGGAGGCTATCTGAAATCATCCCTCCTAAAAAACTTCCCCCAACGTCGCCCAACAACGGCATCACCGTCAAAAAACCCGACCGCACCACCGTAAGTCCCCTAGCCTCCTGCAAATACGTGTTGAACCAACTGGCGAAAAAGATGTAACCGGCAGCACGACAAACCTGCTGACAACAAAGCAGCATCACCGGTGGACAAAACAGCAGCCGACCCCATCCCAGCTCGGCTTCTCGATCCACGACTAGCATGGCCCTAATACCCTTTGGTTCACCATCATTCGCATCCTGCAACCCCAGCTCTGGCTGGTCACTGACCCGCATCAAAAACCAGATAGCCCACACCACACCCGGTGCGGCATACCAAAGGAACATCGAACGCCAACCCGACTCGATGCTCAGCATCCCCGTCAACGGCGCCGCCACAATACTCCCCACCGACATCGCAGCCGCAAAAGAACCAGATGCACCCCCCTGCATCGATCGCGGAAACCAAACTGACAGCATCCCCATCGCAGCCGGAACCAATCCCGCCTGCCCCACCCCCATCACCACCCGAGCCGCTACCATCGTCGCATAGTCGCCAATCGAAAATGCCGCACACGCCGCTGACCACACAAAGCCGAAGAGTGCCAGCGCACGAACATTGCCGATCCGCTGCGCCAATGCCGCTGCCGGCAACTGACACAATGCGTACGGCCAGAAAAATGCGCTGATCAATGCGCCAGACTGTTCCTTGGTCAATCCAAGGTCAGCCCGGATGGTGCTTTCCGCGGCTCCGATCGAGTTCCGCATCAGATAAGCCAGCGCTGCTGATGTGCACAGCAGACCCAGAACACCGTACCGTTTGACTCTCGAACGCCGCATCACCGTAAGAAAACACCCGCTACCAATCGGCCACCGATCCGTCTGACCCGAACTCCCGCAACAGGATCTCCTGTTCAAATGGATGCTTCCTCACCTCATCCTCGTCGATCGTGATTCCCAACCCCGGTCGCGTATTGGGCCGGACAATCCGCCCACGCGGATCCACCGTGAATCCCTCCTGCACCACATCCTGTCGCCACGGAACATCCTCGTGCACCGTCTCGCAAATGATGTACGACGGTTGCGAGAAACCGAACTCCAGCGAAGCTGCCGTGCTCACCGGACCCTGTGGGTTGTGCGGCGCCAACGAAATCCGATGCGCTTCCGCCAACGCTGCCACCCGACGGGCCGCAGTCAGCCCGCCACAATGCGTGATATCCAACTGGCAAACCTCAACCGCCCTCTTGTCGAACATCTGACGAAACCCCTCGAGATGCGTGACCCTCTCGCCACTCGCCACCGGCGTCGTCAGCGCTGCATTGATCATCGCCAAACCCTCCACACATTCCGGCCAACACGGCTCTTCAAAAAAGTACAAACCATAATCGTCGAGCGCCTTTCCGAACTTCAGCCCCATCGCGGGAGAAGGACGCGCATGACAATCCACCATGATGTCAATCTCCTCGCCCACCGCCGACCGCATCGCTGCCACCGCCGCTTCGGCCGCACGCACCGGCTTCAACCCTTCCAATGCCATCGTGCTCGGCACAGCCATGCTCTTGAACGCAGTGAACCCGGCATCGACTGCTCTCAAAGCCAACTCTGCAAACCGCTTAGCATTGTCTGCAGGTGTCTGGTAGAAGTCCTCCATCTTGCCTCCCCCAAGATGGCAGTACGTCCGAACATGATCCCGCACAGGCCCCCCGAAAAGACGCGAAACCGGCATACCCGCAACCTTGCCGACGATGTCCCATAACGCCAAATCGATCCCTGCAATGGCCGTCGCACGCACAATCCCGTGCCCATGCCAGAAATGTTGCCGATACATCACCTGCCAAAGGTACTCGGGCCGCGTCGGATCCTCACCGACCAGCAGCGGCACCATGTCCTCAATCGCAGCGACAACACTCCGCGTATGCCATTCCAAGGTCGCCTCACCCCACCCGATCAGACCCGGCTGATCGGTGACCACCTTCACAAACACCCAGTTGCGCATCCGCGCATTGCAAACCAAGGTCTCAATCGATGTGATTTTCATGATTTCAAGCGATCCGTGATCGCGTCGATAAGTTGCTCAAGCGAACCCGCTTCAACCACCGCTATGGTCTCCTGATAGATACCCGAACCGTAGACCTCAAAGGACGGAAGGTAAGACGCACCCCAGTCCCCACCAACTGATGCAACCACGATGGATCGACCGGGGAAACGACCACGCAACTCTCTCTGCAAAAGGCTATAAGACTCTCCCTGAACGATCAACCACACCAGATCCCCGATCTCCATGAGAACCACATCCAGCGGATAATGCTCTCCCGCAGGCATCTGCATCAGCCGATACAGCAGGCGTGTCTTCCGCTCCGCAAGCGCACGAAGATCCGCCGCCTCTTCTGACTGGCCCCCCGCTCGCGCACGCGCCTCCTCGACCATCAACGCATCCCGCTCCGCCTCAACCCCTGAAACCGTCCCCAACCCCTCGCGATAACGTAACCGCTCATGCCACCGTTGCCGCCTCCACCGAGACACCTCGCCAAGGCTGTCACCCCTCAACGCTCGGTGTTTCCACACGCCAATCGTCGCCCCAGAAACCACAGGGCCCTCGTAAACATACTCGGTCCCGCCATCGTCCATACCCGCAAGAACCGACAACGCCGCATATCCCAGCATTCTTCCGTTCCGATCCGCGACATCAACATCCCCAACAAACCCCTCTCGTGGACCAAGTTCTCCACTCGCCCCCTGCAGGAACAAGCATATCCCCTCCTCGGATCCCTCGACCACCTCACGCATCGCCCCCACGAAATCTGGGCTGATCAGGGTGTTATCCCATGCCAATGTCGTGGGATGGCACGCGTAGTTCACCATGGTGCCCAAAGACCTTCCCCGTTCATCAGAGAACCTCGCAACCAGCACCGTATCGTCTGCAGCAGCCTCCGGGACGTAACCCACCACCGGAATCCCACCTATCGCATCGAACTGGTCCCGATACCGCGCAAGTTCGCAGCGTCCCCTCCCTTGCACAATCCATGACGGCTTCGCTCCCTCGAGGGCCTGCTTCGCAAGCCGAACGCAGGTAGCACCCAACTCCGCAAGATAGGGTGCAATCATTTCCCCGCCCGGCAATCCACCCCGATCAAGCCCCATCAACCCGGCTCCGTGCGTGTGCGAGAAAACCACGCTGATCTGTTCGGCACCCACCCCACACCCCTTGGAAATCGCTTCCACAAGTCCTCCCAACTCCAAAGCGCCCATCACGCAATGGTCCAACGCGACCAACAACTGCTCAATCGCCACACCACCAATCGGCCCGAAGGCCGCAACCGTCGCATAAAGAGGACGATGCACACCCGTCGAACGTTCATGCTTCGATGCACCCCACATCCGATGATACATCCCAACAGGCGGGGTGATATCCGCCCTCGCGATACCAAAAACGCACCGCCCCTGCGCCGCTCTTTCGTGCCTCAACCCGCTCATTGGGAACCTCCCGCCGGTAAACCCAGCAATGCACCCGTGTCGCGGAAGATCAATCGCTCGATCGCCTCCGAATCCAGTCGGGGCAGCGCCGTCCCCTCCAGCATTCTGTTCAACCCGCGAAGCCCCTCCACCGAATCGTTCACCGTCGTGAACGGGAAGTCCGTTCCGAACAGAACCTTGTCCCACACCCCGTACTCCTGCACCAACATGAGGCTGTTGTACAACTGCCACGGACGATAATGCAGCGCACTCAGATCCGCATAAACATTTGCATGCTTGCGGATTGTGACCACGCACTCCGCCTCGTACGGATGGGCAAGGTGCGCCAGAACCAACCGGACCGATGGGTGCCGCAGCGCCACCGATTCAACCAGTCGCGGCAATGTGTACGCCAACGGTGCCTGCGCGATGAATGTCGTCCCCATGTGCAACAAAACTGGCAACCCTTCGCGTTCTGCGTACTCCCACAACGGCCCGAGCCTTTCGTCATCCGGCGAGAACCCCGCATACATCGGCAACAACTTGATCCCGCAAAGCCCCAACCCCTCCCTTCCCTCGCGCATCTCACGCTCCCAGCCCGGCACCGTAGGGTCCAGCGACATGAACCCGATCAATCGTTTCGGATCGGTTGCCACAAAACGCGCCACCGTTGCGTCATCCACCCACAACCCACTCAGACGCGCCTTCCCCCCGAACACCACCGTCCGGACTTCTTCTGGCGCAGAGGCCCGATACGCGTCGTAAGACGCACTCAGATCGACCCTGACCCCAGGACGCGCACGACCAGCCTGGAGAATGAAGTCCTCAGAGAAATCCTCCGGAAACCTCCACGCATGGCTGTGGACATCAAAAATCATCGCCCCTCCTCCACTGCAACCAGCATCCGATCGAACAACCGATCCACCTCGCGCCGAGTCTCATCATCCAACACGTATCCCACCGGCCCTCGAACCCGCTCGTTTCGGAAAACGCCCTGACGCACCAGCAAATGTTTCTCGACTGCCAGAAATGCATCCAACCCCGTCTGCAAAGAGATCAATGCCGACAGCGGACCATGAATCGCATCCGCACGCTCCGCATTCCCTGACTCCAACGCTCGCCATAATGGGACAATCCCTCGGATCAAGTCCGCCCCAGGCATGGTCCCAACAACCCCACGCCGATGCGAGTCAACCAAAGCAATGCCCCCGGTCCCCTCGAACACCCTCGCCCTGCCCCCCGTAGCATCGCGCAGTTCCGACAACCTGGGCCCAATCGGCGATGCCTCCGGTTTGTACTGCACACGTTCAGGGCCGTACTCGTCCAATAGACGCGCCTGCATCGCCACCGACATCGGACGTCCCACGTAACCACTGGCATCCTGCACAATCACAGGTATCTCGATCGCTTCAATGATCCTGCGATAATACCGCAGGAGCTCCACCTCACCCACAGCCACCGAAACCGGCGGGATAGCCATCACCGCATCCGCCCCGACTTCCTCGGCATGCACCGCATGTCCCTCCGCGACCACAGAGGATTCAGCTCCCACACTGATCACCACAGCCCCCCTGCCCTGCGAGATGCGACACACCTGAGCAGCCAGCGCATCCCTTTCGTCCGACGACATCCGCAGCGTCTCCGACACCATCGCCATCACAACCCCATCCGCCCCCTGCTCGAAAAGCCAAGAGATCTCACGCTGCAAAACCTCCACATCCAAAACATCTTCCTCGTCCCAAGGCGTCTGGAAAACCGGGAACACCCCCCGTAACATCGTTTGATCTTTCGATATAAGCATGTTCGCAAGTTGAGGTTGCGAAAACTGTGCCAGACCATCGTTTGCGTGTCAGAGACTTCTGGCACGTCCCCTGCAATCCCAAACCTGTGCGTGTCCCGATTCGCTGCCTCCTTATCCTTCTTTTGCTCCGTCTCCTGACGGTGCTCCCATCGCACGCGTCGCCATCAATCCCGATCGACGACCTCATCCTTCGCGCCGGAAAATCCCACAGCGCAGCCTTTTCCCCCCTCGCATCCGACTCCGAGTTCTTACGGCGCGTGTACCTCGACCTTGTCGGGACCATACCAACCTCAAGTGACGCGCGAACCTTTTTGGCCGACCCTTCCCCGAACAAGCGAACAGACCTCATCGACCGATTGATGGCCGACCCGCGCTTCCCTCAACGGATGGCCGAGGCGCTCGACATTCTTTGGATGGAACGACGTGGCGATGACGACGCTTGGATGAAGTACCTCGTGGATTCCGTGAGAATGGACAAACCGCTCGACCTGATTGTCAGGGAGATCCTGCGCCCCGATTTCAACAGCGAGACCATCCGTGGGGCCGGTTTCTTCCTCACCAAGCGGCTCGATAAAGTAGGCCAACAGGAGACGGATTACCCGGGCCTCACGCGTGACGTCGGCAGACTCTTTCTCGGGGTTGACCTCCAGTGCGCGCAATGCCACAAGCACCTGACAGTCAATGACTACAAACAAATCGATTTCAACGGTTTGTTCGCGGTCTTCCAGAACCTAAAACTCAATGAACCTTCACACGGCGCGAAGTCGAAGTGGGTCAGCGAAGGGTTGCTCACAGCCAAGCTGGAGTTCACCTCCGTTCTGAACGGTAACAAAGGAGCAACTGGTCCCAGGGTCCCCTTCTCCGACGAGGTGCCGCTTCCTGAATTGCCTGAGGATCAACGGTGGTTGACGCCGCCAGACAAGAAGACGAAGCACCCGGGCATCCCGCGTTTCAGCCCTCTTCAGGCGCTCAGTGAACGCGTCACCTCGCCAGATAACACGCTCTTCGCTCGGAACATGGCAAACCGTTTGTGGTGGATGCTCACAGGGCGCGGTCTCGTCGAACCCCTCGACCTCCATCACTCCGACAACCCTCCATCGCACCCAGAACTGCTGGACGCATTGAGCCGCGACCTCATCGATAACAAATTCCAGCTCAAGCCCTTCCTGAAATCCATCCTGCTCTCCTCAACTTACCAGCGCAGCAGCATGCTTCCAGACTCCGCCACTCCAACTGCAGATACCCTCTTCACAACAGCCATCGAACGACCGCTGCATGCAGAGCAACTTGCTCGTGCCTTCCTGACCGCCACAACCGGTTTCCCGAAAGCGCCAGACAGTCCCCAGACCGTCCTCATCGGAACGAAGTCCCTGAAGACGAAGGATGTTATGACCGCATTCAAAAAAGCTTTCGCAAACGCCCCGCGGGAACCCGAGCTTGCTGTGAACCCTTCCCTGAGGGGCGCTTTGTTCATTCGGAACAATCCGCTCGTGCTGGATGCGCTCATGCCAGGACCGGATCACCTGCTCAGTCGATTGATCAAAGAACCATCCACAGAGCGGGTTGCAGAAGAGCTTTTCCTGAGCGTTTTGACTCGACACCCCGATGCGGACGAAATCCGCGTGGTGGCACAAACTTTGGCCGAGGCAACCACGGAAGAAGCGCGCGAGGTAGCCTGCAGGAATCTTGCGTGGGCGGCCCTTGCCTCGATCGAGTTCTTCACCAACCACTGATTCCATGTCGCCAAGCCTCTGCATCCCCACCGAGCACCAGTTGTCCAGACGCGCCTGGCTTGGGGCAACCTCGGGCGCTCTCGCACTAGGCGGGTTCAACGAACTGTTCTCGGCGCAGGCCGCCCAAGCACTTCGCGCTTCCGACAAACAGGTCCTGTTCGTCTGGCTAGACGGCGGTATCAGTCAACTGGAAAGCTGGGATCCAAAGCCGAACACCGTTTTCGGTGGTCCCTTCCGGAGCATTCCCACCACAGTCAAAGGGGTTCACTTCAGCGAACTCATGCCTCGTTGTGCCAAACAGATGCATCGCCTTTGCGTCGTCAGAAGCATGGCCACGAAAGATAACGCCCACTCCTCTGGGGTCGCTAGGATCCAGCGGGGCGACCCAAAGAACCGAGGTGTTCCCTATCCCTTCTTCGGCTCCGCTGTCGCACATTTCCTCGGCGCCACACCTTCGAATCTCCCTCCTTACGTTGTGATCAAAGAGGGAAGCGGAGGTTTTCGGGCCGATGACGCAGGGTTTCTTGGTCCAACCTACGGATCCCTCGCGTTCGGCGACGGCAAGCCGCCAGAGGATCTCCTCCGTAACCCGCAAATCACAGAATCCGAGGACGCTGCACGCAACGAACTGCGCGCGCTCCTCAACCGCTCCTATCAGACCAAACACCGGCGCGCCTTCACCGAGGCATCCACCGTCGCGTTCGACAGCGCCACCGAGTTGATGAAACGCAGTGACATCTTCGACACGTCGCGCATCGCGGAGTCCGCCCTCGATCGCTATGGTCGCACGGAAATCGGACGACACATGCTCATTGGCCGCAATATGTTAGAAGCCGGCGTCCGCTTCGTGAAAGTCGCGAGTTTTGGTTGGGACACCCACGGGGACAACTTCAATGCACACGCCTGTCTCGTCCCGAAGTTCGATCAGGCGTTCTCGGCAATCCTCGAGGATCTTGCGGCCTCCGGTCTCCTCCAAAAGACCCTGGTCATCGCGATGAGCGAATTCGGCCGCACACCACGGATCAACGGACACGGCGGACGAGATCACTGGCCCGAAGCCTGGAGCATCGCGATGGCAGGCTGCGGAATACGACCAGGAGTGGTGGTGGGCGAAACCGATCCGCTGGGTGTGGACATCAAGGAGTCACCTTATGACATCGGTTCAGTTTTCCACACCTGGTACCGAGCGTTAGGAATAGACTCGCACTCGCTGGAATATCGACACAACAACCAGCCCCTCCCTCTCGCGCATGAGGAGATGTACCCGATCAAGGAGGCACTTGCATGAGCTCAATCGGATCAGCAGTTCCATCCAAACTTGTATCCCTCAAGGTATTCGAACCGGACACGCAACTTTTTCGCATCCGTTTCACACCCTGCGGTTCAGTGCTCTGCGGCGCAGCCATGGACGGTTGCGTCAAGCGTTGGCGATTTTCTGAACCGGAGGGATTTGTCCTTCCTGATACAAGCGAGACCAAATCGAAAAAGCCCACCCAAGCCCACGGCCTGGATGAAATTCCTGCATGGGATGGCTTTAGCGGATGGGTCCAAGCATTCGCCATGCACCCGTCCCGCACCGAAGCCATCGCTGCGGACTCTTTCGGGAACCTTCGGTGCGCAAACGTGCTCAGCGAAAAACCATCCATTCAATGGTCGGTTGACGCAGCTCACGATGGTTGGGTTCGCGCGTTGGCATACACGCCTGATGGCACAAAAGCCGTATCAGGAGGACGAGACGGCCGACTTCGATTCTGGGACGCCAGCACGGGCAAGCCCATCGGAGAACGCAACCTCGGAGCGGATCTCTACGCGGTCGCATTCAGCGACGATGGATCGCGAGTGGCCGTCGCCGATGCCAGAGCCAAGATCCATCTGGTTGACGCATCAACTCTCGAACCGTCGAAGTCCTATCCCGTGGAGGAGATGTTCATCCTCGCGCGGATGCAGGAAGTCGGAGGGATCCGCTCCCTCCGCTTCACCAAGGACGGACAGCACATCCTCGCAGCGGGTAGTAAACCCGCTTCAGGAGGCTTCGTGGAGGCCCTTCCAAGAATCATCCCAGTATCGGTGGCCGACGGTTCGATCGGTGAAAGCTGGAAGATCAGCACGGGAAAGGACGGCTTTGTTCTAGACATGCAATCCCACCCCAGCGGAGCCGAGCTCATCGCAGTGAGCGGCCAACCCGGTACCGGCCGGATCGCCCTTTTCGCCCCGAACGCCACTGAACCTTCGGATTCGAACACCACCCCTCCCAACTGCCAAAGCCTCGCGATCCACCCTTCCGGAAAGTATGTGATCGT
>CAZAZT010000102.1:0-14340 GCA_964489645.1 uncultured Chthoniobacteraceae bacterium | reverse complement strand
ATCGCTGGAACCACCTTCAGGTCGATCAACCTCTGGCACTCCCCATCAAAACTCCGCCCCCAAGCAGCGCCCATTTCGATGCCCACCTTCCGATCCCTGACACTCACCACCATCAACATCCTCAAAATCCCGTCCTTCTTTTTCTTGGAACCGATCTTCCAAGCGTTGAACCACTCCCTCGCGAGATCTTGAATCTCCGAGGACTCATAACCGTACTCCCGCGTGCTCTTGATGGTGACCACCACGATGGGAACCTCCGTATCCTCAAAAATGGTCCGCTGCCTACCCTCGATCTTCGTCTTTTCTGAGTGCTTAAGAACTTCCGCAAAGTCGTGCAAGAACTCCCCAGGTTGCGGCACCGCCGGAACACGGATCTCAGCACCCGCAAACGAGGTGCAAACCGCCATCAGCACCATCAAAAGATGGCGCACACGACGGACCCAGCTCTCACGGAAAAACGAGGCCCCTGAGACCACGAAGTACTCCTCTCCACGCTTTGGGTTGGAATTCGTCATGTCCACCACTTTCGAGGCGAGGCATTTACATTTCAACACACAATCCCCGGAGCGCTGCAACACGAACGGAACCACTCGCTCTGATCCGCACGCCAACAGTCCAGCCAAAGGCACTCGTGACCCTTATCACTCATCCAACAGAGCAGCTCTTTCCCCGCTCCAGCGCATTCACCGAAATCACTTCAACTCGTTGAGCAAATCGTCCACCGAGGCCCCCTTCTTCCGCGAGGTCGGATCGGTCTGACTCCCCAACACCTGCCCTTGGAACCGCACGTGGCCCCACAGGCTCGGATGAAGTTCGGCCTCACTCGGGGCGTCCGCGATGATCTGCGTGGATTTGTTCGCCCAATACTCGCGACGAAGCACCTCGTTGCCGTCCGGTCCACTCACCAAGACCCCCCAATCCATTTTCAATCGCAGGTCCGCTCGGACCTTCAACCCGAGTTCGTTCAGCGGGATCGCCGCCTCGACGATGTAACGGTCCTTGTCACTCGAAGCGACAAGACGAGGCTTCTCCAGACGGGCGACCTGATCGAAACCGACAGATCCCACAGGACTGACCACCTGCCAAACCTTCTCCGCAGGCGTACCCGGGACCACCGCTCGATAAAGCACCATCGCGGGATCTTGGTCCATGAACGTCATAAGCAGTCGCTGGTCGCCAACGCCCGGAGCACGTCGATCCTCAGCCGCCGAAGGATCGGTCCCGATGTGCAGATCCACCGCGGCCCCCGTCTTGAAAAGCCGGTCCCACTGCTTACCCGTGTTCTTCAAGGGACCACGACGCGAGATTTCGTACGCGACGTAGAGGTTCTGATCGTCATACCCGATCCGGAATTTCGCATGATCGTCGATCTGCGCGCTCACAGCCCCCCAATCGTTCAGTTGTCCGTCCAACTTCGGCGGCGAATCCATCCGGAAACAATCCAGCACAGGTGCACGGGCATAGACCTCCTGTTTTTTTTGGCCAAGCTCCCAACGACGCGTCGCCGCTATCTGCTCCGCACCCACCTCCACAGAGCCCCCGAACCGTTTGAACCGGTCCATCCCGACAACCTCGACCACACTCGCGTGGTTGTGCCCCGCCACCAGAAGATACTGGCCATCCTGGGTCAACGTCATGTGACCGTTGAAATGTTCCTGCCCCGGAGTCGTGTCATCCAGACGCAACCCTCGGGCATTGTCCTTTCCGCTCCACGGTCTCGCCGCAGGATCGCGCACCTCGCGGAAGAGTTGCCCCGCGAATAGCCCATCCGCTGTCATGATGTTGAACAGTCCGACATTGGTGTTGAACACCAAGAACTCCCCGAGATCTCCCGCCTGCGCGGTCATGTGCCCGACGATGCCAAGATTGCAAAGCATCTGACCTGCGTGCCGCGGCTTCGCCTTGTACAGCGCGTGAACCCCAGACCCCTCGGTCTTGTAGGTCCACAACACCTTTCCCTCGGGCGATATCCCCGCACAGAGCGAGGCGGAGTTCGCATCCTCGAAATGGTAATAGTTCCCGTTGACCAACCGCATCGTCATCCCAGTCCAAAGCCCCGGACGATCCTCCCTCTCATACACCGGTGTACCATCCGGCAACCAACGCGCGACCCGGAACCCGATCCGCCCGATCTGGGCGTTCAGTTGCGGATCAAAGGTCATCGGGGTCCGATCATCTCCTCTCGGCCAGAACTGCACCTCATCCACCTGCACCTTGCCATCACCGTTCAGGTCGGACCAAGCGCACCAGAACTCCATCAGCGCCTTACCCCCAAGCCCCTTCATTACAGCGGGATCCAGCATCGGCTTGATCTTGCCAGCCAACCCGACCGCTGCCACCAGTCGGACCCGGTCCCCCTCATGCAAATACACCAACCCGTGCTGAGGGTTCTCCTGGGTGCGCGTGTTCACCAGATAAAGCCGCCCGTTGACCCGACGCGGGATATCACCCGTTTCCGCACCATCCATCGACGTCAGATTCTTCAACCGCGTTTTTCCCGTGTCCCAATCCAGTTCGAACTCCAACGGACCATAGAACATGCGTCGCTTGTCGCCCGGATCGATGCGACCCGCCCCGCCGTACTGGGTCGGTCCGAGGAACTCCTTGAGGAAAGTGCCCTGCGCGCTCCACAGACTCACCCGCTTCGGCCAATACGTGCTCTCGACCACCCAGACCTGTCCCTTCGGATCCACCGCGATCGCGCTCACCGAATCCAGTCGTGTGGGGTCCCACGCACCCACCTGATGCCCGCCCGCAGACCCGATCTCGCGGACCAACCCGCCTTGCGCATCGTACACACGGATGTTCCGACGTTCCGGCGCCGCGTCGTAGACCAAGTGGTTGCCCCCCGCATCACAGGCCAGCGCAGTGGGTCGGATCAGGTCCGAAGCAAGGGTCACGTGAGCGCCCCCCTCAAGATCCACACGCACCAACTTCCTGTCGGAGATCGCCACCAAGCGGCCTTGCGCGTCAAAAGCCAAAGTGTTGCCCGGCGCATCTTTACCGCTCGGTTCACCCGGCCTCGGAAGATGCACCTCCTTCAACGTCTGACCCGAACTGCCGTCGATCACCTCGACCCGTTCGGAAGCGAGAGGGTTGATGGCGCTCTCGCCCCCCAGATATTTCAATGCCGCAACCCCGTAGATCCGACAACGTTTCAGGTCGAGAACCTGTCCTCCTTGATCCACCCGGACCCCCGTCGGCCGATGAGCCTTGGTTTCCCACTGCTTGACCACACGCAACCGCACCGCACGGGTGCTCACCTCACGTCCAAAGTCCACATACCCATCTAGATAGCGCGCCTGTGGATTGTGCATCACATCAGGTTGGTAATACTCCCGCAACGGTTGCTGGTAACTTGCCACATTCTCCCAACCTTCCTCCGAAGCGATGTCCGGCGGGACAGGACCATTCCCTGTGAAAACGTCGATCTCGGTCAGCGCACCATCGATCTCTTTGATCGCCAACCCGCGCAACGTCTGGGCCTGCTTCCACTCCAACGCATACACCGCTGGTTCCGCCGCACTCAACGGCTCAGACCGCTGCGCGTCCCAAACGCCGTCTGACGCCACCTTCCCGCTGTTCACACGAACGGTCGCCGAACTGGTAACATTCTCGAACCGACGGGCCAGAATTTTCATCCCCTCGATCTGCCGTTTCCACTGCTCCCCCTCCGAGCCGCCCAACTTCGCTGGCGCCCCCTTCTTCGACGGCCCACCCAAAACGGAATCCAAGGTGACACCGGCCTTCTTCTCCTCAACATCCGCCAAAAGCTCGTCCACCGAATCCGCCCCCCCGCGGAGGAAGGTGAACCGCACCGCACGGGTGCTCGTCCCTTGGGGAAGAGGGACGACCGCCCAACCGCTCCGGTCCTCGTAAGGGACCATCACCCAATCATCTTTCTCACGTGCCCGCGGCGGGTAAGGAGCCGATCCTTTGAGCACACTGATCCGGAACTGCATCTTGTCCTCTTTCGGCGGCGCCGCGAACACGAGGCTACCCACAGCGACCGCACGATTGAACGCGACCACCATGTGCTGCTCACGCTCCGCGCCCTTCGTGGTCTCGAGGAAGATGAGGTTCTGTCCAGGCGGCGTGTCCTTCAAGCGGAGCAGGCGCAAGAAGTCGTTGCGCGGATCCGGCACGACCTCCCCCGCTGCGGGACGCCGAGCGACCGCATACGCGGGAAGGCTGTTCCCCAGATCGACATCCGCAGCACCCACCGCGTTGTTCAGCCAGTTCTGTCGGGCATGGACCGCCACGTAGACCTTGTTGTCTCGCGCAGCGAACCCTTGGATCCCGCGGCTCCTCTCCGCCGAGGGCTGCAGGATGGGTAAAGTGCGCACCGCTCGGGTCTCCAGATCCACCGCCCAGATCGCCTCCGAGGTCTTGTCGATCCCCGTCTTTGCGAAGTTCCTCGCTGTCATCGTGTTGAACACTGTCTTGCCATCACTCGCCAGCATCCCCACCCCAGTGAACGCAGCGAAAGAGGGGTGCCCCCAAAGTTTGCGCCCCTCCAGATCGCATTCGATCAAGCTCACCCCGCTCTCCGCCACGGGCGCGCCCAAGAAAACCCGATCCCCCGCCACGCACGCCGCACGTGGAGGAGTGTGATCCGCCAACCATCCTCCCGGCCCGTTCGCCCCAGTCTGCCACGCCGGCTGATCCGGAAAATACGTGTTCACGTTCGGATAAGCCGTCATCGCGTAACGCAACTCCAGCGGCGGATGCGTGATCGCCCTCCACCGATACGTCCCGACCGGCACGTAATCACCCGCCTCATCTTTCAGGTCCCAAGCGAAGGTGTTCTCGCCAGCGCTTCGCTCGATGTTCGCTGCGATATTCCGCACCCGCGTCCCATCAGCACTCTCCACGACGATCGTCACCTTGCCCGCTTCATCCAGTTTGTAGGGGACCCGCACTGGGGCCTCGTCAACGACACGCGCAACCATCTCCGGGATGGCCTTTTCACCGAGATCGGAAAACGCCTGCAAACAGCTCAACTTCGCAACCGCACCGTCACTCGTCTTCTTGATCAACAACCGGATCGCCCGGGTGTGAAGTCCACCAAAGCGCATCCACCGCAAAGGATGCGACCCCACACTCTGCTTCACATCACTCAACGGCTTCACCGTTTTCCACTCCTGCTCCGTCGCTGCAACCGCATTGATCCCGTCCGGCCCTTCATACGACTGCACCTCGAACCGCTCGAAGTTGTCGCCCAACAGCAGCCCGTCCACACGCTGTTTCTCGGCCCAGGAAAGCACCACCCAAGATGGCGCGACATCCGAGATCGGCGGCCGCGGGATCAGACCTTTCCCATCCTTCCCCGTGTTGATCCACTCCCCCCGACCCGTCGCCAAATCCTGCGCCGCATAGGTGCGAGGGGCCGAAAGTTGCGGCTCCGTCGTGTACTCGGCGTCCGCGTTCACGACAGCCCACGGAGTCCGGTTGAAAAGACGCGCTCCCAACAACCCCAACAACTGAGGCGCATTCCAGACCTTCCGCGGTGTCATCAGGATCGCTCGCGTCCGGACCCCCGGCTGCAATGCCATGAACCCAGGCAAGTTCTGGCTCTGCGCCCCCTCCATCCCCACCCAGTCCGTGGACCGTGACGGATCTGGCGGCCAACTCCCCTCAGGTTTCAAGATCCGGACGTCGCCCGAACCGCCGAGCACCGTTCCGATCTCAACAGGTCGCTTGAAAGCCAACAGATAGGCACCCGCTTGGGATTTTGCGTCAGATCGTTTCCTAGCCACCCCTTTGGTGGTCTCCACCCAGAGCAGCTCACGGATCTGATCATCCTCCAGCGGCTCCGAACCCGACGACGTGACGAACCGGCTCGCCCCCGCGTCCACATCATCCTCACGGAACGCGCTCGGGTACGGTTGCGCCCAACCCGATCCAATCACGCACGCAATCAGCGCCAACACCCAAGAATTTCGTTTCATAAAAAGGGACCACCGTAGGGAACGGCAATGCAGGACTTTGACCAAACCGCCACAAAACATCGCCGTGTTACCAGAGGGTCGTGCAACTGCACGACTCGCATTTGCCGGAAAATCGTTTTCCATCCCGGATGTGACTAGCGGCCACTTCCTTTGCGTGGACTGGCCAATATCACCGAGCACGTCTTCCTGTCCGGACAGCGCGCACCCTCCACACGCTCATCCGCAGTACCTCCGCGCATCCAGATGATTCTGCAGGAAGTTGAGTCAGCACATTCCGCCTCGACGCAGGTCGCATCCGTTCGACTAGGCTCACCGTGGCCTCAGACCAGCGCGTGTTCATCGCTCTGGTCGGATAAAGCTCTCCCCCACCATGGAACCGTCACACACCACCCTCCTGCCTCGCCTTCGACCCTACCGACTTCTGGCTAACGCCCTGATGCTATTCCTCCAACTAGCGGCGGCGTCCGTGCGTGGCCAAGAGCAAGCTGTCGAAGCCTCCCTCGTCCAAATGCGCAAACTGGTCGAGGCGCGGGACTGGAAAGAGTTCGCATCCCGATTCAACCATGTGGACCTCGCGTCATCGAAAGAGTCACCCGCGCAGGTTTCCGAAGCTGCCAGCCTCCGCGCAAAGGCATACGTCGCCCTGAAGGATGGCAAAGCCGCAGAACGCGACCTCCGACTCGCCGTCGAACGCAGTCCGAAACGCGGCGAACTGTGGATGGAGTTAGGAGCGCTCTACACGGGCATCCTGCCGAACGATGACCTCGCAATCGAGGCGTACGAGAAGGCTTACGCAAGCTACGGCAAATCCTTCGGCTGGGTCTCGCTCGGGGCCACCATCTACGAGGCCAACCTGTTGTTGAAACTGGGCAAGGTCGAAGACGCCTCCCGCTTGATCGCGCGCTATGACACGTCGGACCTCGTGCAAATCGCAGGCACTTGGCACGAGAAGATGATCGACGCCCGCGACCGCATCGCGGAGAGGATGTCTGCCTCGTTGCTCATCCTCGCGGACAAAGGATCCAGCGACTACCAGATCGTCCTCCCCGACGAACATCCAACCCCTGCCATCGGACAGGATCTGCGATCCGTGGCGCGACTCGTCCAGACCGCGTTCAAAGCGCAAGGGGTGGAGATCCCCGTGGTGAACGAAGCGGATCGCGACACCGCACGTCCCTCCATCTATCTCGGCAACACCCGCTTCGCGAGGGCCCAACGCGTCGAGTGCGCAGGATGGACCTACGTGCACAAGGTCGTGGGCCGCGACCTCATCCTCGCCGGGAAAGACGAGCCGGGCCCCAAAGCGAGAGATGCCGCACAAGGTGGCGGCTTCGCGCGGATCGGTTCAGCAAAAGCCGCCGTGGACTTCCTCCATCGGTTTGTCGGGACCCGATTCCTTTTCCCGGAACAGGGCGGGTTCCAGCCACTCGCGAATGTCTCGAAAGTGGACCTGCTGAACTCGCCCACCATCGAATACCTGCCGACCCCTCGCGTCGCCGTGCCTCGGGATCTTGAGGTGAAAGTGACCCCTCCCTTGGACTACGACATCGCATGGCCTCCGACGATGAGCTTCTACCATCTGTCGCAGAACCGTTTCCCGACCATCGACGCCACCTTTGGCGGTCACACCTGGCATCGTGCAGTGCCCGCCGACGAGGCCGCGTTCAAAGCCCATCCCGAACGCTTCGCGTTGCTGGGAGGAAAACGCCAACTCACGGGATCCGGTCCCTCCGTGCAGTTCTGCCTCTCCAACCCCGATGTCCAAAAGATGCTCCACGCCGACCTCGAGGATCTGTTCCAACGGGGTTTCAGGACCGTAGACCTCGGCCAACCCGACGGGTTCCGAGGCTGCGAATGTGAGGCCTGCGCAAAGCTGTTCAATACCGGCTCCGATTGGAGCGAAAAGGTCTGGAACATGCATCGCGAACTCGCGCAGCGCGCGAACGAGAAGTTCCCCGACCGCACCGTCTGCATCAGCGTCTACGCCGTCACCGAGACGCTCCCGAAATCCTTCAAGTCCATGCCCCCCAACGTGCAACTCATGCTCGCTGGCACGCGGGACCCAGAGATCGCTGTCTGGAAAGACTTCGGAGCACCACGCGGATTCTCGGTCTACCTCTACTACTGGACTCCGAACCAGATGCCCGTCTATTTCCCGACACGCACCCCGCTTTATGTCGAGTCCGCTGCCAAACGGTTGCTCGCGGCCAATGTTCGATCCATCTACCGGGACGGTAATGGCGGCGTTGCATACGGATTGGAAGGCCCGACCTATTACACGATGGGACGGATGTTCGACGGACACGGCACCCCGAACGCCAAGGACCTCGTCGTGGAATACGTCACCGCGGCTTTCGGCAAATCGGCCCCAGCGATGATGCGCTTCTACGAGGACCTCTTCCACTCGCTCGAGATCTACTCGCGCTACATGGCCACCCGCGAGGATGGCTGGAGTTACTCCGACATGTACGGACGCAAACGGAAACATCTTCAAACGTTCGAGCCACTCATGGCGTTCCTGTACCCAAGCGAACTGCTCAACACCCTCGATAAACATCTCACGCTTGCGGAGAAAACGGATTCCAACCCAAAGGTGAAGATGCGTCTCGCACTCGTCCGCGCCGAGTTCAACTTCCTCCGCGACACGGTCAACACCGTGCACCTCTACAACGCGCATCGGGCGTCCGCCGACCCCGCATCCTTGGACCGTTTGCTCGACGCGATTGATGCCCGTCGCAACACCATCGATCAGTTGTTCGTGAAGGAGAATCGGCTCCCAGGCTGGCCCTTCACGTTGTTCCCAACGCCAGGCCACACCGCCGATTCGATGAAGATGCGCCGCGACGGATACCAAGAATCTTACAGCTCCTCGTTCCTGAACTGGGACACTAAGGCGAAACGTCTCGCTCCGCTCCCGAACGCAAAGCGTTTGTCCGCAGGGCAAACCAAAGGCGCAGTCTCCATCGATTCACCTGAGTGGGACAGGCTCACGCCCGGATCGTTCTCAGGCACCTCCGTGCGCGCGCTCTCCAGTGACCGCGAACTTCACCTGCGCTTTGAGATCGATGCCGCAGAGGGGACGAACCCCGAGCAGGAACGCATCGAGGTCTATCTCACTCCGGTTCAAAGTTCTCCGATCACCTACCTGTTCCGCGCAGGCCTCAAGACGGATTCTCGAGAGCAGGCGGCCCGAGGATTGAACGAAGACCTCATGGATCTCGCCCATGCGAAGTTCGATCCGCTGTGGAAAGCAGTTTGGAGCCACGCCGGAAAACGGGATGGCAATCGCCTGACGTTACTCCTCTCCATCCCTCTCGCTTCGATGCGATCCGCAGAGATCCGACCCGATCAACCATGGAGCGTGAACTTCCGCCGAGCGAATGCGAAGGGCACGAACGCTTGGTCCACGCTACCGGGAAGCACGAACATCGACGATCCCCGCAGCCACGGAGAACTGCTGTTCCAAGCCGGTGGTTCAGCCACCGGAAATACCGCGCTCAAAGCGGCAAGGGAGAAGGCGTGGAAGGACACGTTCGAGACCCCTTCCGAATGGCGTCCGGTTCTGAAGAACGCAACCATCATCCCGCTGAGCAACTGGCGTTTCCGCGCTGATCCGACCGAGATGGGGCTGAAGGAACGGTGGTTCACCACGGAAAAGT
Organism: uncultured Chthoniobacteraceae bacterium; assembly: GCA_964489645.1. Taxonomy (GTDB): domain Bacteria; phylum Verrucomicrobiota; class Verrucomicrobiia; order Chthoniobacterales; family Chthoniobacteraceae; genus JBEEPE01. The sequence goes on along the minus strand of CAZAZT010000102.1, from coordinate 4,730 downwards.
CGGTCGGAACCGACTGGCACCCCATGCAGGTGCCGACCTTCTGGGGCGAGAGCGAAGCCATCGGCAACTTCCAGGGCGAAGGCTGGTATCAGGTAGCGTTCACGGTCCCCGAATCGGCTCGTGGCAAAGCACTTCGCCTCCTCTTCGCGGGAGTCGATGAGCAGGCTTGGATCTATCTCAACGGTCAACAGATCGGCGAACACTCGGTCCAATCCGAGGCGAAACCGTTCACCCAACTTTACGACGCACCGTTTGCCGTCGACATCCCCAGCAGCCTGTTGAGCAAGGAGAATGTGCTCCACGTCCGAGTGCACAACCAAGTTGGAGCCGGCGGGATCTGGCGCCCCGTGCACCTCATCGTGAAGTGATCCTCCCCGTCGTCCAACGAACGAGAATCACTTCGCAGTGGCCGCGGCTCTCGAACTCATTTCGAACGGAACAACTCGCTCTGCACCACAGCATGCAGGATCGCACGCACTCCGTTGTTCGCCTTGGCAGCCTCAGCCACAATCCCCGTCACCACAGGTTCATCCAAGGGCCCCGCTGGTTCGCCCGTCGAATACGTGATCAAGTGACGCGCAAGACCCTTCGCCAAAGCATCAACATCCCGACCCAGGATCTCGCGCAACCCGCGCACGTCCTCGAACCGCTCGCCCCGAGGCGTGATCCCGCTCGCATCCACGGGGAGGCCCTCTTTCCACCGACGCGCTCCCTTCGCAGCCCCCTCGTCCTGCACACGATACGCCCCACGGAACTGCCCCATCACATCGAAACTTTCCAAAGCGAAACCATACGGATCGAACTTCGCATGACACGAGGAACAAGTGCCCTTGCGATGCAGGTCCAACTGTTCCCGAAAGGTTTTTGCGCCTCGGATGTCAGGCTCAATCCCCTCCACCGGCGGCGGCGGCGGGATCTTCAAACCGAGCAACCGCTCCGAGATCCAGACCCCACGCTTGATCGGTGAGGTCAACGTCCCGTTCGCGGTGACCTTCATCACCGATGCATGCGTCCATATACCCCCAAATGGCGTGCCCTCAGGTAGATCGACCTCTCGGAACCCGGATCCAGCAGGGATACCAACCCCGTAATGTTTGGCCAACCTTTCATTCAGTGATGCAGTCCGCGGAGCCACGAACTCCTTCACGCTCCGGTTCTCCGCCAGCATCCTCCGAAAATCCTGACGGGTCTCCATCAGGCTCGACACCTTCAGGTGCTCGTCGAACTCGGGATACAAATCCTTGTCGGGCGTCGTGTTGTCGATCCCCCACAAACCCAACCATTGGTCCGTGAAATCGACCACAAACCGCTCCGATCGCGCATCGTCCAACATGCGCTCGGTCTGCTCACGCAGCACCTTCGCATCCGACAACTTCCCATCCCGCGCAAGCGCCAACAACTGCTCATCCGGCGCAGAACTCCAAAGGAAATAGGACAACCGAGTGGCCAACTCGAATTCACCCAATCGCCCAGGACGTTCGATCAAAGTCAGGAAATCCGGCGAAGTCATCATCGACACGACCTCGTCCATGTAGGCATCCAGAGGCTTCCCAGAAGAATCGATCGCGTCCATCACCCGGACGAGTCTCCGAGAGATCTCCTGCTTCGAAAGGTCGCGCCGGAACAACCGCGAACCCACCCGCCCGATCGCCTCACGTATCCCCCGCTCCAATGCCTCCCTCGACACCGATCCGGGCCGTGACACCGAGCGCCGCACATTGTTCGGAACCAATGCCTCGGGCAGCCCATCGAACAGAAGGTGCTGACCCGGCAACAGTTCGTCCAACTCCTCCAACTCGATCGAGTTCAACGCAAGCCCAGGCTTCCCCTTCCCTTGCACCGCAGCCTGTGTGTTCTTCGGTACCGGAACCCCCAACCCGAACGGGATCAGGCGGATCCCATCGGTCACCCCGATGTCACTGTCTTTCATGGACCGCAGATAGATCTCCGTCTCGACCACCGACGCCTCGCCGGGCGGAATCTCGATGACCTTCACCAGATTCAACATCTGGGGATACGCGCCGGTATGCCCCGTGTAGATCCCGACAGGCATCGGCTTATCCGTTTGATAACCATACGCATGGATCCGCATCAGATGCCTCCCCACCTTCTTGCCGCTCGGCGAACCCGAGACCTTACCTCCTTCTTTCCAGACGTTCCCCATCGGACCTGAGGTCGTATCGGAGTTGAACGAGACCCACCAACCCTCTGGCAACTCGAGGACGTGACCTTTCGACTGCTCACTCTCCTTCGCATAAAGCCAGTGCGTCTCCTTCGTCGTTCGCACCTCCGACATCTGGCTCACGATCCCCTCCGCCAACTTGAGGTGCGCATCCGTCGCCGAAGCCGAAAACGGCAACGCCGCGCGCACTTTGTCGTACCCATCCACCCGACCGTCCGGAGGAAGCATGCGTGACACCGGTGGGCGGATCCCGAACAGGTCCTGCACCGTGTTCGCATACTCGTTCCGGGAAAGACGCCGCAACGAACTGCGCCCCTCCTTCGCCTGACGATCCATGAGATGCGCCGAAAGATCACCGCGCACCCAACGCACGATGCCCGCCCGCGCCTCCTGAGGCAAAGGCCCCTCCTCTTTGGGCGGCATCTCGCCCGCCTCCACACGCTCCATCACTCGGAACCACAGCGCCCCCTGCTTCTCCAACTCCTCCACCGTTCGCGAACCCGAGAGGTCCAGTTTCGCCTTGGGCTTCTCGCCTCCATGACATTCCACGCAGTGCTCCTTCAACAGACCTGCGACATCTTTCGAAAAACTGATTGCCGGATCCGCCCCTCGCGCAGAGGGCCCCTGCAGCGCGGCCATCCAAGTCACTCCCAAAACAACGCTTACGAACCAACGCATATACAGGATGTCAGATCAGTTCCGTGATGGTCCCCTGCCCCGAACCGAACCGATCGGTCTCGACCCCAAATCGTTGCAACATGCTGACGAACAGTTTGGCCAGCGGGGTGTTCTGCTTCACATCACCCGCGATATGACGCCCATGCTTGTACCCTCCACCCGCTAGGAGGATCGGGAGATTCGTGGTTCCGTGCCCGCTTGCATCCCCGAGGTTGCTTCCTATCAGCACCTGCGTCGAATCCAGCAAACTACCTCCCGCTTCCGGTGTATCCTTGAGCGACGTCAGCAACTCCTTGAACGCGTTCATCTTCAATCGTTCGATCACCTTCAACTGTTCGATCTTCTGCGGGTTCCTCCCGTGGTGCGAAACCCCGTGATGCCCCTCGGTGACTCCCGGGATCGGGGGTTTGTCGTCCGAACCACGGATGTAGACGGTCACCACTCGGGTGGAATCCGTCTGCACCGCCAACTTCGCCAACCCGAACAACACGCGCGCCCGTCCGATGGTGTCGGCACGATCGGCAAAAGGGCTCGGATACGCCTCGTTCGGGGACGGCTCCGTGACCGTCGGCTTGGTCTCGTGCACCCAACGTTCCTCAGACACAAGCTGCGCCTCCAGTTCACGCACGGCTTCCGCATAGTCAGCCACCTGCTGCTGATCACGATGGCTCAAGGTGCGCTGCAACTCGGAGATCCGGCCGCGCATCTGGTCCAACACACTGTGCCCACGCCGGATGCGGGCCACTTCCTTCTCCACCTCCGCCTTGCTCCCAGCCAGGAACATCTTTGCATAGACCTTCGACGGAATTCCCATCGCAGGTACACCCGCACCCGTACTCGTGTAGGTCAGCGGGCTGCCATCCGAGGTCGACAGGTTCACCAAGGGAAAACGGGTTGCTCCACCAACATGCTGTGCCGCAACATAATCCATCGAAACGGTGTTACGGAAACCGGGTTGGGTGGGACGCTTTGCGCTCGTGAGGAAGCATGCCTCGGAGGCATGGTCCCCGCCGATGTCCGGGTGCGAGATCCCGGAGAACACCGTGTAATGCTTCCTAAGGTCCTCAAGGATCGAGAGGTACTCGCTCGGCGCATAATCGACCCCGGACTTCTCCGGAAAGAAGGCGGGTCCATACAGGCCGAAGTTGGTGCAAACCGAGATCAACCGCTTGGGCGGTTCTGCGTTCGCCGCAGCAAAGCTTTCCAACCAAGGCAACGCCAACACGCCACACCCTGCCCGCAACACATCACGCCGAGCCACTGAGGAATACATCATAGGAAACTGCTAAGCTGGATCACGGCAACCCGCAAGAGGTCAAATCCGCATGGCCAACGCGATCATCCGAACCGTGATCGAGGAGCCCTCAAGATCAACGCTCCCGATGCCCGATAGTCCGAACGCCACATCTCCCCGCCTCCGAACGCTACGGTACACCCGTGTAACGCACGCAATCTCATGATTTTGGTGAAGCTCGTCGCTATCCGATTTTTCCTCAGAGCAACTTGAAACCCTGCCTCTGCCACGTTCCCACCGCGAGGCCCAGTCGGCCCACGGAACACCTTGGGGCATTCGACTATCCCCTCCACTGCTCCGCCGTCAGCGGAAGCTCGTTGAGTTCCGCTCTTGTCTCCCGCCACGTAGGGTAGTGCTTATCCAGCAGAGCGATGTACCTCGCGCTGTGGGTCGGCACCCGAAGGTGCAGCATTTCATGCACAACGACGTACTCGAGCAGGTCCTTCGGCTTCTTCACGAGTTCGGTGTTCAACCGGATACGGCGTCCTTGGGGATTGCACCCACCCCACTTCGTTTTCATCCGCTGAAGGAAGTAGCCCGACACGTTGACACCCAACCTCGGCTCCCATTTCTGGA
>CAZAZT010000101.1:0-14479 GCA_964489645.1 uncultured Chthoniobacteraceae bacterium | reverse complement strand
TCACTCGAAGGACTCGTCATCGGCAACGAAATCCAAAGCCACTGGTCTTGGTACCACATGGGCGAAGCGTCTAGGCACCTCGTCTTGGAGGAATACTGTATCGCACTTCGCAACGCCTACTTGTCCTCCAGCCTCCTCGTCAACGACTTCCGCATCTACGTTTCCTTGGACCATCACTGGGCGCAGTCCGCATCCACCAACCCACTCCGAGGATTCGGGGGGAAGGAAGCCCTCGAAATCATCAACTCCAACATCGCATCCCAAGGAAACTTCCCATGGCACATCGCCCATCACCCGTACCCTGAGAACTTGTTCAAACCCGCTTTCTGGAACGACCGCCAAGCAACGCTTGATTTCAACTCACCAAAAATCACCTTCAAAAATATCGAAGTACTCCCAGCGTTCCTCCGGCAACCGGCCTTCCTTCTCGACGGAAAACCACGCGACATCGCCCTCACCGAACAAGGCTTCCATTGTTCCGATCAGCCTGACGGGCCAGCAATCCAAGCGGCTGCCTTCGCGCTCGCTTGGAAAAAGGTTCAACGCATCGAAGAAATCATCAGCTTCCTCTACCATCGGCATGTGGACCACCCCAACGAGAATGGTCTCCGATGCGGCGCATTTGCTCACGATGGATCAGCAAACCCGAGCGCGATTGGAAACCGAAGACCGATTCTCGACTACCTCGAAGCCGCTGACACTCAGGCCGAAGACGCGATCTTCAAGCCTGCCCTTGACCGACTGGGACGCTCCGACTGGGAAAACCTCATCCAACCAGTCCACCCACCTGCAGAACTTTCCGCAGAGAACAGACGAGAAATCCCGCTCGTTCAACTGATCGATCTCCTCCCCTCGGCCACCGCAACCAACCTTGCGGACGTATCGAAAAAAAGAGCGCATCAACCCACTGGACGCATCAGCGTAGGCATTCAAACCCACCCAAATGCATCGGGTCTGGGAAGTTTGAGCTTTCGAGTCCATCTTCCCGACTTTCCAGCAAACGAATTTCACCCCCTGCTGTCGCTCAAAACACACATCAACAACCCGATGAGCACCGGTGGAACCTTCTTCATTGCCATCAACGAAAACACCATCTTCAAGCACGAGGCCGTTGCCATGGAGGAATATCCGGTCCAACTCGACCTCCGACGCTGGGCCGGACAAACCATTCGAATCCGACTGAGTGTCGATCCAGGGAAGGATTCAGCGTACGATTGGATGGTCTGGCACGAACCCGTCATTTTGCTGAAATCCTCGCACAAGCCGTAGAAGCTCCTACAATCTGGACTTTCCGCTCTCGAACGCTGAGTCTCCTCTCTCAAATCATCGACGACTTAAATCATGCCCGCTCAAGAAGCCCTCCTCAAAAAATACCAACTTCAACCAGTTCCTGAGAATGTTCAGCGCCTTGCGCAGCTCATGCAGGGTGGCTTTGAGAAAAATGCCGACGAAATCGCCCTCCTAATCAAGGCCGATGAACGACTTGCCGCACGTTGTTGCACCTTGGCCGCTGGATCGAGAAAGCGAGACGTTCCCATTGAAATTGACCAAGCAATCGTCCGTCTTGGCGTGGGGAGCATCACTCTCATCGTCATGGGAGAACTTCTCCTCAATGCGATGACCCGAACCTTTGCCACGATGGCTGGCGCTGTCGTGGAACTGAAAGATGGTCTGCCAGAGCTCGCAAACCAGTTCGTTGGTATCACTGAAATCTCTGGGAAAGCCAATGGTAGAGTCTATCTCCGGATGCCCTCGAATTCCGCTAAGTGGCTCGTCGCCAACCTAGTGGGTGAAGAGGCCGCAGAGGACGCCGATGTTTTCATGACCGAAGCCGTAGGGGAACTCCTCAACATGGTCGGTGGAAACTTCAAATCCAACCTGTCCGACGCTGGACTTGAATCTATTCTTGGAGTCCCCAACGTGACTGTGGTGAACTCTTTCCAACCCGAGATGGCCGATGACCAAGTTGGCCACACCTTATCGTTCACCGTGGACGGTGTTCCCGTTTTCATCAACCTCGTCATCAAACCCGTGATCCAACCGAAATGAGCAAGAAGATCCTCACTGTCGACGATAGTAAAATGGTCCGCATGATCGTCGCGAACGCCTTCAAAGGGTACGACGTCCAAATCCTCGGCGCAGCCGACGGTGCAGAAGGCGTCCAGACCGCCCTCAATGAGCGCCCTGACCTCGTGTTCATGGACATCACCATGCCCAACATGACCGGCATGGAAGCCCTCGCCCAAATCCGACAAACCCCAGAAATCGCGTCCACACCTGTGGTCATGCTGAGCGCCGAGTCCGACGCCCAACGACTCGCTCAGGCCGACCAACTTAAGGTAAGCGGCTACATCTCCAAAGCCTTCAAGCCCGAGCAGCTGATCGCCCTCACCAAGACCATCATCGACATTCAGCCAGTCCAACCTGCCTGATGCATCTCCTCTGAGAGCGGTTTCAGCACGCCCCCCCCAAGCCCCTCGAATCCCTCACAAACCTCCCCATCACGTATGTCCGAGAACCCATTGCCGTCCCTTCAGCAGACACGCGAGTGGCTCGAGAATAGCGTGTTAGAGGTTCTCGGAACCATGGCGCACGTCGTGGCTTTTCCCAATCCTTCCCCCGCCGCTCCGACGGCAGTCTCCTCCCTCTTCACCTCTTCCGTTGGGTTCAAGGGCGATGCGAATGTCACCGTGTGCTTCTACACTCCGGAACACTCCGCAGCTCTCCTCGCAAGCAAGTTTCTCGATATGCCGGAATCAGAGCTCGATGGAGCCATGATCCAAGATGTTCTCGGCGAATTTGCGAACATGGCAGTTGGAGCCGTAAAATCAAGATTCTCCGACTCAGGCGTCAGTTGCGTCATGACCATTCCAACCGTCAAAGACTCCGCATCGATGCCGAGAGACACAAACACAGAATCCGAACAGGTACTCTTCGAAATCGGCCAAGACTGGGTCTTGGCAGATATCAAACTCGCCTGAAGACTCCGTTAGGGCAGGACCAAACAACCGAAGGCCCTTCTCGTGCCCCTTGCTACAGGGACAATCTCACCAAGAGATTACTCATACTGGCGTATCCGGTGTTTCAGCTGAACGCTCGAGACAGTCTCAACACTGTCCTCTGAGCACGGCACGCCCCCCAACTGCCCACTGCACGAGAGCTCACATTCGCAGTAGTTTCTTCGCGGTACTTTCAGGAGCAAAGACTTCGGCAGCCTGCCAAAATCCAGACAAACGCCTCGTCACAGAAATAGCGAGGGACCTACCCCGGATTTCGATAGCACGTTGCCCTGTCGTGGACCACACGCTCGAAGTTGTCATCGATTCCCAGCGTGGTCTCCGCACTCCCTAAAAACAGGACACCACCTGGACGCAACAATCTCCTGATTTTCGTCAGGATCTGCCGCTTTATGTCTAAGTCAAAATAGATCAGCACATTCCGAAGGAAGACAACATCGAAACCCGCCGCCAACGGCCAATCCGCAATCAGGTTCAACTCACGGAACATCACCTTCGCGCGCAATCTCTCGTCAACGAACCAAAAGTCACCGTTCCTCTTGAAGTATTTGATCAGCATCGGCGCTGGCAAACCCCGGTTCACCTCCAACTGCGTGTACCGGCCTGCAACGGCCTGCTCCAGAACATCCTGAGACAGATCTGTGGCGATGAAGTTCAACTTCCACGTGTTGAAAATATCCGGATGATGCTCAGCCAAAGTCATCAAAACACTGTAACACTCCTGCCCTGTCGAAGCTGCGCCACACCAGAAGTTCAAAGTGCGCGTCGACGCGTGACGCTCTTTCAACTCAGGGATGATATGTTTCTTCAATGCCTCAAACGGATGGATATCACGGAAAAACGACGTCTCATTCGTCGTCATCACATCCAAAACCTTGCGATGTAAAGGATGCCGAGCATCCGACCTCAAAACCTCCACCAATGCATCAATCGTCGCAAACTTCTCGCGCCGAGCCAGAACAGCCAATCGTGACTCAACCAGATACTCTTTCCCCGGCTCAATCACGATTGCAGCACGAGCGCGGACGTAGTTCCGGATGTAGTCGAAATCCGTCGTCTTCATGGCTTCACCTCCGTTCCCCCTTCGCTGCCCTTCGAGCCTGTTCCTTCGGAAACCTCGTCATTCCGAGAAGTCTCCCGCCGCTGGATCACCTGTTGCAGCGCTCCAACCCGCTCGGACAAACTTCTCGGTGCCGGTCGATTGGTCGCATTTCCAGCATCAACTCTCCGATAGATTTCAGCCGCCAAATCTTTCAACGGGAACATCGCATCCGCGAGACCGGCGTTGTACACCGCCCCCGGCATTCCCCAGACCACACTGGATGCCTCGTCCTGCACCAGCACTTGCCCACCCGCAGCGCGAATCGCTTCACTCCCCTTCAGTCCATCCTGCCCCATGCCAGTCAAGACGACCGCCAAAGTCTTCTCCGCAAACGAGGCTGCCGCCGAACGGAACAACACATCCACCGCAGGGCGACAGGAGTTCTCCGGAGGATCTTCATTCAATCGCACCCTGACCCCTTCCCGACCTCTCTCCGCCGTCATGTGCAAACCACCAGGCGCAATCAAGATCTGACCAGGACGGATGGTGTCTCTATCCTTTGCCTCGCGTGTGGGAATCCCAGACACTGAGGCGATTCGCTCCGCCAGTAACCGCGTGAACAGCGGCGGCATGTGTTGTACGATCAGGATTGGCAACGGGAACCGCGTACCCAACATCGGCAACATCTCAGCCAAAGCATTCGGGCCCCCCGTAGAGACTCCGATAACCAACGCCTCCAGACTGGTCGACCCCGTCCGAGGTGGAATCTTGACCGGAGTGGTCGGCGCATGATGCGCGAACCGGGACTCCGTCGGATGATTGACCAAGGCCTTGATCTTGGGAATCAGATCCTCCTTGATGCGGTCGATTCCTGCCAACACCGAGCCAACATTCGCAGGCTTCGTGACATAGTCGCTCGCGCCCAATGCCAAAGCGTCCATGGTCGCACAAGATCCCCGCTCCGTCAGCGTGGAGAACATGATCACCGGCAACTTGGGGTGCGTCTTCCGAATGGCCTTCAAGGTCTGAAGCCCATCCATGACGGGCATCTCCATGTCCAGCGTGACAATGTCAGGATGCGCAGTCTGCAGCTTCTGTACCGCTACCTCACCGTTACCCGCCAACCCAACCACTTCAATCTCCGGATCGTGCGATAGAGCGTCCGATAAAAGACTCCGGATCACCGCCGAATCATCCACCACCAGTACTCGAATCTTATGCATCTTCCCTAAAAAACGACCTCCGACTCCTTCACGCCATTCCCAGCAACGTCAACTTCTCCAGAAGCACATCCTTCGTGAACGGCTTCATCAAATACTCGTTCGCCCCCGCTTCCAGCGCCTGCTGCACCTTCTCCATGGATGATTCTGTGGTCACCATCATGATCTTGATGTGATCCAACAGAACGTTACGCCGCACCTCACACACGAGCTCGTACCCGTTCATCACCGGCATGTTCCAGTCGACCAACAAAAGGTCGACCGTCTCTCCATGGTAAAGACGCTCAATCGCCTCCTTGCCATGTTCTGCCTCTTGAACTTCGTAACCAAGCTCCCTCAAGGCTTTTCCCAGAATCATCCGGACAGTCCGGGAATCATCGACAATCAGGGCTCTCATAAAACATTCATCAGGGGGAAATGGGCGAAAGCCGCCCAACGGGTAATCTTAGTACAACGCCTTAAGGAAATAGGAAGGTCAAAGCCATCTTCACCCCAAAAAGGGAGGGCGGCCCCGCATTCAGGACCGCCCTTGCCTTGTCGTACTTCTCGCGAACTATACAGACGCGACCGTGCTCTGCAGCGCCGCAGCCATCCGCGCCAACTCGATCGCGGCCTTCTCGGTGTCCGACGCGCCCATCGTCGTGTTCCGCGCAGCCTCAGCAACCCCAACGATGTTCTCCGCGATCTCGGAACTGCCTTTGGCTGCCTCCGATACGTTGCGGTTGATCTCATTGGTCGTTGCGGTCTGCTCTTCCACCGCCGTCGCAATCGTTGTCTGGTAATCGCTGATCTTGGTGATCACCTCGTTGATCTCGGAAATCGCCGCAACCGCATGCCGTGTATCACCTTGGATGGTCTCGATTTTCTGGCTGATGTCCTCCGTCGCCTTCGCCGTCTCTTTCGCCAGCTCTTTGACCTCGTTGGCCACAACCGCGAACCCTTTGCCTGCCTCGCCCGCCCGGGCAGCTTCAATCGTCGCATTCAAAGCCAACAAGTTGGTCTGACGCGCGATAGACGTAATGGTCTTGATCACCTTCCCGATCTCCGCACTGCTCAATCCTAGCTTGGAGATCGTCTCCGTCGCGCTCTCTGATGCCCTCACTCCAACACTCGCAATCTTCGCAGCATCTTGGGCGTTCTTCGCAATCTCTCGGATGCTTGCGCTCATCTCCTCCACGCCAGCCGCAACCGTCTGGACGTTCGAACTGACCTGCTGAGCCGCCGCAGACACAACTCCCGCCTGAGCAGACGTCTCCTCCGCATTCGCCACCATCTGCTGGCTATTCGCCGACAACTCTTCGGACGCAGACGACAACGTCTGCGCACTCTCAGAAATGCTCTGCAGAACCTGCTCCAAAGCTTGCCGCTGCTTCACCGCTGCCGTGATCTCCGTGGCAATCTTCACCACTTTGACCACCCGACCAACTTCATCCGAAACCGGCGAATAAACCGCCTGCAGCCACACCTCTCTACCGCTCTTCGTCACCCGCTTGAACTCCCCCGAACGGCTGCGCCCCGCTTTTAAATCCGGCCAGAACTGTTGATACTCCGGAGAAGCAACCGTCGCGTGATCGCAGAAAGACCGATGATGACGACCTTTGACGTCGTCCTCCGAATACTCCATCACATTCAGGAAGTTCCGATTAGCTTTCAACACATTCCCTTCCACATCGAACTCGACGTACGCATAGGAACCGTCAATTGCCCGGAAAACTCCGCGCATGTTCTGACGCTCTGTCTCAGCTTCTGTGATGTCGTACCGCACCCCCAAATAACGCTTGGGCTTCCCGTTCTCACCCAAGATCGGAGCGATCACCGCATCCACATAGTACGGGGTGCCATCCTTCGCCCGATTCTTCACCACTCCACGGAACATCTTGCCGCGCCCAATCGTCGCCCACATGTCGCGGAACACCTCCTTGGGCATGTCAGGATGCCTCGTGGTGTTGTGCCCTTTGCCAATCAGCTCGTCCGTCGAATACTTCGAAACCTCAATGAACTTCTCGTTCACCGACAAAATGTCCCCTCTCAAATCGGCCTCGGACACGATGCTGGTGAGATTCATGATCTCTTTCCGAACATTCAGCTCGGCCATCGTCTCGCTCACGTCCGTGGCAATCTCGATAATTTTCTGAACCTTGCCATTTTTCCCGAGCACAGGGGTGTACGTCGAAGACAACCAAATGGAGCGCCCCGCCTTGGTCTGACGTGCCATCTCCACCGCCCGCGTCTCCCCCTTCTCCAACGCCTTCCAGAACTTGCGATACTCCGTTGAATCGGCGAAAGCAGGTTCACACGTTGCACCATGGTGCTCCCCCTCTGCCTCGTCCGCCGAATGCCCAATAAGGTGCAAGAACTTCTCGTTCGCAGTCAAAATGTTGCCGTCCACGCTGTACTCAGCAACCGCCATCGACCGGTTCAGGGCATCGAGTCGTGCGTTACCCCCCGAAACCTCCTGCACCGTGCGCTCGCTCGCAGGAAGGATCTCAACCCCATCCTCAACCTCATCCGCAACCGAGTTCCTCCCGTTGCGCATGGGCTTTTCCGAAGGCACGCTCTTGGCTGCATTGCGGACCGACTTCGATACTGATCTCCGTTTCATTGTCATATCTATTGCGTTTATTGTTTAACTTAAGCCGTCCGGCGACTGTATGCCGCAGGCAAGTTCGATGCTTTTTCTGTGTCTAGAATCAAAAGCAAACGATTATCTAACTTGTAGACCCCGGTGATCAGCTCACGCACCATACCGGTCACCGTTTCCGGAATAGGTTCAAATCGATCTTCTTCCACCTCCACCACATCGCCGATCTCGTCGACCAACAAACTCACCGCCCCGTCATCCGTCCGTAAAACCACATTCATCGGCAACTCCCCCTCCTGCCGATCTGCCAGCTCGAACCGTCGCCTCAAATCAATCGCGGTGATGATCTGTCCACGAAGATTGATCAATCCCCGAACCATCGGCGGTGCGATAGGAACCCTCGTCATCTCCTGATAACGGATCACTTCCTGGACCTTCAGGACGTCCACCCCAAGGAACAGGTCTTGAAGCACAAAGGTTGAAAACTGCAGCGTAGGATTGCTCATGAGAAAACTCGGGTAAAACGTTCGTTCAAGCGGCTGGCGTTGAGGATTTTTCGGGCAAAATCGAAGGATCCGCCGCCCGGATCACCGACTTCACATCCAATAGATCGGTGACCTGATCCTGGATTACCACGGATCCCAAAATCCCATTTCCATAGGCATGCCGCTTCACCGAAATCGTCTCGCTGACAATGTCATCAATCTTCTCGACGACCAACCCGACCGAGCGACCGCTCTCGGTGTAAACGACGACCTGCATGGAATCTCCCACCGCCCCTGAAATCTGCTCTCCCGGAGCGAGGTAGTTGGAGACCTGCACCAATGGCAGGATCTGCCCACGGTAACGGATGACCGGTTTCCCCGCAGAATGCTCGATCGCGGATCGAGGAAACTCCTCCAGACGAGCCACCATGGACAAAGGAATCGCCATCCGCCCGCTGGAGCCCGCGGCGAACAACAACAAAGTCTGCTTCTGATCATCCGCTTTCCGTCCCTCTGATCCCGACTCCATGACGGCTGCTCCCTTCGTTTCGTTGACCACATTCGACTGTTGAGCCAGGCCCAACACATCCAAAATCAAGGCAACGTGCCCATCCCCCATGATGGTCGCCCCTGCAAAACAGGACAACCCCTTGAGCTGCTTGCCGAGCGGTTTGACCACGATCTCCTGCGTGTCGTTGATCTCGTCAACGACCAACCCGAAAGGATGTCCATCCGCCTGTAAAACAACAATGTGCACTTCCTCGTCCTCGCTGGAAACCCGACCGGCCTCCATCTCACGCAGCTTCAATGACCGATTCAGCGATACCAAAGGTAAGATTTTCCCACGCAACCGATACACCGGCGTCCCGTGGATGTACTCGATCTGGTCTTTCGCCTCTCCCGCTTCCAAGCGAACCAACTCGAGAAGGCTGACCTGCGGGATGGCAAAACGCTCCGCCCCACTCGTCACGATCAAGGCCGGAATGATTGCCAACGTCAGAGGGATCTTGATTTTCAAGGTCGTTCCCGAACCGAACTGGCTCTGCAGATCGACCGTTCCGCCGATCTTCTCGATGTTCGTTTTGACAACGTCCATTCCTACCCCTCGACCAGAGACGTTCGTCACCTTCTCCGCCGTTGAGAATCCCGGCATGAAAATCAACTGCGAGGCCTGATGGTCGGTCATGCGAGCCGCCTGCTCATTCGTGATCAATCCCTTGCTCACCGCCTTCTGCTTCACTTTCTCCAAGTGAATGCCCCCGCCATCATCCGTGATCTCGATATTGACCTGCCCCCCCTCGTGATAAGCCCTCATGCGCAAGCATCCCTCCGGGGCCTTGCCTCGCTCCTCACGCACCTCAGGCATCTCAATCCCGTGGTCCACGCTGTTCCGCACAATATGCGTCAGAGGATCCTTGATCGCCTCGATGATCGTCTTATCCAGCTCGGTCTCCTTCCCCTCCATCTCCAAACGGACCAACTTCCCGCAACTCGTCGAAAGATCGCGAACCACTCGAGGAAGCTTGCTCCAGATATTCCCAATGGGCTGCATCCGCGTCTTCATCACGCTTCCCTGCAACTCCGTCGTGATCAGGTTCAATCGCTGCGAAGTGGCCAAAAAAGCACTGTCCGTGTTCTGGTTGGTGAACTGCAAAATCTGGTTTCGGGCCAATACCAACTCACCGACCAAGTTCACCAACTTGTCCAACAAAGCGACGTCCACTCGAATCGACGTATCCGCCGCAGAGGCGGGCTTGTGTTCACCCGATTCACTCGCAGGGCTAGCCTTGGACACCTGCGGCTGAACAGGGGCGGAAGCCGCTGGAGCGACCACCTGGGCGGGGGCAGGCGCAGGCGCAACGCTTGCCACCTTCGGAACATCCACAACCTCAGGGGCCTTCGCAACCGGCGGGGCAACCGCAACCACCTCCGGAACAGCGACGGGCGCTTCGGCAACCACCACGGCCGGTGCAGGTGCAGGTGCAGAAGCCGCTGCGGCAGCCGGCGCAACAGCCACCGTCTGGTGGGAAGCGCCGCTTTCACCCTCATTCAACCTGACAAGCAATCCGATGAGCGAGGAATAATCCCGATCCTCCGGCGCGCCAGTGGCCTCAATTTCCTTTAGCATCGTCCGCACCGCATCAACCGTCGCGAGCAATGCACCGGCAATGTCCGGGTTGATCACGAGAACACCGTCCCGCATCTTGCTCAAGAGGTTCTCTCCGGAGTGAGCTATTGCTTCAAGTTTCTCAAATCCAAGAAAACCGCTCGACCCCTTCAGCGTATGAATCGTCCGAAAAATGCTCGCCAAGGTTTCCTTTTCCGTCGGATTTTTCTCCAACTCGACAAGGTCCCTCTCGAGTCGGTCTAGGTTCTCGTGGCTCTCGATGAGGAACTCCGTGATGATGCTGTCCATTGTAAAATCGGTGTCAGGTGAATCGCTTCCAAAAGGCGTAGGGAAATCGCCTAGACGCTGCAAATACATTTCCGAAAGCCTGAACGTACAAACCGAGTTCGCTGCCCACTCGGCGATTTCAGCCCTCCGCATCGACTACCCTTAACCGTTTGGAAAAAAGGATTTTCCATACCACAAAACAGGGAACACCGGGTCAGGAAACCGCTCAGATCACCCAGGCCGACATAAACCAAGGTTTCTTATTTTTAGATTTTTTTACGAAAATCTTTTCAGCGGCTCTCGCGCAAAATCCAGACGAGAGTCCTACCAAGGCGAACCACTCTCCCCTCATCGAATCCCAGTCCTCGTAAGGCGGAGTTCTTGCTGAGTCAGCGCCGTCCTTCAATCCTATGCACGCACCTCAATCCTTCGATCTCATCGTCATCGGCTCAGGCCCAGCCGGCGAAAAAGCGGCAGTCAAGGCCGCCTACTTCGGAAAGCGAGTGGCTCTGATCGAAAAGGAGAAAGAGGTGGGCGGCGCCGGAGTCAACACCGGGACCCTTCCATCAAAAACTCTCAAGGAGACCGCGATATTCTTCTCAGGTCGTTACGAGAAAGGTCTCTACCGCACCGAAAAAGTCCTGAAAGGCGAGACGCAAATCGAGGATTTCCTGTACCGACAGCAGATCGTGAAAACGGAGGTGGAATCTGAGGTTCGCCAGAACATCGCCTCCCATGGAGTGACCCTGTTCCATGGATTCGCCGCCTTTCAGGACGCTCATCACCTCACCATCACCCCGAAATCAGGGCCACCAATCCCCCTGCGAGCTGAAAACTTTGTCATCGCGACCGGATCCTACCCCTTCCACCCCGAGGGAATACCTTTCGACGCGGAGTCCATCCACGACTCAGACTCCATCCTGCGCATCAACCGGATCCCGAAATCCATCGTCATCGTGGGGGCAGGGGTCATCGGATGCGAATACGCGACCATCTTCGCCGCGATGGGGGCAAAGGTGCACCTCGTCAACAACAGCCCCTCCATCCTCCCCTTCCTCGACCATGAAATATCCGCCGCACTGGTCGACGAGATGAGACGGTCTGGTATCGAGATCCTTTTCAACTGCTCGATTGAATCCGTCGAAAAACTCCCGATCAACAATACCTTACGCGAGCACCAAGTGCGAACCTCCCTCAATGAGGGCACTATTCTTGAAACCGACATGTTCCTGTACGCTGCTGGTCGAAACGGCGGAACCTTGGGCCTCGGCCTCGACAAAGCCGGGGTTGCGGTTGGCAAGCGCCAGGCCATCGTGGTCAACGAACATTACCGGACCAATGTGCCCCACATATTCGCCGTCGGTGATGTGATCGGATTCCCCGCCCTCGCAGCCACTGGGATGGACCAAGGCCGCGTCGCAATCTCGCACATGTACGACATCCACGACCTGGACCGCCTCCCTAAACTGTTCCCTTACGGGATATACACCATCCCTGAAGTCTCCATGGTCGGCATGACCGAGGCTCAAGCCACCGAACAGAAACTCGACTATGTTTCGGGTATCGCTCACCACGCCCTCACACACCGAGGACGGATCATGGGATTGGACTCTGGATTTCTTAAAATCATCTTTCTAAAAGAAAGCCTTACCATCATCGGGTGTCATCTGATCGGCCCGCTCTCCGCTGAAATCATCCACTTCGGCCAAACCCTCGTCTCCGACCGTAAAACCGTCCCCGATGTCATCGGCACAGTGTTCAACTACCCGACGCTGCACGACCTCTACAAGTACGCCTGTTACGACGGTCTCGGCAACATGTCGGGAAAAAAGATGCGCAAGTTCTGATGCCCTCCGCCTTCATCAGATTTTCTTGAAACCTATCTAAAACAAGAAAACGATTCCGTCCGATACTATTAAGTTCCGAGTCTCCACTCAGGAGAACTCACTTTGCCGCCTTCGCAAACCCATCCTTGAGCGTCACGGTCCTGTTGAAAACTGGAGCTGCCGTCCGAGATTCCACCTCGTCCGCCACGAAGTACCCCACCCGTTCGAACTGAAACCGATCTCCAGCGTGCGCATCCAGAACGGAGGGTTCGGCTTTCGCGACAATCTGCTCCAAGGATGCCGGATTCAAGAAAGCGGTGAAATCTCCGTCCCCGCCGGCTTCCTCATCCGGCTGAGGTACCGTGAAGAGGCGATCATAAAGACGAACAGGCACATCCACCGCGTGCGATGCACTCACCCAATGAATCGTCCCCTTCACTTTTGGCCGCCCCTCTGGCTGGACTCCACGACGGGTCGCATCATCAAAAGTGCACCTCAGTTCTACAACCTTCCCTGCGGCATCCCTGACCACATCGTGACAACGGATGCAGAACGCATACTTCAAACGGACTTCCCCCCCAGGGCTCAACCGGAAAAACCCTTTTACCGGAACTTCCATGAAGTCCTCTTCGTCGATGTAAATCTCCCGAGTCAAAGGGACCATCCGAGTCCCAGCTGACTCATCCTCGGGGTTGTTCTTCAGCTCTACCTGTTCGAGCGCCCCTTCAGGGAAGTTCTCGATGACCACCTTGATCGGCCGTATCACAACGTAAGCTCTCTTCGCAACCTTGTTCAAATCCTCGCGAACACAATGTTCCAGCAGCGCAAGCTCCGTCAGCGACGGATATTTCGTCAACCCGATCGCCTCGCAAAACGCACGAATCGCAGCGGGAGTGTAGCCACGTCTCCTGATCCCACTGATGGTGGGCATCCGCGGATCGTTCCACCCCTCCACAAAACCCTCCTTCACCAGACGCAGCAACTTCCGCTTGCTCATCACGGTGTAAGTCAGGTTGAGACGCGCAAACTCCCTCTGATAGGGCATGCCGGGCAACCCCGAAACGTTGGCAATCAGCCATTCATAAAGCGGCCGGTGATGCTCAAACTCCAAAGTGCACAAACTGTGCGTGATCCCCTCCAAAGCATCACTCAACGGGTGCGCGAAGTCGTACATCGGATAAACACACCATGCATCCCCGGTCCGGTGATGATGCGCCTTCAAGATCCGATAGATCACGGGATCACGGAGATTGATGTTCGGCGAACCCATGTCGATGCGGGCCCGAAGAACCCTCGTCCCCTCGTCAAACTCGCCACCGCGCATCCGCGCGAACAACGACTCGCTCTCCTCTGCCGATCTGTCGCGATACGGACTCGGGCGCCCCGGCTCCGTCAATGTCCCTCGGGTGGCTCGAATCTCATCAGCAGACTGGTCGTCAACGTAAGCTAAACCCTTCCGGATCAGCTGGACCGCAAATCCGTAAAGTTGCTCGAAATAGTCGCTCGCAAAATAGCGATGATCGCCCCAATCAAAACCCAGCCACCGTACATCTTGCTGGATGCTCTCAACGTATTCCACATCCTCCTTCGTGGGATTTGTGTCATCAAACCGAAGGTGACACCGCGCCTTCGGAGCGTTCTCCAGGCTCAAACCGAAGTTGAGACAAATGCTCTTCGCATGTCCGATGTGCAGATAACCATTGGGTTCCGGAGGAAAGCGGGTGATGACCCACCCCTCGTTTCGGTTGCTCTGAACATCTGCCACAATCAACTCACGGATGAAATCAAGAGAGGCTGACGGGCTGTTAGTGTCGGTCATAAAAGGTGAAAATCCTCTCGGAAGCTTTCCTAGTCAAGGTCTCCGAATCATTCAAACCCCTCCTCCTAGCTCCAGCCGCCCTCGCAAATAGCGC
>CAZAZT010000100.1:0-14593 GCA_964489645.1 uncultured Chthoniobacteraceae bacterium | reverse complement strand
CCCCTCCCAACTGCCAAAGCCTCGCGATCCACCCTTCCGGAAAGTATGTGATCGTGGCAGCGACAAGCCGCGGCGGCGGCAACGGCAAATCTCTCTCGCCTGACGGTCGATACCTTCGCAACACATCGCCCCTGCACCTGTTTGGACTGCGATCATGACCCCTACGAGAGCCGCACTCGCCGTGCGCTGAGGGAAGAAGACTACAACCCTCCCAAAATAGCTGCTCCAGCGGCCTCTCCCCACGCTCGGGCCGCATCCCCATTGTAATGCACGCCGTCTCCGCCAGTTTTATGCATGACGTAATGCGTCATCTTGCGTGAGTCGACGAACCTGACGCTCCTCGAACGCGAACATTCGAAGATGAAACGCCGGACCTCATCTTGGACCTGCTTGCTGAACTTCGCGCAGTCTGGCGGGAGGATCCAGATCACCCTCCGTGGTCCCATCAGTGCGTAAAAATCTGCCATCTGACGACGCTTCCTGCGGAGGTCCTCCTCGGACACGCCCGATGCGAATTCATCGAACCAGTTGGTTCCGAACTGCACCACAACAGCCTCAGGCCGATGCTTTTGCAAGAGTGCGTCCAACTTCGGTGTTTCCATCGGAGGCGGACGATGGCCGTTCTGGTATTCGAAAACCTCAGACACCCCATTCACGCTCGCACGGTAACCGCAACGGGTCACATATATTGGTTGATTCGGCAACCAGTTCTCTGGGGACGAACCGCAGGATCCGTACATCGAAACAGACCGTTCCCCCAACCGCCGTTCAAAAATATGCAACAGCGTGGCACCAAAGCCCCCCACCATCATGGAATCACCGATGATCAGCACCCGCGCTCTTGAGACCCCACCAGAAAAACCAGTGCCGCAACCGGTCACACCGATGGATGCCAGCGCGCCACTGCACCGCGCGATGAAATTCCTCCGCAAGATCATGGTTTCCCCCCTTTCGCCGAAGGATCCTTGTCCCCAGAAGGGAATTTTTTCTCATCGGATAGCTGGATGTATCTCGTCAACTCAGGACGCCCAGACTGGTCGCTCATCTTGATCGCACTCCACCGCGATGCATCGAGATCCATCAGTTGCATCTCGTAAACGCTTCCCGGGTGATACCGGTTCAGAGGTTGCGCCTGAAGTTTGATGTGCGCTGGATGACAAACCAATATCTGCGACTCAGAGTATCGCCCCTCCAACACCCGCAAAACCTCGTACCGGTAAATCACTGCTGACTCCTGATAAGGAAGCATCTGGTTGAAATCCAGCACCGGTGATTTTCCTGAAAGTTTCACTTTCAGACGGATCAACTCCGGCGGTTTGGCTCCTTCCTTGAACGTCAACGCCCCCCCTTTCCCTGCCACACCCGCCAAAGCCTTCGGCAATCCTCCCTCATCAAGATCCCCCCTGATCCGATCGAAAACTGCGTCAGCCCACTTGGTCATGTCCGCACCGAAAAAGTGTTCCTTGTCCGCACTCAATCCCGTGTAGGGGTACTTCAAAAGTTCACGGCTATCGATGACCGTCGCCATCTCCCCAGCAGTCTGCTTCACGGTTTCAAATACAAAATCCTGAACCTCAGAACTCATCCGTCCTGACTTCGTAGGACAAACCCAATACACCCGTCGCAATGGGGTGTTTGGCTCAGAGATCCTCTCTAAAAAGGGCTCGATGTAGCGTTTCAAAGCCGGACCGTGTCTTTCAGGGACCACCGTCTTGTTGTCCGTGAAAATGCCGTGCAAGTTCGTGCCAAGCTGCACAACCAACACCTGCGGACGGTGCTGCTTCAATAGGTCTTCAACCTTCGGCACTGGCCGAGCCGTCGGACGATACCCCTTCGTCATCCCATAGGTGTCCTGCATGGATTTCGCCTGTTTGCCCTCACCCTCGATGCTCCAAAACCCACAAACGGTCCGAGCGGTCCGATAGCCGTCCACCTGCAGCCAACTTAACGGCACAGTGCCGCATGCCATGTAGGTGTTGACCCTCTTGAAATAACCGCTCTCCCTCAACCGCTGATCCAAACGTTTGCCGAATCCTCCCAACCCCAGAGAGTCGCCAAGAATCACCGCCGAATGTTCGCCAGCACCCACATCGGCCCGCTTTCCAACGCCAGCCTCCCCGTCTTTCGCCGCCGCACCAAGCCCCATCGCACAAGCCAATAGCACCCACACCCCGATGAATGCCCTCGCCCAACCCCACGCGAAGAATGTCATGCGCCCCCTCATTTTTTGACCGGCATCTTGACCCACCCCGAATCAGCCTCGCTGAACTCCCTCGCCCCAAAACACCAGATCACCACCTTCTTCGATCTCAAATAGCCCTCCTCCTTCATTCCCCGTCTCAAAAGCCGAGCCCTCACCTCCGTAGCACCCGCACCCCGTAAACCGATCAAATCCGGGACCGTGCCCATCTCGAATCCTAACTGTTCAACAAGACCCGCCCCCTCACACAGCAACTCGCTGAACACTAACGTGTGACTGTCTCCCATCAACAAGACCCGACTCGAATCCCCCCCCGACCGGATCGGTTGTCCGTTCTCTTGCAAAATCCTCCGCACCCATAACTTCTCCAAAGGGACCCGCGTAGCTGGTTTCCCAGGCAACTCGGTCAAATCTCCCTTCACGACCACTTCCTCCCACTTCTCAGTCAACCCCTTGCTCGGCCCCTTCACGACGTCAGCCAACTGCTGAGCAATGACCTTCGCCGCCAAGACACAACCCAGACCAGACCAATGCGTATCAGTCGCACAAAACACCGGCCCATGCTCTGACTCGCGGTTCTCAATGAACTCATCCGTCAAATCCAAGACCTCAACTCCGGCATTCTTCAAATCCCCGTAAAGCTCGCTCAATGCTTTCGGAACACCTCCCACAAACTTGCTCCCCACAAACAGTCGGTCAGGGTAAATCGCCGCCTTTGCCGGAACAGGAACCACCAGCAAACGGATCCCCATCCGCTTCAGTTGCTCATGAAAATCAACGATCGCCGGCAAGGGATCCGCCCAACGCTTGTCTCTCGATCGGCTCATCCGTCGTATCGCGTCGCCACGGAAACCTTCCACCGACAAAAAGCGCAACTCCGATGGCAAAAATGACCAGGGATCCTCGCCCGCAACCGCGCCGAACTGCCCTCGCTCCGCCGCATCAAAACGGCCCGCATACTCCGCTGGAGTAGGTAAGCCGAACGCCGAGAGACTCCCCAAGACCAGCAGCCCACACACGCTGAGCCAAACGACCCTTCCTAGAGCGGCACGAACTGTATTCATTGGTTTATCTCTTACTCAAAAGTACCCACCTCAACGGTGGACGGGCAGGCGAGGACTTAATCCGATGCCTGATTAGATTTCAACTTCCATTTGGCCGCGAGGATACATAGCTTTCGACCGCTCGCTAGGCTCCCCTCGGATGGTCTTCAGTTCACACATTTTCATCTACTATTTCCTCCCGCTAACCCTCCTTGGCTACCTGCTACTCCGCAACCAACCAACGAGATGGCGCAACCTCTGGCTAGCTCTCACAGGTTACACATTCTACGGCTGGGCAGAACCCGCGTTCATCCTCCTGATGTTCGCAACCACCTCCCTCGATTGGTTCCTCAGCCTCGTCATCGCTCAAGACCGATGGAACCCTTGGCCCATCTCCTCGCCAACCATCCCCCTTCCCAGGGAAACACCAAGGTCGCCCCGCCAAAAACGCGCGCTGACCCTTTCCATCCTCAGCAACCTTGCCGCTCTCGCCCTCTTCAAATACGGCAACCTCGGCCTCGCAACCCTCTCTCAACTCTGTGAATCGCTCAGCATCCCGCAATCCTGGATCCCCGCCGTCCATTTCACCCTCCCACTCGGTATCAGTTTCTACACCTTCCAAGCACTCAGCTACATCATCGACGTCTATCGAGGCGATGCCGCAGCCATGGAGAACT
This sequence comes from uncultured Chthoniobacteraceae bacterium, assembly GCA_964489645.1. GTDB lineage: Bacteria > Verrucomicrobiota > Verrucomicrobiia > Chthoniobacterales > Chthoniobacteraceae > JBEEPE01. The sequence continues at coordinate 10,673 of CAZAZT010000100.1, read as the reverse complement.
TCACCGACTTCTCCTGCTTCACCTCCATGCTCCCGCACCTCGTCGCCGGGCCCATCTTGAAATTCTCCTTCCTCGCCGACCAACTGCGCTCACGCACCGAATCCGCCAACCACCTCGCCCGAGGCACCCTCTTCTTCCTGCTCGGCCTTTCAAAAAAGATCCTCCTCGCCAACCCCTGCGGCCAAATCGCTGACACCGCCTTCCAGGCCGCCTCCCGCTCCTCGATCGACGCTTGGCTCGGCACCCTCGGCTACTCCATGCAGATCTACTTCGACTTCAGCGGCTATTCCGACATGGCCATCGGACTCGGACTGATGTTCGGACTCGTCTTCGCAAAAAACTTCGATTCCCCCTACCGATCCTCCTCCATCACCGACTTCTGGCGCCGCTGGCACATCTCCCTTTCCTCTTGGCTCCGAGACTACCTCTACATCCCCCTCGGCGGAAATCGACGAGGCGCGTCCCGCACCTACGCAAACCTCATCCTCACCATGCTCCTCGGCGGCCTGTGGCACGGAGCCTCCTGGACTTTCCTCATCTGGGGCGGAATCCATGGCGCGCTCCTCGCCCTTGAACGACTCAAAAACCAGCACCTGCCCGCCGTTCGTATCCCGTCACCCCTCGCCACGGCGCTCACCTTCCTCGTCGTATCACTCACCTGGATATTTTTCCGATCGGACTCGCTCGCCGACGCCCTGACCTACCTCCAATCGCTCGCCCCCAACGATAACACCTCTCCAAATCTCGCCCTCACGAGCGCCACCATCCAGACGCCCTACCATCTCGGCTCGCTCCTCCTCGCCTCCCTGATCGCCTTCATAGCCCCTCAAACCTGGGATTGGACCCGCCAGATCAGCCCTCTCAAAGTCGTCGCCGCCACCGCCTGCGGAGTGCTGGCCCTCCTCCTCATGGCAACCCAGGACTACAACCCGTTCATCTACTTCATCTTTTGATCGATGAAGCATCCGCAAAAAATCTCGCACCCGCCAACCCGCGAAGAACAGGCCGCTGCCGAAGTCGGCATCACCTCCTTCGCAAAAGGTGCGCGCACGCTCGCGATCGCCGTGCTCTGCCTCATCGTCGGCCTCATCCCCCTCTGCGAGATCCTCACATCAAATCGCTCACCCAAAGACGACCCATCAACAAGTCCGTCGCCCAACGCAACGCCGTCCTCCTTCCATCTCCCGACTGCCTCAGAACTTCAAGCCATCGAGAAGCGGCTCGAATCGGCATCCACTCTCCACACCCGTCTCCGACCGAACGTCCAATCGCTCCTCACCAACCTCCTTCGCTGCGGCTCCCATCAAGTGCTGCTCACCAACAGTGACTGGCTGTTCTACCGACCGGACGTTGAACACCTTACCGCACCCCCATTCCTCTCCCCTTCAAACCTCCTCAAACGACGGCAAAACCCCTCGATCCAACCAGATCCCCTCGTCGCCATCCGTGATTTCAACCGCCAACTCCGCGAACGGGACATTCAACTCATCATCGTCCCCATCCCTTCAAAAGCCGCCATCGAATCAAACCGCTTAGGCAAACCCGGACTCGGTGTCCCCGAAAACCCCTCCCTTCAACCCTTTCTCGCGGCACTCAATACCGAAGGCATCCACACGATCGATCTACGCAGCACCCTCCGTTCGCAAGAATCTCGCAACGCAGACACACCACTCTACCTGAGAACCGATACGCACTGGACCCCCACCACCATGCGCATCGCAGCACATGCGATCGCCAAACTCGTCTCGCCCAACCCATCCCCAGCCGAAAACCCAACCACGCCATCCCAGATCTCCCACCGAGGGGATCTCGTCCCCATGCTCGGACTCAACGACGAGACAGCGAAACGATTCATCGAATCGGTGCAGATCCAACAGGTGACAAACGGCTCAGGGCTTTGGCGCCCATCCTCCACATCCGATACCCTCCTCCTCGGGGACAGTTTCGCCAACATCTTCTCGCTCGAGAGCATGGGCTGGGGCGAATCCGCTGGCCTCGCCGAACATCTCTCCCACGCAATCAACCAACCCATCGACGCAATCACCCGGAACAGTGACGGCGCCTTCGCGACCCGCGAGATGCTCGCCGCCCAACTCAAACGCGGTAACGATCGGCTCACCGGAAAACGACGGGTGATCTGGGCGTTCGCCGAACGCGAACTCTCCTTCGGCAACTGGAAAATCATCCCGCTCGAATCCTCCGAGGCCACCCCATCGGATTTTCTCGAACTCGCTCCGAACGAGTCCGTTCAAATCACCGCCACCGTGGTCGCCGTCTCCCACGTGCCACGCCCAAACTCCGTCGCCTACCCAGACCATCTCTGCAGCGTCCACCTGACCGACATCTCCTCTCCAACCTCCTCACTCAAAGCCAACTCCGCCATCGCACTCACCTGGAGCATGCGCAACCGCACCTGGACCCAAGCCGCTCGATGGCGCCCCGGGGATCGCGTATCCCTCAAACTTCGCCCGTGGTCCGAACTCGAACCCTCCCTCGGAAAGATCAATCAAAGCAGTCTCGATGACCCAGCCCTTCTCGCCGTCGAACCCGTTTGGGCCGAGTAGGATAATCACTCCCGAAACACGCCGCACCCCCAGCTTCCACTCAAGGGCTACGGAAGAAGTTCGCACACGTCAGGACCCCATACAGCAGCACCTGACCACCCAAGTAAGACCACGTACCACCACCCGCAAGCCATACCAACAGCCCACCAAACCCAAGACTCAGCATCGCCACCATCCAGCCACACCGGTACTCGATATCCCCCAACCGATAATAGAAGACCGCCGAGGCAATGATGATGACGATGTCAAAATAACCCATTGCCAGCGGCGACCTCTCCCCAACCCACACTCACTTCGTCGGTCCAAACGACGGCTCTTTCGCCGTTGCACTGACCTCCAAACCGATCCAGTGCCCGTTCAAAGCATGTGAGGGAAACCCACACGCAAGAGCGTACTCTCCCGCTTCGTCCGCAACGAACGTGAACGTCGCTTTCCCATACGCAAGTCCCTTCAAATGATCAGGAACCGATGCACCCTTGAATGCGGGCTGCGCCATCTGCAACTTCTTCACATCCGCCTTCTCGATCACGATCAAGCTGTGGGGGATCGGACTCGGATTGATATACGTCACCTCGACCGTCCACCCCTCCGGGATCACGTACGTCGCAGCACCTTTCGCATACCCGTTGAAATTCATCCCGTAGTTCTCCGCAGTCCAAACCGCAACCACGTTCAATTTCACTGTCTTCGGCTTGTCGCCCAACTTGAGAAAATCCTTCTCCGTCATCCCCGCTACCAACTCCTTCTTCAAACCGGCACCTGCTGCACCATGCGCCGCATGCGGATCCGCTCCCGCCGCCGGCTTCGCCGATTCCTGCGCCACCGCGCCACCCACCAAAAACAGACCGATCACCCCTGCTACCTGGAGAGGCGTTCCGAAAATGCTGTGCTTCTTCATGTTCATAAACTGCTCTTCTTGAGTCCAAATCCCGCCGCCGACTTAGCCAAAAATCAATCGGGGAGGCATCCCTGAACGGACACCTCCCCAACAGTCAGCGACAAACGGCTACTTCTTCTGCAACGGCGCAGTCACGGCACCCGCCGGCACCTTGTCCGCCGGCACGATCTTCCAAAGCGCCCCACGCTCACTCGTCGTCGGATCCACCGGACCGCCATAGTTCGCGGTCGCATGCGTCAGGTAGATGTTTCCCTGCTCATCTTCTCCCCCACTCGTCGGACGGAGCGATGTGTCCAGATCCAGCAACTCCTGCATCTGCCACTTGTTCGCCTTGTCACGCTTCACCGCCCACACCTTACCGCTCCCCCAATCCGCTGCGAAATACACCCCATCCAACGAAGGATAATCTTTCCCGCGATAGATCCCCAACCCGATCACGCAGTTGCCCTGATCCACGTGGCTGTACTCCGCAATCGGCAACACCCCAACGCGAGGGTTCGTCTTCTCATCCTCAATCGGGAACGTGTGACTCCCACACATGAACTTCCATCCGTAGTTCTCCCCACCCTTGCTCGACTTCGGCTGGAAGTTGATCTCTTCCCAATGGTTCTGCCCGATGTCCGCGATGAACATATCGCCCGTCTTGCGGTCGAACGAGAACGTCCATGGATTCCGGATGCCGTACGCCCAAATCTCTGGCTTCGCCTTCGGGTGGATCTGCGAGAACTGCTTCTCCGTCACACCGAACAGCGTCATCTGCTGCAACGGCGTCAGGAAGGGGTTGTCCTTCGGGATCCCATACGCCCGATCCGCAGAACTCGTGTTCACATCAATCCGCAACATCTTCCCAAGCCACGTGTGAAGATCTTGGCCCGCATTGATCACGTCACCTTCCCAACCTCCGTCCCCAACGCCGATGTACAGGTAACCGTCCGGACCGAACTTCATCTTGCCCCCGTGATGGTTGCAGTAAGGGAAATCGATCTGCATGATCACACGCGCACTCTCCGGATCGAGACGATCAGGATTTTTCTTCGAAACCTTGTACTCGACCAACATCGTGGCCCCGTTGAACCACAGATCGGAGTAACTGACGTAAACAAGGCCGTTCTCCTTGAACTTCGGATGGAACTCCACGCCGAACAAACCCTCTTCCAAGAACGAGCTCAACGTCTTATCGCGGATATCCAAAGCAGGCTTGTCCAACAACTTACCGTCCTTCACCACCCGGATCATCCCGTGCCGCTCGCACACGAACAACCGACCAGAACCGTCGTTCGGCGCCGCCACATCCACCGGATCCACCAGGCCATCCGCCACTTTCACCAACGCAACCGCCGGCACCCCTTCAACCTTTCCCCCAGGCTGCGCCGGAGCCTCTTCCGCAACCGCCGCCACAGGAACTGCTACCACCGCCGCCAATGCAGCGGTCCATCTCTTCGATACTGGATTTTTCATCATACTTTCGATTTGGGTCTCTCAAGAAATCGGGTCGGGCCTATCGTGGCGCAGGTGGCGTGCCGAGGGACACCTGCTCACCCACCAACAACGGCATCGCCTTCTTCACAGATTGCGTAACTCCCCACCCCAACGGAAGTGCCACAACCAACCATATAAAGATCGCTTTCATGCTTCAGGATATCCTCGCCTCACATTCGTTAGCTTAACTTCGACAAATGGTGCCTCGGATCCACCGGACGCACCAAAAGGTTCGCCACAAACCCCACCCCCAAAAGACCGCACATCAGCAAAAACGTCCCATTGTAAGCCTCCCCACGCGCGACGCCCTCCGCAACGCGCTGATCGAACAACCCGTTGATCAACCCCGGACCGATCACAGCCGCCATGCTCCACGCAGTGATCAACCGCCCGTGGATCGCCCCCACCTGATACGTCCCGAAAAGATCCCGCAAATACGCCGGAATCGTCGCAAACCCGCCTCCGTACATGCTGATAATCAGAGCCGTGCAAATCACGAAGACCGTCCGGTTCTGCGTCCGCTGCGCGTACGGCAACACCGCGTACAGCAATGCCCCAAGTACGAAGTAGATGCTGTAAACGGTCTTACGACCGGTGAAATCAGAGATCGAGGACCAAACAAACCTCCCTCCCATGTTGAAAATGCTCAGCAACCCGGTGAACCCCGCCCCAATCGCCGCAGACACCCCGAACATGTCCTGACACATGTCCGCCGCCCGGCCCAATACCCCGATGCCAGCACTCACATTCATGCAAAGCACCAGCCAAAGTAGCCAGAACTGAGGGGTCTTCCACGCCACATCAACCGCCACACTCGCAGACGTGATGGACGCCGTCGCCGCCGGTGGCTCCCATCCCAACGGCCGCCAATCCGGAGCCGGCACCCGCACCAACAAAGCTCCAAACCACATGAACACCGAGTAACCAAGAGCCATCACCATCAACGTGTCCACCGTCCCGCCCAAGCCGCTCTGCGCAAAATGTTTCATCAACTCCTGAGCCAAAGGAGAGCCGATCAAAGCGCCGCCCCCAAATCCCATGATGGCCATCCCCGTGGCCATCCCCGGCCGATCCGGGAACCATTTCACCAACGTCGAAACCGGCGCAATGTACCCCAAACCCAATCCAATCCCCCCCACCACCCCGTACCCCACCAACAACAAACCCAATGACCCCATCCGCACCGCAAGCGCAGAAATCAGAAGCCCCCCGCAAAAACAGCCCCACGAAGCGATCATCGTCTTCCTCGGCCCACTCCGCTCCACCCACTTGCCAAACACCGCCGCAGAAATCCCCAACATCATCAACGCAATCTGATACGCAAACTGCACCTGCGTGATCTCCACCCCCAAGGCCGAAGCCAACGGCTTGTTGAAAACGCTGAACGCATACACCTGACCAATGCACATGTGCACCGCAATCGCCGCCGGTGGCACCAACCAGCGGTTGAACAAATGCGACGCCACCGTCCTTTCGCGGCAAAAAAAAGGGACATTCATCAGATTCTTCGAATGCACGACCATGATCGCATTCCGCGTACCCCGCAACCCTTCGAAAACCGCGCCCATTCCCCGCAACCCACACACATTCTGACCTTGTGCAGTCCCCATGTTGTGCACAACTAATCCCAAACATCTTCCCCACATGATCCCCTCATACACCATGAACCGACTCGCCGCCCTGTGCCTCATCCTCTGCGCACTCATCGCCCCGTCCCAAGCTGAACCTGCCCACGTGGTCTTCTTGGCCGGCGGAAAAAGTCACGGCCCAGGCGAACACGAATTCCACGCAGGATGCCAAATCCTCGCAAAAGCCCTCAACGAACAGAGCGGCCTTGCAATCACCGCGTCCGTCCACAAGGGCTGGCCCGCCGACCCCACCATCCTCGATCAAGCACGAACCATCGTCATCTACGCCGATGGCACCAGCGTCGTCGGGAAAGGCTGGGACAAAATCGACGCGCTCGCCAAAAAAGGTACCAGCCTCGTATTCATGCACTACGCGGTCCACCCCAACGCCACAGAAGGCGAAAAGTACTACCGCCCGTGGATCGGCGGAGCCTTCGAAACAGGCTGGTCCGTCAACCCGCACTGGGTAGCCGATCTCAAAACGCTCCCAGAACACCCAGTGTCCCGCGGCGTAAGTGGCCCCCTCGAGGCCTATGACGAATTCTACTACAACATCCGGTTCCCAAGCGACCGTTCCAAGGTCCTCAACCTTGTCACCGCAACCCCAACCCGCCCTCGCATCAAGCGATACATCAACCTCTGGAACGAACACGGCGTCGCCGGAATCGATCAACCCCAAACCCTCATGTGGGGCATCCAACGAGCCGACGGCGGACGCGGCGTCGGATTCACCGGCGGCCACTACCACCGCAACTGGTCCATCGACGGATTCCGCAAACTCGTCCTCAACGCCATCACGTGGGCCTCTGGTCTCGAAGTGCCTGCAGACGGCGTCAAATCCCTCACCGTGTCGGAAGAACAGCTCAACCTGAATCTCGACGACAAAGGAGCCAACAAACCGCGCATCACCATCCCAACCGCCGATGAACTCAAATCCCTCCCCCCAGCGGAGATCCAAAAAGACCGCGAATCGAAATTCGCGCCAGCTCAAACCACTCCACCCACCTCCCCCTCAACGAAAGCGCAAGCCACCAACACGCCCGCCAACCCGAATCCCCTCCCACAAACAAATCGAGCCCCCCTCTTCCTCAGCCCAGTTCTCACCGCGACCAGCAAAGATCGCATCATCTCGGTCGATGTCCCGCTCAAGGACGTGTCCGACCTCTACCTCCACGTCGACTCCAACGGCCCCATCAGCTGCGATTGGGCCGATTGGCTCAACCCGCGCCTCATCATGGCAGACGGTTCATCGAAGGACCTGACCACCCTCGACTGGGTCTCCGCAAAGTCGGGCTACGGTTCGATCCGGAAAAACAGGACCTTCGAAGGCAGCACACTCAAAGTCGCCGGCAAACCATTCGAAAAAGGCATCGGCGCTCACGCCACAAGCACCATCCACTTCGCACTCCCTCATGGCACAGCACGTTTCCAAGCCGAAGTCGCGATCGACGACGGCGGCATGATCCGTAACGGGCGTCCGAGCGAAGCATCCCTCCGGTTCGCCATCCTCGCCCAACCTCCATCAAAGCTCCCCCCCATCGAACCCGTCGCAGAGGGACCCACCGTGGTGCCAGTGGATCTCTTCACCGTTCCAGAGGGCCTCGAAGTCACCCTCTGGGCAACTTCACCCCTTCTCCAAAACCCGACCAATATCGACTTCGACGAAAAAGGCCGCCTCTGGGTCGCCGAAGGCGTCAACTACCGTGGAAAAGCTGGGCGCCGCCCAGATGGCGACCGGATTGTCATTCTCGAGGACACCGACCAAGACGGAAAAGCCGACCGCTCCTCGGTATTCGTCCAAGAACCGCACCTCGCCTCTCCCCTCGGTGTCGCCGTGCTCGATAACCGCATCGTCGTTTCACAGCCTCCCGATCTCATCGTCTACACGGACGTCAATCGCGACGGGAAGTTCGATCCCTCAGTGGATACGCGTGAGGTCCTCCTCACCGGGTTCAACGGTCGGCAACATGACCACAGTCTTCACAGCGTCACCGCGGGGCCAGACGGCCTATGGTACTGGAACCAAGGGAACTGCGGAGCGGTGTTCACCGATCGCTCAGGAAAAACCTTCCGCATGGGTAGTGGCTACATGACGCAACAAGCCGCCGGTCTTGCAAGCGATGACGGCAATGTATGGATCGGCGGATTCACCGCTCGGATGAACCCCGACGGCTCAAACGTGACAATCATCGGTCACAACTATCGGAACAGTTACGAACAAACCGTCACCTCCCTCGGCGATCTCTTCCAAAGCGATAATGACGATCCACCAGCCTGTCGCGTCACACCCATTATCGAGGGCGGCAACGCGGGGTTCTCCTCGATCGACGGAAAACGTGCTTGGGCGGCCGACCGGCGCCCAGGGCAAGACGTTCCAACGGCCGAATGGCGACAAGAAGACCCCGGAACCATGCCGGCCGGAGATGTTTACGGAGGCGGCTCTCCCACGGGAGTCGGATTCTATGAGAACGGCGCGCTCGATCCCAAATGGAACGGGTTATTGCTCGCCTGTGAGGCAGGAAAAAACGTGGTCTTCGGCTACCTCCCCAAACCCGACGGCGCTGGGTGGAAACTCGAAAGGTTCGACTTCCTCACCTCCAACAAAGAGCGCGAATGGGCCGGCTCGGACTTCCTCGGCGGAAAAGCGAACAGCGAACTCAAAACCAAGTTCCGCCCCAGCGATGTGTGCGTCGGACCCGATGGCGCAATCTACGTGGCTGATTGGTTCGACGCTCGCGTTGGTGGCCACGGCACCATGGACAACGCCTACACCGGAGCCATTTACCGAATCGCACCGAAGGGCTTCAAATCCGTCATCCCAAAAATCGATCTGTCGCGAACCGAGGGGCAGATCGCCGCACTCAAGAGCCCCTCACCCAACGTCCGCAACCTAGGCTTCAATGCCCTGAAAAGGTCCGGGAAAAACGCGATCCCTGCCCTCACTGACCTCGCCAAAGATGCGAACCCTTACCTCGCAGCGCGCGCAGTTTGGATACTCGCTCAACTCGGAGCTGATGGGATCCAACACGTGACCCCTCTGCTCAAATCGCAGAACCACACGCTCCGTCTCGTGGCCTATCGCGCCCTCCGCCGCGTCAATCACGAGGTCATCACAATGGCCAAACAGATGGCGACAGATCCAGACGCCGCCGTGCGCCGAGAGGTGGCTCTGTCGATGAGAGGACTTCCTCCAGCGCAGAGCGTCCCTGTCCTCGCGAGTTTGGCCACTCAGTTCGATGGAAGCGATCGCGCGTACCTCGAGGCCATCGGTCTCGGTGCCACCGGAAATGAAGCCCCGCTCTACGAGGCAATCCTGAAATCCATGGCGCCCAAAGCCGACCCCTCAACATGGCCGCAGCCCCTCGCGCGAATCGCCTGGCGCCTGCACCCGGATTCCGCAATCCCAGCCCTGAAGGCTCGCGCAGCCGCAACAACGCTGAGTCTCCCCGAAAGGAACGCAGCCCTGACCGCCATCGCCTTCAACCCTTCCAAAGATGCCGCCGCTGCCACAGTCGATCTCGCGGTAGCCTCCGACACCTCCATCAAGGCCATGGCGAACTGGTGGCTATTCAACCGAAAAGGAAACCTTTGGAGCACCCACCCGCTGGACGCAACCATGAAGGAAAAAGGCCTATACGATCCCGCAAACGTCAAACTCCAACCTTTCGAGATGCCGCCGACTCCAAAGGATGCACCAGCGCTGCCAAATGCTCCAGAAATCGCTCGTCTGGAGGGTGATGCAAAGCGTGGTGAAGCTGCCGCAGCGGTCTGTCTGTCTTGCCACAGCATCAAAGGCAAAGGCATCGAGTTCGGTCCCGACCTCACCACCTTCGGGCGCCAACAAACCCGCGAGGTCATCATCCAAGGGATCGCCCACCCTTCCGCAGAGATCTCTCACGGATTTGAGGGAAGCATCCTCACCACAAAAGACGGAATGAAAATCACCGGCATCGTCCTCTCAAATGCAGACCCTGTGATCATCAAGAGCATGGGCGGAGTGGTCCAAAACGTTCCCAAATCGAAAGTTGCCGGGATCAATCCACTCGGACGCTCCCTCATGTACGACCCCTCAACTCTCGGCCTCACTCCTCAATCGATTTCCGA
>CAZAZT010000099.1:0-14674 GCA_964489645.1 uncultured Chthoniobacteraceae bacterium | reverse complement strand
CCCGATCACCCCGATCACCCCGATCACCCCGATCACCCCGACCGCCACGGCCCCCACGAGGCCCACCTCCGTCACCATACCCCGACCGACCGTCACGACGCCGAGGTGGTCCGTACGAGGGACGCTCTTCCACTCGCGCCTCTTCCACCTTCGGACGCCCCTTGGGATATGCCATCACCTCCAACATGGCCGAAACCACGGCCCGAGGCCCCCATTCGCCGCCAATGAAATCCGTCAGCAGGTGATCGCGTAACTTGAACTCGCCCCCCTCCAAAACCCCCCGAACACGATCAAGAAGCGCCTTCAAACGCAAATCCTCCACCGCCTCGCGACCAGGCAAAGGGATGATCGGAAATCGGCGCCGCACGGAATGCTCAATCCGACGTACATGAAACGCATCCCGTCGTGTCGCCAAACTCAACGCCTTGCCACTCCTCCCCGCCCGCCCCGTCCGCCCAATCCGGTGCACATAGTCGTCAAGATCCCGCGGCAAATCAAAGTTGATCACCCCCTCCACATCCGCCACGTCAATCCCCCGCGCCGCAACATCTGTCGCCACCAAATAACTGATCCTCCGCTCCCGGAATCTCGCCAATACGCGCTCACGCATCGCTTGCGTCATGTCACCATGCAATCGATCGCAAACCAAACCCGCATCGTTCAACTCCTCCATGACCCGATCCACCGTCAGCTTCGTCGAGCAAAAGATGATCCCGTACTCGATCCCCTCGCACGCCAAAACCCGTCGCACCGCCTCCACCCGATCCGTCCGCCCAATGTCGTACACCCGCTCCTCAATGTCCGGCGCAGGCAAACTCTCCGCCCCAATCCGGATCTTCAGCGCATCGCGCGTCAACGAATCCACCAACCGCTCCACCTCCCGGTTCATCGTCGCCGAGAACAATGCCGTCTGACGCCCCGCCGGCGTCGCTGCCAAAATCGCCGAGATGTCCTCGCGAAATCCCATGTCCAACATGCGATCCGCCTCGTCCAAAACCACCATCTCCACCCCTTCGAGCTTCAACGATCCACGCTCCAAGTGATCCAGAATACGCCCCGGCGTTCCCACCACCACGTTGGCTCCGTCCTTCAAACCCCGATACTGCACCGTGTAACTCTGCCCACCATAAATCGGCAACACCGACACGCCCCGCGCCGCCGAAGCAACTTTTTCGAACTCTCCAGAGATCTGCACCGCCAGTTCCCGAGTTGGACAAAGCACCAAAACTTTCAACCCTTTGCCCCCAGCGAGAACCCGCTCCACCGCAGGAATCGCAAATGCCGCCGTCTTTCCCGAACCCGTTTGCGAAAGCCCCGCAACATCCCGACGCTCCATCAAGGCCGGAATTGCCTCAGCCTGGATCGGCGAGGGCTGCTCAAACCCCATCGCCGCAACGGCTTGAAGCACTGGCTGCGATAATCCAAAACGTGCGAACTGGGAATTGACCATCCGGTAACATGACACCTCGCAAGCCAGATGGCGAAGGCTTTATCCAGTTCATAGCCCCACCCCACACCAAGCGCCCCTCATCACACGCTTCTCATCCCCAGCGGCACGCTCAAAAAGTCGCCGATCACCGTACAACCTGACAGTCCATCTGCTTAGTGCTTAGGGGAATGCAGTTATCTTGGACCTCGACCACCAACTTCATCGGGAAACGGAGCTGCCTCGGCTCCGCCAAAACCAGGCGCCCCGTCCTTCGCTCCAGACGGAACGCGCCCCCTTCATCCCCTGCCGCGATGCGATACGAGAAAACCGTTCCCGCATCAGGATCTTTCGCCGCGAAGCTGGCCACCACATCCCCCTCGCGCGCCGAACCACATCGGATCACCGCAGGCCCTTCCAGCGACTGGATTGGCTGATTCCCCGCCCACTCAGGAAAACGCTCCGCCGAACGAAGCACTGCAGGACTGATCCCGGCATCACCGGCCCCCAACCCATACTTCCGGAAATACGGCAGGAGATTCCTCTCAGCCGCCTCGCAGAACAGGAGAAAGAAGCGGTCTCTCTTGGCATTCGACCCCTTCGCATCCACCGCGTCCAAGCTGGGGTCGGCTCCAGGTCTCTGCAGCCAATCCATCCACCGCGTAAAGGCCTTCTCATACAGCCCCCAACCAAAACACTCCGCCAACGTGAAATAAAAATCGTACCCAACATTCATCGAACATGCCTTGGCCCACGTCCGCTCCCCCTCCGGCAACGCATTCCACTTGTCCCAATCCCTCAGCCGCGTCTTCGCGTCAAACGTCCCGTGACTGTCGTTATCCCAACTCGTCCTTCCGTGGACCAGATTGATCACCAATCCCGGCACCAAGTTCACGTCCACCTCACCATGCGTAGCAATGGTGTAATTGCCGTCAAAGCTGTCCTGGAACGTGTGGCCTAGTTCATGGAGGAAACCCCAGTCCCCCACCAAGGGCCCCCGGGCCGAGAGCGCCGTCCGATTGGCCTCCGACTCCGCTCCATAGGCCATCATCACCGGATAGCCCGCATGGCCGTATCCCACAAAAATGTCTCGATCCACCAACATCGATTCTCCGCGCCGACGCCACTTCGAGTAACCGAGGACACGATCCGCCGTATCCACCACGTTCTGCCAGTATTTTGCAACGGCCTCCGGATGCTCCATCTTCCGCAACTCCTCTGCGGAAAAGTAGCCCGTCCATTTGGGAGTCTCGATGTATCCCCACGCTCCCGGAGCATGTTTCAGCCGCGCATGCCAATCGGCCTCCGTCGTTCGCCCCAAAGCGAACACCGGCGCTTCAACACCGCCGGAAACCTCCACTTTCACCCGACCCAAGGCGCAGTTGGCTGGCACCAGAATGCTCACCAAACCACCGAACGCGTTCGCGACGGAAACATCTGTCCCATCCAGCTCCACCTCGCGCGAGATCTGTGGAAAACGCCGCCACGCGCCGAGGTTCCAGTTCGCGTCCACATGGATCCCGATCTCCACCTTCAAACCGGACCCGACCGCTGACTCCGGCAGACGCACGCGGACAGGGACCCCTGGCTTGGCATAGACTCCGGTCGCTACCCGGGTGCGATACCCGTGGTTCATCAACTTATCGGGACCTGTGGTTGCATCAAACTCCACAGCACGAACCACCTGCGCCCCTTCTCCGATGCGCCCAGGATAATCCTTGGCAGACGGATGTTCGGGCGTTCGATCCGCTGGCATTCGCTGCAACAGCCAGTGCTGATAACGGGCCAACACCGCATCCACTGGCCGCGCCTTCCTCCGAAGAATGTGCTCTGAACCAACCTCCACCCATCCGCGTGCCGCATGCATCCCGTCCAGAACGCTCTTCAACGCCGGCCCGATCTCACCCGCAGCGATGCACGACTCCAACGTGCCGCAGCACATCTCCCGATCGCGCGCCTCCAACTTCGCCGCGCCACGCTGATCAGCCTCCAACGCTTGCCCCGCAGCAACCGCATTCGCATGCACAGCGAGCGTTCGGGAAACTGGAAGCACCCCATCGTTGGGGCCGCCTCCCGAAAAGGCCAATCCCGCCGGTCCCATCAAACGCTGCGCCACAGAACGCGCAGGAGCCGATGCCGCCCACGGCGTAGCAACCAGAACAAGCCCACCCCCAGAACGCACAAATCCCTCCAACTCCGCCGCCGCCTCCACAAACCCACCTCCATGCAAGTTGGCGACGACCAGATCCACTCCTCGCAACGATTCCGCCGTGAGCGATCCCTTGATCGAAACGACCCGTCCCGGCGCACCGCTCCAGTCCTTGGCGCCAACTCCCACGAGAACAGCAACAGGCTCGGCCTTTCGCCCAGCCCACACCGCGATGTTCCTCAGCCAACGGTCGCCGCCCGCGCGCAACAACCCCGTGTGCGACATCGCAACAACCCGCCCACCCGAGGCCACATCCCCATGGTAACCGGATCCGACCACCACCTCGTTCTTCTGCGTCACCACCACAGCAAAACCCAATCGGCTCTGGACCGACACGCCCCCCGCCGTCCCCTTGTGCTGCAAAGATTCAACGCCCTCGGTCAAACTTGCGTGGTCTTCCACCGGCCCAGCCTGCAACGAAGCCCAAGATGCGATGAGAAGAAACGATGCAACAGTTCTGAGAAAGAGCGACATAAGCGGTGATAGCGCCGACTCCGGAACACAAAACATGCCCAGCACCCACGGCCCCACTCAGCCACCCTCCAAACCAAGGCCTGACCGAACCCTCACTCGCTGCTGGCGTCGGAGCGTGAGGAGTCCGATCGCCGGAAGCGGATCTCCACCACGCGCCGCCCATCCGCTCGCGTCACCTTCGCCTCATATCCATCCAGACGCACTTTCTCTCCTGCTTGAGGCAAATGCCCCAGCAGATGGGTGATGTAACCGCCCACCGTGCTCACCTCCTCGCTCTCGATACGGATCCCCGCATGATGCTCCAACTCGTACAAGGGCAGCGCTCCATCCACCGCGAACTCCCGATCATTCAGGCGCCTCACCGCAGGCTTCTCCGAATCGAACTCATCTTGGATGTCCCCCACAAGCTCCTCTAACACGTTGTCCAACGTCACAATCCCCACCGTCCCTCCAAACTCGTCGAGGACCAACGCAAGATGTGCATGCTTCGCTAAAAAGAAGTTCAACAGCTTCTCCAACGGCATCATCTCCGGCACCGGCAAAACATCCCGCTTCACCCGCATCAGATCCGGCGAAGGCACCTGCATCTGCACCAACAGATCCTTGATGTGGACCAGACCGATCGTTTGATCCAAGTGCCCGTCGCACAACGGAAAACGCGTGTGCCTCGATTGAAGCGCCTTCTTCAAATTCTCTTGGAACGTGTCCTCCGTGTTCAAAAAAACCACGTCCTTCCGCGGCGTGGTGATGTCGCGAACCACCCGCTTCCGCATATCCAACGCGTTGATCAGGATCTCGCGCCCCAATGGCGTCACCTCCTCCGCGCTCTCGCTCTCCGTCAGGATCACCCGCAACTCCTCCTCCGTATGCGCCACCTCATGCTCACTCGCAGGGGCAATCCGGCATACATACCGCAGAAACCCGTTCGCCGCCCCGTTCAACACAAAGATGAACGGACGGAACACCTGATAGAACAAGGTCAACGGCGCACTCACCCACAATGCCACCTGCACCGGCTTCGTGATTGCCACCGATTTCGGCGCGAGTTCCCCCAAGATGATGTGCAAAAACGTGATCACCGCAAAAGCGATCCCATAGGAGACCGTGTGCACCACTCCCTCCGAGACGTCGACTCGAAAAACCGAAGCCAAGAACGGCTCCATCATCCGCGCGATGAACGGCTCCCCCACCCAGCCCAAACCCAAACTCGCCAGCGTGATTCCCAGCTGAGTCGCGGACAGATACGCATCCAAGTTTTCCAAAGTCCGCCGCGCCTGCCTCGCCCGCCGATTCCCCGCAGCCTCCAACGCCTCCAACTGGCTCGACCGGACCTTCACGATCGCGAACTCCGATGCCACGAAGAACCCGTTCAACACGACCAACCCGAAAACCACCAACAACTCCCACATATCAAGACCCCGATTTATGAACCGGCTGGGGAAACCGGTAAAATGAAAAACCGGACGGCGGAAAATCCGATCGTCCGATCGTTCATTTTAAAAGCTGTGCTCACCTCAAAACGTCCTCAAAGGACGCCACCCCCTCAAAAAGCACTACCAACTCGATTTGGTCACCCCAGGGATCAACCCTGCAGACGCCAACTCACGGAACGCAATACGCGAGAGCTTGAAGCGACCGATCAATCCCCGCTTACGCCCCGAAGCCGCACAGCGCTTCGACATGCGCACTGGGCTCGCATTGCGAGGCAAAAGGGACAGACCAACGTAGTCGCCTTCTTTCTTCAACTTCGCACGCAACTCCGCATACTTCGCTACGGTTGCCGCCTTGCGCTTCTCACGCTCAATCCAACAGGTCTTTGCCATAAGATAAATTCGGTCTGGTAAAATGACCTCCCACGATAGGATTGCAAGCCCTTTCGTTGATCATTCTGCCCGCCCCCCTTCCACCATGCCCTCTCGAGGCATCTCCACACGCTCGCTTGCCGCCACAAGGGCCCATCACCCCCATCGCCACTCACTACCAATCCGGTCGCCAAAACACCTCTCACCACCTCAAA
Organism: uncultured Chthoniobacteraceae bacterium; assembly: GCA_964489645.1. Taxonomy (GTDB): domain Bacteria; phylum Verrucomicrobiota; class Verrucomicrobiia; order Chthoniobacterales; family Chthoniobacteraceae; genus JBEEPE01. Next base: position 8,548 of record CAZAZT010000099.1, on the reverse strand, counting down.
AAGGTCCAGCCGCCTCAACCGCCAGCCCATACAGGGTTTCTCGCGCCTCCACCCACCCCTTTGGATTCTGACAATACCCAAGACGATAAGGCACCACCGACTCGATCACCGCATCCAAACGCCGATTCACCGCTTCCGCCTTCGCCGCATCACGGCCCGCCAACCGACCCGCCGCCTTCCTGATCCACTCGATCAATCGGAGATCCCGGATGCCGTCCCCCTCCCACTCCCGCCGCATCGTCGGCGTGATCCTCCCCGACGCATCCACCGTCAAACGGTGGTCCATCCCGTGCTCGAACCGGAACATCACCGGCATGCTGCTGCCTTTGACAGCATGCAGGGCCGCGTAGTTCATCGCCCCGTCCATATTCCACTTCGCCGTCAACCAGTAGAACGGAAGATTGTCCGAAGGCGTCCCCGTCAACCGCGTCGCCGGAACCCCGCACTCGTACCACCAAACCGCCTCACCCTTACCCCGCCGCTCCCCAAAAAACGGTTTCCATACCTCATGCTCGTAGTTCGGGCACCAAGGATCCAGAAGCCCCGCGCCAACGTTCATGTCAGGATATGACGCGTTGTGGCACGTCATGATCCGAAGCCCACCCTGCTTGTACGGCTGCGCAGACTGAGCCCACATCTCAAGATTCGACGGCTCATCCCCGACCTTCAGGATAAAACGCCGGTCTCGCCCCGTCGCCTTCAACCGCTCCAGCAACTGCTCCGAGAACCACGTTCCCACGTCCCCCTCCTTCAACTGGTTCGTTCCCATCGCCTCAGCCGTCGCCTGCAGGATGCCAGCAACCGTCATCTGGCACAAAAACGTCGGCAACGGTAACCCACGCTTCGCATACACCTTCTCCATCAATCCCATCTCCTCCTCCAACGCCGCGAACCCGAACATGACCGGGAACCGATCATCACCCTCGCCAACCGCAACCGCACCTCGCTGCACAAACGCCACATCCTCCCTCGAACTGATGCGCCATTCCGTTCCACGCACCCCCTCGGCTCCCGAGCCCAAACGCCAACGGATCACCTCAGGTCCCGCTTCCACCTTGCGCCGATGCGCCTCGAACGAAGGCGACAGCGATCGCGACACCCCACCCACCTCAACCCATCCACCCTCACGCCAAACCGCCAATCCAAACGCTGTACGCTCCGACGGACGAAGCACCGTCGCCAACTCCCGCACTGAAACATCTCGGGCGAAGCGCAGAAAAATTCCCTGCCCTTTGTCGGCTTTCGATTCCTCCCCATCCAGTTTCCGCCACCCCAATCGGCCCGGAGCCTCATCCCGCGACCCCACCCCCACCTCGACCGGACGCGTTGTCTTACCGAGAGACCAACTGTAACGCATCGCCGGTGTCAAAGCATTCACACCCTGGTCCGCCTCGTCCGCCGCCAAAGACTCCACCGCGCTCCGCCACGGACCGCTACCCGCATGGAACCAATAAGGCACGAACGCAAAACTCATCGTGGTAACGTCCGTGGACGCCGGCAGCGGGACCGGCACGACCTTCACCACGAGCGGGACCGTCTTGCTCACACCAGCCGCCGTGATGCGAACCTCCGCGCGATGTTCGCCCGCCGCCATGTCAGCCGAAGTCTCCACGGTAATCCAAACACCTGCTCCCGAACGCTTTGGAAGATCGAAACGTTCCACGGGAAGCAAATGGTTCGGGAGGCGGAGATCCCCGAAGAAAGGCACCCACTCGTAATTGCCCACCCGACGCACCAACACCCGACCCGCCTCCTTCCCAGAAGCATCTCTCAACGGACCGCATTCCACACGGATCTCCTTCAAATCCTCCTCTGCGACCAAGCCGAACTGCACCGAGCGACGATCGTTCCTGCCAACCGTCACCTCCAACTTCGGTTCAGCCCTGCTGCCGTGCAACTGCCACGGATAGACCACCTCCAAACCCTCCGCCTGCACCACCCGGAACGGCGTCGCGGGAACATGCTGCTGCATGCGCGCCAGCAACCGCTCCCCCGCAGCCACCACCGCCTCGGGCGTCTCACCCGTCACATGGAAATTCAACTCCTGCCCGCGTTCATCGCGCTCCACAGCAAGCACCCCATCAGCGTCATTCAAAAATGCCGGCCCGTTCCATACCCCAGCCATCGCGATCAACTGTCGACAATACCGATGCCGAAGCGGGGTACCCACCGCAAGCACAGGCACCGAATAACGGTTCAAACCGATATCGTCCGGCATTAGCGCCAAACCCGCCCGCTCCGCGATCCGCTTCGCCATCGAGTACTCCGCATCCGACCCCCGCTTCGGGTACACCACCACCGCATCCCGACGAGCCATCGCAGATACCACCGCCTCCATCTCTTCCCGCAACGGCACATCCTCCACCAAAGCCGGTCCCGCTTCCACAACACCCTCCGTACCAGATACCTTCAACCGCGGCTCCCGAGCGCTCACGCACCGCTCGCCCCCCGACTCGCGCTGATCGAACAACGTTCCAGTCTGCACCGCACGAACCTGCTCCTTCCCCACCGACCCCGGAATCCGCAATGCCTCGCCACCACCCGCACTCATCCACTCGGTGGTCGCTCCCGATTCCCCGATGAAACGGACAACCGCTCGCGCGCTCACCTCTCCCTCCACCCTCAATCCAACAAATCGCATGTCCGCCCATCCCCCAAAGTTTTTCGACGCAGGCATCCGCGTCTCCCCGATGCGCAAGAGATGCCGCCCTCCCTTCAACTCCGGAAACGCCAAAACCCGTGATTCCTTGCCCTCCGCCTTCACCGCCGCCTCCTCGCCACGGACCCCATCCTCAAACATCCACTCGATCCCTCCTGAACCCGACAAGATCAACTCCGCGCGCCGCCCGAAAAACTCCACCCCCAGATGCTCCTGGACACTTCGAAGAACAAGCGGACCTTTCGAGCGCATCCACGGCGCAGCCCAACGATGGATCGGATACCCCCGCGTATACTCCCGATCCGCTGGGATCGTCCTGACATGTGCCGCGGTCACAGGTTCGAATTCGACCAACACCGACCTCGAACCCGCGGGAAGATCCGTGGTCCGCCCCTCGCGCACAAACGTGACAGGATAAGCAGGCGAATAACACTCGATCTCGGAAACCCCACCCTCTCCATTCGACCCCAACACTTGGACCTCTACGAACCGTACCCCATCGACCGGCAGGATGTTCAATGTCTCCTCCGTGCCTGACCAATGTTGCGCCGTACGGAACTGCTCCCAAAACCCCCAGTCACGTTCCATGCGCCTCAACGCCTTCCCTCGAGCATCGCGAAGCGTCACCACAAAATCCGCAGGCTCAACAAGTCGCACAACCACTCGCGCCACCGAAACCCCAACACCCACATCCACCCGAAGCGCCGCAGGCAACTTTTCCGGAACCCACGCCGTCCGTGCTTCACCATCCGTCGCCTCCAAATGAGTCCGTCCCGAACCATCCGTCGCCGAACATCCTCGCAACAGATTTCGCCCAACATCGTTGGCCTCCGGCGTCCAAACACCATCTGGCCCCTCCTTCCCCCGGACCGCCGCTTCCTTCACGCCAGCCTCAACTGAGACAGGCCTCATCGCCAACAACTCCGGCCCGGGGATCGATCGACGCTGCCGCGGCAAAGCCCCATGGACCAATCCGTTGCGTCCCTCCAAAAACTCGAGGACCCACCCAGCCTCAGCCGCCGCAGGAATCTTCGGCCAATAAGAAGCCGCTCGACGGAATGCCGCTTTCGCCGCCTCCAAGTCCGTGTCCCAGACCGCCTCACCGAACTCCGTCAGATAATCCACCGCAGCATCGTTCATCCCAAGTTTCTCCGTCACCAACACCGCCACCGAACCCATCTCGCGAAGCAACGCGTCATCGCCAATTTCTCGCACACACCTCGTCAGCATCGTCAGATGCGTCGATGCCCGCTGGATGTCCGTCATGTTCGCCTCCAACACCGGGATGATCGCCTTGATCAAACCCGCGTCCGTCCGGAACTGGTGCAAGATGCCCTGCATCACCATCTCCTGCGCCTGCCCTGCCACCGTATGCTTCAAACACGCCAGCATCACCTCCCGCTTCACCGCTTTGTCCGCCGCTGCGAACTCTTTCCCGCCCAACAACGCCGCCCAAAGCCCGTCTCCCATCTCCCTGCTCGGAAATGAGATGCCGCTCGCGAGAACCCCGCGGACCACCTCCAGATCCCCCCCAGCCACTGCCGCCCTCAAACTCTTCAACGCGGCCGCCACCAACGCCGCCTGCTCCCGATCCGTTCGCAGAATCTCCACCACACGCGCCTTCCCCTCCTCCGTTCCTTCCCGCTGCGCCAACCAAACCATCGCCGCTCGCCCCTCAGGATGCGTCATGCCGTAACGCCGCACGAACGCCTCCATCGCCTCACGGGCCGCATCCGCAGGAAGCGATGCCGAATACCGCTCGATGATCCTCCAACGGAACTCCCTCATCTTCGGCCCCATCCCGCTCCGCTCCTCCAATGCCACCGCCAACGCGATCACGTCCGCCGCACCCATTCCAGGCGGTCCCGACAAGAGGAAGTTCTGGCAGATCCCGACGCTGAACGATTTGTTCTCAGCCACAGGAACCAACTCACGAACCGCCCTCAAACGGACCTCTGCTGTCAACTTCGGGTTCGCCGCCGCGCGCCCAAGGAACGCAGCGATCGCAGCGGCCTTCACCGGATAGTTCGCCACCCTTCGGATCGCCTCTGGCGCCGCGTCAACCACCTCATCCCAGCGCTCTGCACGCACCAGATCCGCTAACCTTTGCACATCGATGTTCGCCGCATCGGCACTATCAGGATACTGCCTCCTCACGAAATCCCACCGCTTCTTGACCGCTTCCGCAGGAGGATTCTGCGCGGCCGCCCAATCCGCCACACGCTGAGCCTCCGTGCGTGCGCGATGATGCGCCGCCAACGCCTCTTCCCAATCGACCGCAAACACGCTCCCCGTTGCGATCAAAAGACCCACCCCCAAAATCGCAGACAAATGACGCAAAGTAGCCATCCCTCGCCTCCAGCAAGGCACACGCCCACCTATCGCCACCCAATATCTTCATGCTTCTGGCACAACACTTTCACCATCTCGGAGTGCTCACTCCCACGACCATGCTCCGCTTCAACCGCTTCGCAGCTCTCATCTCCTCTCTCACCCTCACCCTCGGAACAGCATCACTTGCCGGATCCGTCCGGTTCCTCCCCGACGGTAAAGCGGTGCTCGAGAATGGACTCGTCTCGATCACCGTCTCCAACCGCGTCGGGATCGATCACGGCATCCTCAGTTGGAAACTCAAGGAAGACGGCGCAGAACTCATCGATGTCCTCTACGGTCAAACCGATTACCTCAAAGGACATGCGCTCGGAGAACTGTTCGACCCAGTAGAACAGGGCAGCCGCGTAGGAGGACATCCCATCGTGGGAAAACTCTACGTCCCCGAACGACAAGGCACCACCCCCAGCGGCGCCGCCGTCCTGACCCAATCCGCTGAGTCCGAGTACCGAATCACGCGAACGCTCACCCTGCCTGACGACGCCACATTCATCGTGGCCGATTACGCCATCGAGAACGTCTCGGGAAAACCTGTCGGTTTCGCCATGCGCCTCCACACCGTCTGGAGCCCAGGCAACGAAGGAGGCAACCAGTCCCTCCAAGAATCCATCCTCCTCCCCTCCGAACAGAAACTCCTCGAGATCCCCCAATCCTTGGGGATGACCGCTTTTCGCGAAGCCTTCGATAGCGACCGATTCTTCGCGAAAGACACCGTCATGCTCCCCAAACCCGAGTGGGCACGTAACCCCTCAAAAAACCTCCTCACCTCGAACTGGGCCGTGCAGGCGGGTACAAAGATCCCTCGCGGGTTCATCTACGCGGTGAGCACCGAAGCGTTCGCCGGTTACTACAACGCCATCGGCGCCACCCTAGAGCCTCTCCTCAAACCCGTGGCCCTCGCTCGTGGCGAAGTCTCTCGCGCGCGAATCGTGGTCGGAAGTTTCAACGCGCCCATCAAGAGCGCATCAAACGGAGGGACCGGCGCCTACCTCACGCCGCGAACGCTCGCTGCCCAGAATGGCAAACTCTCAGGTACCATCATCCCGCTGTTCAACGGTTCCGTGGAAGTCGCAACCCCCTCAGGCTCCGTCCAATCCACCACGTCCGCATCAGCCCACCAATCGCTCAGCATCGACGCCGCCCAGGAGGGTGCCGCCTATACCCTCATCGCGAAAAACCGGAAGGGTGCCGTCATCGCCTCTTTCACCCACGACGGCCAACTCATCCTCCCAGACGAGCTTCCCCCCAGCCCCGTCCCCCGAACTCCCGTCTCGAACAATGTCCACATCGCCGACACGGAACCGGTCCACCGCTTCCTCTCCGCCCGTGATTACCGGATCTTCTGCGACCACAACGCCCCCGAATCCCATCGAGATGCCGCCAAACGCATTGCACGACATCTCGGGGTCGGCATCGAAGGAAGCGAACCGAAAGGCAAGATCATCGCGCTCGGCGCCGTCAACCGATCCACCATCATCCGAGACGCAGGACGCCTCAGGAACGACGTCGACAAAGCGTGGCCCGGACCCGGTAAAGGCGTGATCTCCGCGCACCCCAACCTCGAACTGACCACCGCCCCAGCTCTGCTGGTCGCAGGTTCCGATGAAGACGGAGCCTCCGCTGCGATCGCCGCCTTTGAACGGGATTTCGTGGCAAAACTCCCTCCCCGACACGGGTTCGCTTTTTGGACCACACACCTCTCTGAAAGAGTGTACGCCAACGCTCCAGCCATGCCCGAAGCCCGAGGCCCCATCGCCGTGCGCGCCGCTCGCGGCGAATACGAATCCGCCCAGGCCGTCATCACCGCGTTCGATGACCTGTCAGGTATCGAGGTCGCCGCAACCCCACTCATCCACGCAACCAGCGGCAAAGAGATCGACAACAAACAATTCACCCGGGCCCGTCAAAACCACGGTCCTCTGCGCATCCGTTGGGTCGAATCGTTCCCGCTCAAAGCTGAGAACGGTTGGACCGGACACCCGGACGCCCTACTCGACCGCCCAGAACGGGAACTTTCCGCAGGGCGCAGCCAACCGCTCTGGCTCACATTCATCATCTCCGAACAGGCCGAACCAGGTCTCTATCATTCGACCCTCACCTGCAAAGCCAACGGTATCGAACAGCACATCCCCATCGAACTCACCGTCCGCCCCTTCACCATCCCCCGCACTGGCATCCCCGGCGATCCGTACGTCTCGGTGAAACACCTTCCCACAGATGATCAACGCGATCTGAAAGACCCGCATATCACTGCGTTCGTGCAGAACATGGTCGAACATGGGATGCGCTACCTTCACATCGGACATAAAGACATGATCCGATGGCACCTGGATCCATCCGGCGGGATGAAAGGGGCCAACCTCCCCGGCTTCGAGGTCAGCGAGGACGGAGTGCTCGCCATGGATGCATCTCGGTTCGACGACCTCATCCGGAAGATGGACGCGGCCGCAAAACCGTTCGACGTGCGCTTCATGGTGTACTCGAACGCCGTCGTCGACGATGCATGGTCGATCGCACGCTTCCGAAAGGAACTGCCGGATCGCCACGCGAACAAACCCGTCAGAGGAGGGAACGACATGCTCCAAAACCATTACGTCGAGGAGATGTACGGTCTGTACCGCAAACACGTGCAACGCATGGGTTGGGACAAACGGATCCATTTCAAGCTCTCCGACGAACCTCCCTCCTTCGATTTCTGGTGGAACAACCACACCGTAGCCGCTCGCAACGTCGGCCTACCCATCATGACCGCGTTCAACTCGATCGAAGCGGACGAGGCCATGAAAGGGGTCCATGCCGTCGCTCAATGGGAGGTCATCTACATGAAACACGATGCGCGTCTCCAAAAAGCTGTCCAAGCCGCAGGCGGCCAATACGGCTGGTACAATTGTGGACCTCCGCCACGCATCGCCGCCGGAGCACCGCACGCGGAAATCAAGGGCTACCTCTGGCAAGCAGCCAAAGCCGAACTCGATTTCATCGGCTGGTGGGGCATCCAGAACTGGGAAAGCCACCACAACACGTGGTTCAACCGCTACTCCCACTGGAACTCCGTCACCTATCCCCCCCACCCTTTCAAACCCGCATGGCACGACAAAAAACGCGGCACCATGGATGCCGTCATCCTTGACAGCATCCGTTGGGAAATCATCCGCGAGGGTTTGGAGGACACCGCCTACATCGCCCTCCTACGCGAGCAGATCCGCAAGATCCGCAAAGACCGCCCCGAGGTCGCCAATGCCGCCGAAACCGCCCTCAACGAGATCTGGTCCACCCTCTTGCCCACCCTGAACCATTACGCACCCAACCCAACCTCCATCGACGAAGCACGGGAGAAAGTGGCCGCTCTGATCATCCAAACCGCTCCGTGACCCCAACGCCACACCGCGAACAGCAGACCCCTCAAAACCGGTCAGCAACCCTATTTTTTCTTACTTCCCGCACCCTTGTTGCCATCACCCATCTTCTTCCCCGGCGTATTTCGCGATGCCCCGACAT
>CAZAZT010000098.1:3002-14942 GCA_964489645.1 uncultured Chthoniobacteraceae bacterium | reverse complement strand
GGCTTTGCTTTCTTCATGCCGTCTTTCAGGGCAAAGATTGCCGCCATCTTGAACGCGAGCTCGTTCGAATCCACGTCATGGTAGGATCCATCGATGATGTCCACATGGACATCAATCACCGGAAATCCACCAACGACTCCATTCAAAACTGCCTCTTCAAGACCTTTCTTGACCGCTGGTATGTAGTCTTTCGGAATCGTTCCGCCGACGACCTTATTCTCGATGGTTAGTCCTTTTCCCCTCTCGTTGGGCTGAACCGTCACGATAACATGGCCATACTGCCCCCTACCACCGGACTGCTTAATCAGCTTACCCTCGCCTGTTGAAGACGTCGTGATAGTTTCTCTATAAGCAATCTGAGGCTTTCCTGCGTTAGCATCGACTTTAAACTCCCTGAACAAACGGTCGCGAATGATTTCGAGGTGCAACTCACCCATTCCCGCGATGATTGTCTGACCGGTATCTTCGTTGGTGAACACTCGGAAAGTTGGATCTTCTTCCGCCAGGCGCTGGAGAGCATTCGCCATTTTTTCCTGATCTTGTTTTGTCTTTGGCTCAATTGCCATCGAGATAACAGGGTCAGGGAATGATGGTGGCTCCAGAAGGATGGGCCGGTCTTCCGTGCACAACGTGTCCCCTGTAGTGATATTTTTAATCCCGACGATTGCAGCAATGTCTCCCGAGTAGCAGGTCTCGATGTCCTCCCGTTTGTCTGCATTAATCTGAATGATACGGCTAACCCGCTCGCGTTTGTTAGTGCGTGGGTTATAAACCGTGTCACCTTTCGAAAGTTTGCCAGAATACACCCTGAAAAAGACCAACTTGCCAACGAACGGGTCCGCCCACAACTTGAATGCCAACGAGCAGAAATGTCCATGGTCGGACGTTGGAGCTTCCAAGGGTGCGGCGGTGTCGGGATCTTGCCCTTGAGTTGCTGGGATATCTATCGGGCTCGGCAGATAGTCAATCACCGCGTCTACTAGATACTGAACCCCTTTGTTTTTGAAGGCCGACCCGCCAATAACTGGGAAGAACTTAATCGCCATGGTCTGGCGGCGGATTGCACACTTCAGCGCTTCTGCTGAAATCGGCTTTTCTTCAAGAAACAAAGTCCCAACCTCGTCATCCAAGTTTGCAATCTGCTCCACCAAATCGGCAAGGGCTTGGCGCGCACTCTCTTTCAAATCCTCTGGAATCTCTTCCACTACGTAGGTAGAGCCGAGCTGATCATTATCTAAATAAATGACCGCTTTTTGGTTCACGACATCGATTTGTCCTTTGAGAGTGTCTTCTTTTCCTATCGGAATCAGTACTGGCCATGCGTTGGCGTTCAACTTCTGACGCATCGTATTGATTGCGTTGTTGAAGTCAGCTCCAACGCGGTCCATCTTATTGATGAACGCAATTCTCGGCACGTTGTACTTTGTTGCCTGACGCCACACCGTTTCTGATTGCGGCTGAACACCAGCAACAGCGTCAAAGACGGCGATTGCGCCATCCAACACCCGCAGTGATCGCTCCACCTCTGCCGTAAAGTCCACGTGCCCAGGGGTGTCGATGATATTGACACGCATTTTTTGCCCTTGGTACAGCTTGACGATGTCCTCTTGGATGGTCTGCTGCCAGTAGCAGGTCGTAGCGGCGGAGGTAATGGTGATGCCGCGCTCACGCTCCTGTTCCATCCAATCGGTCACCGTAGTACCCTCGTGTACCTCACCCATCTTGTGAATCATCCCAGTGTAAAACAGGATGCGCTCAGTCAATGTGGTTTTCCCGGCGTCAATGTGAGCGGCGATTCCGATGTTCCGGGTACGCTCTAGCGGAAACTTTCTCTCCGCATGGTTTGGGTTAGTAGACACTGTAAAAATTTCCTAGCTGGATTTTAGAAGCGGAAGTGTGCGAAGGCCCTGTTTGCTTGAGCCATTTTGTGCGTGTCATCACGTTTCTTTATCGAATTCCCTTGTCCAGCGGCCGCATCACGCAGTTCATTGGCCAATGACTTCGCGAGTCCGGTTGCTTTGCGAGAGCGCGCGTTCGTCACAATCCACCGCATCGCCAACGCGGCACCCCGCTCCGGAGACACCTCCATCGGCACTTGGTACGTTGCCCCGCCTACACGCCTGCTCTTGACTTCCAGCCTCGGCTTCACGTTTTCCACTGCCCTCGTCAGCACGTCCAAGGGATCTACAGATCCTTCCTGCCTCGTTTTCTCGATGGCATCGTAAACGATTCGTTCAGCAAGCGACTTCTTCCCGCTCGTCATGAGCGTTCCGATGAGGCGGGCCACAATTGCGCTGCCATACCGAGAATCGGTTTTTATCTCTTTGTGAATGACCCGACGGCGACGTGACATAAAATTTTATTTAACTAATGACTACTTTTTACCTTTGCCCTTGGCTGCCGCTTCCTGACCTGGCTTTGGCCGCTTGGCACCGTACTTGGACCGCGAGCGTCTGCGACCATCTACTCCCAGGGCGTCTAGCGTGCCGCGGACGATGTGGTACCGCACGCCGGGCAAGTCTTTCACACGCCCGCCCCTCACCAACACAATTGAGTGCTCTTGAAGATTGTGTCCCTCGCCTGGGATGTACGCGATTACCTCATACCCATTCGTCAGGCGTACCTTGGCGACCTTCCGCAATGCCGAGTTCGGCTTTTTAGGCGTACGGGTCATCACTTGCGTGCACACTCCCCGCCGGAAAGGGCAACTGGTCATCGCAGGGCTTTTGGACTTGATCTGGATTTTCTTCCGTCCTTTTCGGACGAGTTGATTGATCGTGGGCATTTTCTTGTGCGGGACTTTTTGAAACTCTTTCCGCGCTTTTGCCGTGTTTCAGCTGTTTTCATCTCGGATGGGACTCTCGCCCACCAGATTGGTACTCTCAGCTTAAACGCCCGCTGCTGAAGTCAAAGCACGCGGGACTCTGGACAAATGTCCGAGCCGCGAGTGCACAGTCAACAACTGCGAGAGCGCGAAGGGACGAGGTTTGTACTTGTTCGCGTCGGGTGGGCTCAAGTTTTTTTTCACGAAAGGTTGTTCGGGGGAGCCCATCATTTTCCACAAGAACCTGTACGGCAATGGACTATGGCTTGCATTGGTGGACGTGAAATATTTGAATGATGGGATGCGTTGTGCACTTGTGATTTCGGTTTTCGTTGGGATTCAGCCATTTTTAGCGTCGGTGATGGGGGATCAGTCACCTCAGGCAAACACCCAAACCGAACTCCGTCTCCCGGAGGCAGTAGCCTCGCATATGCGTTTGGAGGAGAAGCATTTGAGCGAGAATCTCTCGCTTTCGAAAGGGTTCGCAAGAATCCGCGATTTGTCTCGCCGGGGCGATTTGCGCATGTTCTTGGGCAACACCGCAGGAGCGCTGACTGACTACTCAGCCATGATTGAAGTCGACCCAGCGCAGGATCGTCCTCACTGGAGGCGAGGCATTGCCCTCTACTTTGCCAAGCGCTTCGAGGACGCGAGCCAACAGTTCGCGAGTTACCACGAGTACGACTCGCGAGATCGCGAGAATGGCATCTGGAAATTCCTTTGCGACATCCGTGCCAAAGGCGTCAGTCATGCCCGTTCCAACATGCTGCCTTATAATCGTTTTGACCGGCACCCTTTCCCCCAATTGTACGACTTGTTCCTCGGAAGCAGTTCCGTGCAGCAGTACGACACCGCGGTTGTCGGTGAAGTCTCTCGCTCGGAGATGGTCCGTTTTTTCCACCTATACTATCGAGGCGTATACCGCGCTGAACTCGGGGACAAGAAGGGCATTGATGACATCCGAGATGCCGTGAGTGTTTTTCCCGCGGAACATGTTGCCGAGTCCGGGCCCGGTTACATGTGGCACTGTGCGCGGCTGCACGTGAGCTTCTTGCAGAAGGAGACAGCGAAGTTGCCGGAGTGATGCACTCATGTGGCGCGCTGGGCTTCGCAGTTGGTTTTCCTCTTCGCGCCGGCGCTGACTGAAATCACGAGGGATTTTCGGAAATGGAGGATGATGCCCTTGGTCATCGGCGTCACCGCTCTCACGGTTGCGGTTGCCCCTGAATGGAGCTTCTTCTCAACGGACGAAATCTCTCTCCGCCCACTCCCCGATCGGGCACAGACTATCCATTCTGATTCCGGTTGCAGTGTCTGAGCCGCATCGGGAGAATAGCGGGCTTATGACTCTCACTGAAACAGTGCTGGCTCAAGCTGCCGGCAAAGCATCAGTTCGCCCGGGCGATAACGTCTGGGTGAATGTAGACGTTTTGATGACCCACGATGTGTGCGGGCCCGGCACCATCGGCGTTTTCAAACGCGAGTTTGGCAAGGATGCGCGCGTATGGAATCGGGAAGGCGTTGTCATCATCCCTGATCACTACATCTTCACGGCGGATTCCATGTCGAACCGGAACGTGGATATCCTTAGGGAATTCGCTCGAGAGCAGAACCTTCCATACTTCTACGACGTGATCGATGATCCCACGGGTTCGTGGAAGTTTGATGCGGCCCAAGGACAACTCAAGGCGCAGTACGGCAAGCGATACACCGGCGTTTGCCACACGACACTTCCTCTCCGCGGTCACGTCCGTCCAGGTCAGGTCCTCTTCGGCACGGACTCTCACACTTGCATGGCGGGCGCGTTCAACCAGTTCGCCACCGGCATCGGTAACACGGACGCGGGATTCATCTTGGGAACGGGCAAGCTTTTGGTGAAGGTGCCGGAGTCCATGAGGTTCTTCCTTGATGGATCGCTTCAACCCGGTGTCATGGCGAAAGATGTTATCCTTCATGTGATTGGAGAGATCGGTTTTGACGGTGCCACCTACCGTGCCATGCAATGGGAGGGTCCCGGCGTCAAGAGCCTCTCGATGGATGACCGGATGACCATCGCGAACATGGCCATCGAAGCGGGCGCCAAAAACGGCATCTTCCCGTGCGACGAAGCCACTTTGCACTACGTGGCAGAGCGATTGAATGCGAACCAGCGTGAAGGACGGTTCAAGCCAGTTGATTTGGATAAGAATCAGTCGTTCTGTTACGACCAGCGCTTCGATCTATCGACACTCGAGCCAACTGTCGCCTGCCACCCTGACCCAGGCAACCGTAAGGCTGCGAAGGAGTTGGAGCACGTCAAACTGGACCGCGCATACATCGGATCATGCACCGGCGGCAAAACGAGCGACTTCTTGGCTTTCGCTGAAGTGGTTAAGGGTAAGTCGGTAAAGATTGATACTTTCGGCGTCCCCGCAACGACACAGGTTGTGGAGGACCTGAAATCCACGCTTTGGAGTGGCCAGTCTGTCTGGAACATCCTTGAGTCCGCAGGCGTTCGAATGACCGAGAACGCATCGTGTGCAGCATGCTTGGGCGGTCCAGTGGACACTTTCGGGCGATTGAACCAGCCCATGAAGTGCATCTCGGCGACCAATCGAAACTTCCCCGGTCGTATGGGAAACAAAGAATCACAAGTGTTCCTCGCCTCACCCTACACTGTCGCGGCAAGCGCCTTGAACGGGCACATCTCCGACCCTCGGGAATACATCGCATAAAACCTCCACCTCTTCGTCTCAAAATGGCAAAAACTATCACCTCGCCGGTGTACGTAACCCGCGACAACATCGACACAGATCAAATCATACCAGCTCAGTATCTTACACTGGTTCCAACCATCGCTGAGGAGTACAAAAAACTCGGGAGTTACGCGCTCATCGGACTGCCCGATGACCTGTACCCTGACCGGTTCGTCCCATCAGGTTCAGATGAGACCACCTATAAGATCGTGATTGCAGGAAAGAACTTCGGTTGCGGATCGTCCCGAGAACACGCTCCCATTGCCATGGGGGCCGCTGGCGTTGAAGCCGTTATCGCGGAGAGCTTCGCCAGGATTTTCTTCCGGAACTGCGTGGCAACCGGCGAACTGTATCCGTACGACTCGGAAGTCCGCCTTTGTGACATCCTCAAAACGGGAGACATTGCGACCGTGGATTTTGATAATGACACGCTCACGGCGAACGGAATCACCTACAGCTTGAAACCTCTCGGAGAGGTCCGCCCAGTCATCGATGCGGGAGGTATCTTCAACTATGCCCGTCAAAGCGGCATGATCCCGTCCCGCTGATACCCCGTCACGCAACGCATCCCGTCCTCGCGGCGGGATGCGTTTTTCGTTCCCTCCTTACGTCACATCTCTCAAGCCCATGTGGAAGCGGTTCCTTTTGATGACGGTTGTTTTCGGCGCTCTGGTCTCTGGCTTAGGTTACGCCAAGTTCATTCAGATCAAAAAGGCGATGGCCATGGGCGCGATGTTCGCCCCACCCCCAACTTCTGTCACAACGAGTGTCGTTGAACTGAGGGACTGGAGTGACTCCGTCTCGTTCACAGGAACTGTTCGGGCCGTCAACTCCGTGATCGTTGCAAGCGAGGTCTCTGGGACCATCGAATCTCTTCCCCTGGATTCAGGAACGATGGTCAAAAAGGGCGATATCCTTCTTGCGTTGAACGACCTCCAAGAGTCTGCGCAACTGCGAGTTGCTCAAGCCAAACTGGAGCTCGCCAAAGCGGATCTGACCAGAAAGCGAGATCTCCGGAACCAAGCGGCCATCGCAGATGCGGACATTGATGCTGCAGAAAGCGAACTCAAGCAGGCTGATGCAAATGTCGACAACTGCAAAGCAGCTCTCTCGAAGCGCACCATTCGCGCTCCTTTTGACGGAGCCCTCGGAATCCGCCAAGTGTCTCTTGGTCAGTTTCTAAACCCTGGTGCGCCCGTGATACCCTTGAGCTCGATCAGCCCGATCCATGTCGAGTTCTCGGTCCCGCAGGGGCAGCTCAGCGAGGTGAAGCTGGGCACTTCCATCGAAACAAACTTCGACCAAAAAGGTCCGCTGTCTCTTCCCGGAAAGGTTTCAGCCATCGACGCCTCCTTGGACGGTTCCACCCGCAACTGCTCAATCCAAGCCACCGTCGAAAATCCTGAAGGCACGCTCAAGCCAGGAATGTTCGTTCGCGTCACCATCCCTAGCACCCTGAAACGGAGGCTCATAACGGTCCCCCTTGCTTCTGTCCAGTTTGCGCCTTTCGGAGACTCGGTGTTCGTTGTGAAGCACCCGAAGCAGGGCGATTCAAAACCGCCCTCGGTCGAACAACAGTTCGTCAAAACGGGAACAACACGCGGCGACGTCGTGGTCATCGAATCCGGCCTGCAACCGAACGATGAAGTGGTCTCCTCTGGGGTATTCCGATTGCGAAGCGGATCGCCAATCCAGATCAACAACTCGGTTTCACCGGCGAATAACCCCGCACCGAAGCCCCCAAACAGCTGAGCACGGTCCATGGGTTTTACCGATATTTTCATCCGACGCCCCGTTTTCGCGCTCGTCATCAATCTCCTCATCCTCCTCGCCGGCGCCCAATCGATCCGCTCCCTCAATGTCCGTCAGTATCCGAAGAGCGACATTGCAGTGATCAACGTGAAGACTCGCTACATCGGCGCAAACGCCGATCTGGTCCGCGGATTCGTCACAACTCCACTCGAGCGTTCCATCGCCAGCGCTGATGGCATCGATTTCATCGAATCCCAAAGCGCGCAGAACCTCAGCATCATCACGGTCCATCTCAAGCTGAACTACGACACCAACGCGGCGTTGACGCAGATCCAATCGAAAGTGGCGCAGGTACGGAATGACCTCCCTCCCGAATCCGAGTCGCCGATCATCGAGTTGACCACATCGGACAACCAGTTCGCGTCCATGTACCTCTCGTTTTACAGCGAAGATCTTGATCCGAACCAGATCACCGACTACCTCACCCGCGTCATCCAGCCTAAGCTGACCGCTGTCTCTGGTGTGCAAAAGGCGGAGATCCTTGGCGCACGCACCTTTGCGATGCGCATTTGGTTAAAGCCAGCACAGATGGCGGCGCTCGGTGTATCTGCCTCCGACGTTCGACGCGCCCTCGCCTCCAACAACTACCTCTCAGCGCTCGGAGGGACCCGTGGTTCCGATATCGTTGTGAACCTCGTTGCAAACACCAATCTGACCACTGCCGAGGAGTTCAAGGAAATGGTGGTCCGCGAGGAGAACGGCCGCGTGATCCGGTTGAAGCAAATCGCGGACGTGTCACTCGGTGCGGAGGATTACGACAGTGACGTGCGTTTTTCCGGTCAGACGGCAACCTTCATGGGCATTTGGGTCCTCCCGACGGCGAATGCGCTCGATGTGATGAAGAAGGTCCGCGCAGAGATGCCCTTCATCGAGCGGCAACTCCCCAGTGGGATGAAGGCCGGTATCCCGTACGATTCCACGCGCTACATCGACGACGCGCTCAAGGAGGTACTGCGAACGCTCACCGAAACGCTGTTGATCGTGGTTGCCGTGATCTTCCTCTTTCTCGGCAGCGTTCGCTCCGTACTCATTCCCTTGGTTGCCATCCCGGTGAGCTTGGTGGGGGCTGCGTTTATCATGCTGATCCTCGGCTTCACCCTCAACCTATTGACCCTGCTCGCAATCGTGTTGTCCGTCGGACTCGTGGTGGATGACGCAATCGTTGTGGTTGAGAATGTCGAGAGACATATCCACGAGGGGCTTGCCCCGATTCAGGCCGCCCTCAAGGGTGCTCGCGAACTGCTCGGCCCCATCATCGCCATGACCATCACTTTGGCTGCGGTCTACACACCCATCGGGATGCAAGGGGGCCTTACGGGCACGTTGTTCAGAGAGTTTGTGTTCACTCTTGCTGGGGCAGTCATCGTATCGGGGATCGTCGCCATCACCCTCTCTCCAGTCATGGCTGGTCACATGTTGCGTCCGTCGGCAACGCACTCCGGATTCGCATCTCGGATCAATCGCGTCTTCGACCGGGTCAAAATCACGTACGGCAAACTCCTCCGCTCAAGCCTTCGATGGAGACCCGTCACCCTCCTCTTCTCAGCCGCTTTCGCGATTCTCGCAGCGCCGTTCTACCTCTTTTCCGCCAAAGAGCTGGCGCCGAAAGAGGATCAAGGCGTCGTCTTCGGAATCGTCCAAGCCGCTCCCAACTCAACCATCGATCAAACCACACGCTATACGGCTCTCCTGAACGACTTGTTCCTGTCGATTCAGGAAACCGCCACAACTTTTCAGATCACTCAACCCTTCCAGGGCTTCTCTGGACTCGTCACCAAACCATGGAGCCAGCGCAAACGCTCCGCTGACCAAATCCTCGGAGAAGTGTTTGGTCGGTCCGCTGCCATCCCCGGCATTCGAGTCATCGCGACAACTCCTGCGCCCCTTCCGGGCGCGAGCAATCTTCCTGTGGAGTTCGTGATTTGCACCACTTCTGAACCACGCGAACTGGTGGGCTTCGCCGAGCAACTTGTGGGAAAAGCCATGAACAGCGGGATGTTCATGTTCGCAGACACCGATTTGAAGTTCGACTTACCTCAAGCTGAGGTCGTTCTCGACAGGGACTTGGTGTTCGACATGGGGTTAAACCTCCAACAAATCGGAGGAGACCTCGCATCCATGCTGGGCGGCGCGTTTGTGAACCGTTTCTCCATCCAAGGCCGGAGCTACAAGGTCATCCCTCAACTCGAGCGAGCAGCCCGATTGAATCCCGATCAAGTGCCCGATGTTTACGTCGCAGGCCCCGATGGTCGCCAAATCCAGCTGTCAACCGTAGCGAAAATCCGCAGAACCGTAGAGCCGCGCACACTCAACCGGTTCCAACAACTCAACTGCGCAAGGATCCAAGGTGCCTACCCCCCAAATGTCACCTTGGACAGCGTGTTGCGTTTCTTGGAAACCGAGGCCGCTTCCATCCTTCCACGCGGCTACTCCATCGACTATGCAGGCGAGGCGCGTCAGCTCCGCGTCGAAGGGAACCGCCTGTCCGAAACGCTCATCATCTCGGTCATCCTCATCTTCTTGGTGCTGGCAGCTCAGTTCGAGAGCTTCCGCTCACCTCTCATCATCCTACTCGGCTCTGTGCCGTTGGCACTTTCAGGCGCCCTGATGTTCTCCTTCCTCGGCTTCACCTCGCTGAACATCTATAGCCAAGTCGGCCTGATCACGTTGGTGGGATTGGTTTCCAAAAATGGCATCCTGATCGTGGAGTTTGCGAACCAACTGCGCGATCAGGGGATATCTGCTCTCGAAGCGGTCACAGAAGCGGGAATGACACGATTGCGCCCCATCTTGATGACATCAGTGGCCACCGTTGTCGGACACTTCCCGCTCGTTCTCGCGTCCGGCCCCGGAGCAGGTGCGCGCAACAGCATCGGAGTCGTTCTGGTCTCAGGCATGATCATCGGCACGCTACTCACTCTTTTTGTGATTCCCGCGATCTACGTTGCTGTGTCCGCATCGCAATCAGATCAGCGCAACTGAATGATCACCTCCCATGCGCCGGCCCGCTTTGATCCTCATCAGCACGTGCGCAACTGGGCTCATCGGAGCGCTTTTCCTCGATGTCATGGACTGGGCGGGGCAGGCCTTCTCAGCCCATCCTGCCCTTCTCCTCGTCCTCCCTATCGGAGGCGCCGTCAGCAACCTCCTCTACGCAAAGATCAACCCTGCGGCTGATGGAGGAACAAGCGCTGCATTGATGGCTTCCGAGGATGGACAATCCCCTGTTGCGCCCAGCTCTGCCCCTCTCATTTTTATCTCCACCGTGTTGACGCACTTGGGCGGTGGCTCCGCCGGACGAGAGGGAACAGCCCTCCAGATGGGTGCCGGCGTCACCGCTCTGTTCGGCAACCTCCTCAACTGCCAAAGCGCCACCGGAGGGCTCCCCACACGCTGCGGAGTCGCTGCGGGGTTTTCAGCTGTCTTCGGCACACCTGCCGCAGCCACAACATTCGTGCTCGAAAGGAGTTCATCTCGGCTCTCATTTGCTCCAGTCATCTGGGTGCTCATCTCAGCATGTTTAGCAAACCGCATCGCCGGAATCTGCGGAGCTCAACACTCGACGAGTCTCGCGCCAGAGGTGGGATTGCCGTCGGCACCTGACCTCCTCGCATTGATCACGCTATCCGTTGCTTGCGGCGTTACCACCGGCACCTTCCAACGCATCCTCGCGTACCTCGCCTCGAAGAGAGCCCAAACCCGTTCTGTATGGCTCGCTCCAATCCTTGCATCAATCGCCATCGCGCTATTGATCTCGTTGATCCCGAACGGATGGGATTTTTGCGGCTTGGGAGCCGTCTCGTATGTTCCAGACTCGGTTTCCATCCAAAGCATGCTTCAGACAGGCTTCGCGCCCCGCTTCGCTTGGTTCTGGAAGGGCGTGTTCACGATGGTCACCCTCGGAGCCGGCCTGCGTGGTGGCGAAGTGACTCCGCTCTTTTTCATCGGCGCCGCTCTCGGTCTACATCTCGCCGCAACCATGAACGCACCCGCTGATATGGGTGCTGCCACCGGCCTTTGCCTGATGTTCGCAGCAGGACTCCAAGCCCCAGTGACCGCCAGCGTTATGGCACTCGAACTTTTTGGCTGGGAAGCGTCCCTCGCGGTCGCAGTCAGCGCAAAGTTGGCCGCCGTACTTGCCAAAAAGATTGTTACCTAGAAAATCTCGCGCGTTGAGTGCGCTGCATTTTACCGCATACCTTTCGCCGAAGTGGAAACGTTCGCAAAACCGTCCATCCGGCACCGACTCACCTACTGCCTGCGGTACGTTCTACTCATCCTCCTCTCGTGCCTCCCAGCGGGGATTGCCCAAACACTTCCAGAACGCAGCCTGCTCGAGGACTATGCGCTTCGGCATTGGGATCATCTTCGCGGACTGCCAGAATCCGTCATTACCGGCCTGACATTCGATCAGGCAGGCTTTCTGTGGATTTCCTCCACCAACCAACTGATGCGCTTTGATGGCGTGGATTTCACAACGTGGCCCAAAGACGCCTGGCCGGGAAAACCCCCAGTGCTCCTGAATCACATCTCGTCAGACACCGCCGGAAACCTCTGGGTATCAGGGAT
>CAZAZT010000098.1:0-2902 GCA_964489645.1 uncultured Chthoniobacteraceae bacterium | reverse complement strand
CGATGCGCAATCCCCATGGGATCTCCAACCGGCCGTTCCCTGCGTCATTTTTCTACCACAATAAGATGCTCTGGACCGGAGGCGCAGAGGGCGTGTTCGCATCATCGCCGACCCACGTGTACCGGATCACAGGCAGGGAAGGGAACGCCCCTGTCGACAACCGCTCTCTGATCGAGGATTCCGGCGGCAATGTCTGGGCCGGCGGAGGCACCGGTCTATTCCGGTTTCAAAAAAAAATCGCGGCCAACCTCTCTCCACCTGAACCAGAAACCCGATTCAGTGCACTCTACCGATCCCCCTCAAGCCGTGTGCTGGCAGGGACGGAGTCCGGTGCAATCCATGACATTTCGAACGGCACTCCTTTCGAGATTGCGCATATCGAAGGGAGCGTCTCGGCACTCGCAGAGGGCGCAAACGGCGAACTCTGGATAGGAACACGAGGAAATCATCTCCTCTGCGTGGAACCACAGGGAACTCAAGCAATCATGACTCCACCAGAGTCCCTGAGGACCAGTCGCGTCATTCTCAGCCTTCACCTTGACCGAAAAAATCGGCTGTGGGCAGGCTGCGTCGACGGTCTCCTGCTTCTCGACGCTAATCGACGTCTGTCCGCGATTGAGGGCATACCGCCGGCCTTCGATCGACTCGACCCCGTGACTTGCATCACGGAATCCCCCGATGGAACCCTCTGGTTCGGATTTCAAAGGGGGGGCCTCGGCATGATGTCGCCCGATGGAATATCCACATTCATCACGGAGAGTGAAGGGCTGCCCTCAAACTCCATTCTGGCGCTCCATGTCGACTCTTCCAAACGACTCTGGGTGAGTACGCTGGCTGGCCTAGCCTTCCTTGAGGACGGTCTCATCCAGAAAGTTGAACCTATCCCCGCTCTATCCGAGGAGCCCGTGCTGCAAATCATCAGCGACGTGCGCCACCTTTGGACCGGAACCCCAGATGGGCTTTTTAGGATCAAACTGCCCGACCCAAAAACCCCGCATTCGCAGCCTCTTTCAAAAGGCGTTTTGCGAATCACAACAAACTCTGGGCTCGCATCCAATGAGTGCCTCGGAGGCAGTGGCCATCTCGCAACCCTCCTCCCAGATGGCAGGCCAGCCTTCCTCACCCAAAACGGCATCGCAAGCATCCGCTCAGATGCTCCAGAGGACTCTCAGCCCTCAAAACCCCGCATCGAAGCGGTGCGAACCGCCAGCCAATCCATCCGCCCCCATTCGCCGTTGACCGGTATCACCGAGGATCTCTCCCTGAACCCTGAAACCGATTGGGTCGAAATCCAATACACCGCACCCGACCTCGTGCACCTCAACGAAACGGTTTTCCGCTATCGCACCCTGCCGGGTGATGATGATTGGTCCCCCCCAACCACCGGCCGAAAACACATGCTGAAATCCCTTCCCCCAGGGGCTTACCGGTTCGAGGTCCAATCAGGAACTCCTTCCGGCATCTGGCATCCCGCGTCAGCTGTTGCACGTTTCAGCATCGCGCGGCCCGTGAGCCAATCACCGGTTTTTTGGGCGGCCATAGCGGCTATGTCAGCCTCACTCGTGGTCGCCTGTTTCAAAGCCATCGTGCGCATGCGCTTAGCACGACTCCTCTCGCGCGAGCGCCTGATCAACGAGGAACGCCAACGCATCTCCCGCGACCTCCACGATGAGATTGGCGCAAAACTCACACGGATCGGTCTCCTCTCGTCCCTCTGCAAAAATGGTCCAGAGGACCGGCGAGACGCGCGCCTGTACGAACTGGAAAACGGGGTGGCCCAGATCCAACGCGCCTTCCAAGAGACACTCTGGACGATCAATCCTCGTCACGATTCAGCGTCAGGGTTGGCCCACTTTGCCTGTAAATATCTCGAGGATTTTTTGGAAGGGTCCGACATCCGCCCAAAAACGGAGATCGGGCAAGACCTCGAATCCATCCCCCTCTCACCGACCTTCCGTCGAGAATCACTCCTGATCATCAAGCAGGCCATATCGAATGCCATCGAGCACGCAGCCCCCCATTTCATTTCGCTCACTTTCTCGAGAACGAAGGAGACCCTTTCCGTTACCCTCTCAGACGACGGGGCTGGCTTCGAAGCTGGCTTAACGGAAAGAGAAGCGTCAGGGCTCGGAGAAGGCATACGTGGCATGGCATCGCGCTGCTCCTCTCTTGGCGGAGTCTTCTCCCTCTCCAGTCAACCCGGAAACGGAACCATCATCTCGCTCACATGGAAACTCCCCCTCAAAAACTGAATCACACCGCTCCAACCACCAAGCTACGAGTGGCCATCGTCGAAGACCAACGTGACCTCCGCGAAACGTTGGTCGACTTTTTTGACGCCCACCCAAACATGTCCTGCGTGGCAAGCTATGGCAGCGCCGAGGAAGCCCTTCAGAAAATCGCACCCGCACGACCCGACGTGCTCATCCTCGATATCAACCTGCCGGGGATGACCGGAACAGCCGCAATCTCACTGTTTTTAGCGCAACTACCGTCACTCAAAGTCCTGATGCACACAGTCCACGATGACTCAGACCAACTGTTTGCCTGCATCAGAGCCGGCGCAACGGGCTACCTCCTGAAATCAACCCGCCCGGACAAACTTCTGGACGCCACCCTCGAAGCAGCCTCGGGTGGTTCACCGCTCTCCCCCGCCTTGGCGCGCCGGATGGTCGAGTTTTTCCGAACTCAACCCGCCCCCTCAAACCCACTGGACGCACTCACCTCCAGGGAACGGGAGATCCTCGAGCAACTGGCGAAAGGCCAACTCTACAAAGAGATTTCTTCAGACCTCGGCCTCAGCTACAGCACCGTCAGGACCCACATCGAACACATTTACCAAAAGCTGCGGGTGAACACCAAAGCCGCTGCCATCGCCCAGTTCAAAGAGCACAAAGGCTGA
>CAZAZT010000097.1:0-15072 GCA_964489645.1 uncultured Chthoniobacteraceae bacterium | reverse complement strand
GCCCCCCCCACCGCCGCACGATCGGGGGGGGGGGGGGCGGGGGGGGGGGGGCAGGTATCATGCTCTGCCCCACTTGTTAACACGCGGTTGGCAACACTCTTGCTTAACCACACAACATGCCCTCGGAAACCACGTACGAAACTCTCACCTTCGACTGGCTCAAGGTGCTGCGTTTCAAGACCCGAGCCAGTATGGACGCCATCGCTGCCATCGGCGCCTCCACCGCCATCAACACGGCCATTGCAGACCACGGTTTGGCTCGAATCATCCTCGCAAGCGCACCCTCCCAGACCGGTTTCTTGAAAGAACTCCTCTCCAAACCCATCAACTGGTCAAAGGTAGAGATTTTTCACATGGACGAATACGTCGGGATCAACGCCACACATCCCGCCAGCTTCAGGCATTACCAGCAGGAACACGTTCTCCAGCACATCCAACCCGCCGCATTCCACGGTATCCGCGGCGAAGCCCCAGACCCCGTAGCCGAATGTGCCCGGTACCAACAACTCCTCGCCGAAGGTCCCATCCATGTCACCTGCGCCGGGATCGGAGAGAACGGGCACCTCGCTTTCAATGACCCACCCGCCGATTTCAACGATCCCGCAGGAGTCCGGATCGTGAACCTGGATCACGCTTGCCGCCAGCAACAGGTCAACGACGGCTGTTTTCCAGACCTGGATTCCGTTCCCAAAACAGCCATCACCCTCACCATCCCCACCCTCCTGTCCGCAGAAACCCTCATCGTCGTCGTCCCCGGCACACGCAAAGCAAAAGCCGTCCACGACACCCTCCGTGGACCAGTGTGCGGTTCGTGCCCCGCAAGCAGTCTCAGAACCCATCCAAATGCGAGCCTCCTCATCGACGAGGAATCCGCCGCCCTGCTCTAGCACGGCATCTGCAAACAGCCTCTCCGCATGAAATCCTTCACGGAGAGCCTCTCAGCAAAACACTACCGGACAGGACAGCCGTACAGCTTCCGTTTCGAAAAGGGGCGGTTGATCTCAAAAACGGCAACGCCCGCCTCACGGACAAACACCGCCAATCTCCCGCTCTTCGGCCCAGGATTTTGTGATATCCAAGTGAACGGATTCGCAGGCTGCGACTTCAATCATCCAAACACAACCCAACACGACCTTCTCGTCGCTCTCTCACGTCTCAAAGAGACCGGGTGCACCGTCGTCCTCCCCACCCTCATCACCGCGCCCCTCGAAACCCTCGAAACCCATTTCGCAACCCTCGCCTCCCTCCCCGAACGCCTCTCCGATGGCACCCAAATCCCCGGATTCCACCTCGAAGGCCCTTTCATCAGCCCCCAAGACGGAGCGCGAGGCGCACATCCCCTCGACGCGGTCCGACCCGCCGACACTTCCGCCTTCCGGCAACTCCAACGCGCTGCACGCAACCGCATCGCCATGGTCACTCTCGCCCCTGAATCCCACGGAGCCATCCCCCTCATCAAATTCCTCTCCTCCAAAAAGATCCTCTCCGCCATCGGCCACACCATGGCAGATCATGACGCCATCCAAAAAGCGATGCGCGCAGGTGCCCGTCTCTCAACCCATCTCGGCAACGGATGCCCCGGCCTCCTAGATCGCCATCGCAACCCGGTCATCGCACAACTCGCTGAGCCGGCCCTCGGCGCATCCTTCATCCCAGATGGCATCCACCTGCCACCCCCAGCGTTTCGTGCCCTCTGGACAGCCAAAGCCGCCGCCCCACGAATCCTCACCACCGATTGCATGGCCGCCGCCCATGCAAAGCCCGGACGTTACACCATCGGCAAGGTAACGACAGAAGTCGGAACAGATGGCATCGTGCGTCTCCCCGGAAGCAACGTTTTTGCAGGATCCGCAATCACGATGAACCGTGCCGTGCCCCTCGCCGCTGCCATGGCCCGGATTCCATTGTGGCAGGCGTGGGATGCGGCATCTCGAATCCCTCTCCGCCTGCTCGCAGATTCCCACATCGGTCGGATCGACCCAGGCACCCTCTTCGCAAAGGTGCGCGGCAACGCTTTGCAAATCCTTCATGTGCTCCACGGGAAAACCCTGCACTCCCTCTGACCGTCACGCCCCCTCTCAGCAGGGCGTGATTCCAGCTTGATGACCTGATCCAACCCCCCATTTTTCCACTATGCAAAACCCCAACTCCTCCGAAGGCCCCTGGTGGCGTGACCTGACCAGCTATCACTGGTTCGTCTTCGCCATGGCTTCGCTCGCTTGGCTCTTCGATTGCCTGGACCAACAGCTCTTCCTCCTCGCTCGACAAGGAGCCATGAAAGCCCTCCTCCCCCCCGAACTGGATGCCAAACAGTTCGGAGGATACGCCACCGCCATCTTCGTCGCAGGTTGGGCGACCGGCGGCCTCATCTTCGGTGCAGTCGGTGACCGCATCGGGCGCGCACGCACCCTCACGCTCACCGTGCTCCTCTACTCGGTTTGCACAGGCCTCTCCGCCTTCTCCAAAGGCTGGATGGACTTCGCAATCTATCGCTTCGTCACAGGGCTCGGCGTCGGGGGCGTTTTCGGACTCGCCGTCGCTCTCGTTGCAGACAGTCTCCCCGAACGCTCCCGAACCGGAGCGCTCGGCACCCTCCAAGCCCTCTCCGCCGTCGGCAATATCACGGCTGGCCTCATCAGCATGCTCCTCGGGAAGTTCGGAGCGGAAGGCAAAGTCGATCCAGGAAACGTGTGGAAAATCATGTTCCTCGTCGGCTCACTCCCCGCCTTCCTCTGTGTCTTCATCCAAGTCCGCCTCAAAGAACCCGAAAAATGGGTCGCCGCTCGCGCGGAAGGCCGCGCCTCCGGCGCAAAGTTCGGATCCTACGCCTCCCTGTTCGGTGAGACGCGTTGGAGGAGGCCCGCTCTGCTCGGCATGATCCTTTGCGTCGCCGGCGTGGTCGGCCTCTGGGGTGTCGGATTCTTCAGCCCCGAACTCGTCGGAGACGTCATCACACGCTCCCTAAAGGAACAGGGCGTCGCCGACGAAGTCATCGCCAACAAGAAAACGTACTGGATCGGTATCAACTCCATCGTCCAAAACCTCGGCGCATTCTTCGGAATGCTCTTCTTCACCAAACTCGCCCAAGCCGCCGGCCGCAAAACCGCGTTCGTGTTCGGCTACATCGCCGCCTTCGCCGTCACCTTCGGATACTTCCGCCTCTTCAACGGAACCGATGACATCTGGATGAGCGCTCTCATGGGCTTCTGCCAACTCGCCCTCTTCGCAGGCTTCGCAATCTACCTCCCCGAACTCTTCCCTCTTCGCCTCCGAAGCACCGGCGTCAGCTTCTGCTACAACGTCGGCCGCTTCATCGCCGCAAGCGGACCCTTCACCATGGGCGTCCTCCAAAAAAATATCGCGGATTCCGCCATCGCAAAGCTGGGCGAATCCGCTGACGCAGCCGCAAAAGCCGCCGCAAAACTCGCCGCCTTCCGCGACGCCTGCTGCTACGTCAGCGTGGTCTTCCTCCTCGGCCTCGTCGCCGTCGCCTTCCTCCCAGAAACCAAAGGACGCCCTCTGCCAGAAGACTCCGCAGCCTGACCAACCCCGAGCGTCCGTCCCCTCAACGGCGGACGCCCCACCCAAGACGCGCACCCATCCCCCCCTCCACCGCAATGAGCCCCTTACGCCCCCTCGTCGCACTCATCCTCGCCCTCTCGCTCCTACCCCATGCTGGAGCCTGGACCATCGAGACATTCGCAGGCACCGGCAAACAAGGCTTCGCCGGCGATGGAGGCCCAGCCAACAAAGCCCTCATTGACAACCCTTTCGGGGTCGTTCGTGGACCGGACGGAGCCCTGTGGTTCTGCGAGTACACAGGTCAACGCGTCCGCCGAGTCGCTCCAGACGGCACCATCAGCACCATCGCAGGTTCCGGCGAAAAGGGTTATTCCGGCGACGGAGGTCCAGCCACCAAAGCCTCCTTCAATCTCCCCCACGAAATCCGCTTCGATACAGACGGCAACCTCTACGTCGTCGACATGGCCAATCACGTCGTACGAAAGATCGACCGAAAATCCGGCATCATCACGACCATCGCAGGCTCAGGAAAACCGGGCTACTCCGGCGATGGAGGCCCCGCAACCGCCGCCCAACTCAAACAACCCCACAGCATCCAGTTCGGACCCGACGGAAACCTCTTCATCTGCGATATCGGCAACCATGTCATCCGGACCGTGGACATGAAATCCGGCACCATCTCAACTTTCGCCGGCACCGGACAAGCCGGGCCCACCCCCGACGCTTCGCCCATCCAAGGCACTCCCCTCAAAGGCCCGCGCTCACTGGACTTCGACGCAAAGGGCAACCTCTGGCTCGCCACCCGCGAGGGTAATCAAGTGTTCAAGTTCGATCTCAAAACCAAGACCATCCACCACGTCGCCGGAACCGGAGCCAGTGGCTTCACCGGAAACGGCGGCCCCGCCCGCTCCGCAACCCTCAAAGGCCCAAAAGGCATCGCCATCGACGCCGACGGCAACGTCTTCCTCGCCGATACGGAAAGTCACTCCGTGCGCATGATCGATGCGAAAACCGGCCACCTCGAACTCATCGCAGGAACAGGCGAAAAGGGAGACGGCCCCGATGGCAATCCCCTCCAATGCAAAATGGCCCGCCTCCACGGGATCTTCGTCGACAAAGATGGAAGCGTTTTCATCGGCGATAGCGAAACCCATCGCGTTCGTGTCCTCAGGCGCTAACCCATCGCCCACCTCTCTCCCGCGGGACAAAACCCCGCTATCCGCCTTCACATCCACCCTCTCCAGTGGAAGAATCCTCCCTTTATGCCTCACTTCAAAATCGCGGTCCTCGCCGGCGACGGAATCGGACCTGAAGTCATGTCGGAAGCGCTGAGCGTCCTAGACGTCGTCAGCCAAAAATTCGGGTTCACCCTCGAAACCACCGAAGCACGCGTGGGCGGCATCGCCATCGATGTCGACGGAAAAGCGCTTCCCGAACAAACCCTCAAAGTCTGCGAAGCATCCGACGCCATCCTCTTCGGATCCGTTGGCGGCCCAAAATGGGAATCTCTTCCACCAAATGAGCAACCCGAACGCGCCGCACTTCTCCCGCTCAGAAAACATTTCCGCCTCTTCGCAAATCTCCGCCCCGCCCTCTGCCACGCACAACTCACCCACGCCTCCCCAGTCAAAGAATCCCTGATCTCCGGCGGGTTCGATGTCCTTTGCGTCCGCGAACTCACCGGCGGTTTGTACTTCGGCCAACCCAAAGGCACGCATCAGGAAAACGGCGAAACCGTTGCGATCGACACCATGGTCTATCGCGAAAGCGAGATCGAACGCATCGCACACGTCGCCTTCAAAGCCGCGCAAGGCCGCAAAAAAAAGGTGACCTCGATCGATAAAGCCAACGTCCTCGAGAACGGTGTGCTCTGGCGCAAAACCGTCTCACGGGTGGCCGCCCAGTACCCAGACGTGCAACTCAGCCACCTCTACGTGGACAACGCCGCCATGCAGCTGATCAAGCAGCCTCGCTCCTTCGATGTGGTCCTCGCAGAAAACCTTTTCGGCGACATCCTCTCCGATGAGATGGCCATGATCGCCGGATCACTCGGCATGCTCCCAAGCGCATCCCTCGGTGAAAGAGAACTGCCCACCGGTCGCTTCGGCCTCTTCGAACCAAGCGGCGGCACCGCCCCGGATATCGCTGGAAAGGGCATCGCAAATCCCATCGCACAAATCCTCTCCGCAGGGATGCTCTTGCGCTACTCCCTCGGCTTATCACAAGCCGCAGACGCCATCGACCGTGCCGTACAGACCGTCATCGAGGCAGGGCTTCGCACCGGCGATATCCATAGCGAAGGCACGACACTCGTCGGCACCCGCGCCATGGGTGATGCCATCCGAGCCGCATTGTGAGCCGCTCAATCCCGGCCCAATCCCCTCAACCCGAACAACCTATCTCTCCCATGAAAACACTCGCACTTCTCGCAGCAATCGTCATGAGCACCACCACACTCCTCGCACAGGATTCCGTGAAACACGTCGTCTCCTTCAAGTTCAAGAAAGAGGCCACCACCGAACAGATCAAACGCGTCGAATCCGCGTTCGCAGCCCTCAAAGGCGCCATCCCACAGATCCAATCGCTCGAATGGGGCACCAATGTCAGCAAAGAGAATCTCGATAAAGGCTTCACCCACATGTGGATCCTCAGCTTCAAAAACGAGGCCGATGTGCAGACCTACATCGACCATAAGGTCCATCAGGATTTCGTCTCCCTCCTGAAACCCGTCCTGGACGACGCATTCGTGCTCGATTTCCACACCGGCAAGTGACTCAGGCACACGCTTCCGGTGCTTCCCTGCCTTTCCAACTGCGAAGCACCGAAAGCACGCGCCGACCGCCCCTCAACGCCACCGGCAAACCCTTGCACCGCCGTCCGAAACAAGGACGGCGTCAACCCTCGATCCAAAGCGGCCCCACCCACACCCCCGCCGCTCCCTCACAAATCCACCCCCTCCAACCGTGAACCCCGCTGAACTGGCCCGCGAAGCAACGTCCATCGTGCGCCGCCTCCGCAACGCAGGGTTCGAAGCCCTCTTCGCCGGAGGATGCGTCCGCGATCGGATCCTCGGCCGCATCTGCCACGACATCGACATCGCCACCTCCGCAAAACCCGCCGACGTACAACGCATTTTCCCAAGGACTTACGCCGTCGGAGAAGCCTTCGGAGTCATCTGCGTCCTCATCGGCGACACCACCTTCCAAGTCGCAACCTTCCGCTCCGACGGCGCCTACGTCGACGGTCGCCACCCCGAGACAGTTCACTTCTCCTCCGCACAAGAAGATGCATTCCGGAGGGATTTCACCATCAACGGGCTCTTCTACGATCCCCTGTCCGATTCCGTGATCGATCATGTGGCCGGACGAGCAGATCTCGACGCCCACATCATCCGCGCCATCGGCGACCCCTGCGAACGGTTCAGAGAGGATCGCCTCCGCCTCCTCCGCGCCGTTCGCTTCGCAACCGTGCTCGGCTTCACCATCGATCCAAAAACACTCCAAGCCGTACAGGAACACGCTCCCGCCATCAACGAGGTCAGCCCAGAACGCATCCGCGAAGAACTGACCCGTATCCTTTTGCATCCGAACAGGGTCCATGGACTCGATCTGCTCGATACCACCGGCCTGCTCAACGCAATCCTCCCAGAGATGTCCGCTCTCAAAGGCTGCACCCAACCCCCTCAGTTCCACCCCGAAGGCGATGTCTGGGTCCACACGCGCCTCATGCTCAGCCTCCTCCCCGAGCAGGCCTCAATCCCACTCGTCCTCAGCGTCCTCCTCCACGATATCGCCAAACCCGCCACGCGCTCCGTGGATCCTGACGGACGGATCCGGTTCTCCGGACACGAAAAGCTCGGCGCCGAAATGAGCGAATCCATCCTGAGCCGACTCCGATTCTCCCGAGCCGAAATCGATGCCACCGTGAGCGCGGTAGCAAACCACATGTCGTTCAAGGACGTTCAACAGATGCGCCCCTCCACGCTCCGCCGATTCATGGCCCGGCCAGGATTCGACGATGAACTCGAACTGCACCGAGTCGATTGCACCGGAAGTCATGGCATGCTCGACAACCACCGATTTTTGCGTGACCAGCTCGCGTCCTTCGCGAACGAACCGATCATCCCTCAAGCCCTGCTCTCAGGCAAAGACCTCATCGAGGCCGGACTCAAACCCGGTCCCACATTCAAAGAGATCTTGGACACCGCACTCTCCCTTCAAATGGAGGATCGCCTCTCCACCCGCGAAGATGCGCTGCTCTGGTTGCGCAACCATCTCAACACCGGTTCAACCCCCTCCCCAAACCCGTGAAACTGCTCCTCATTGACGGCTTCTACTACGCCTACCGCTCGTTCCACGCCATGCCCGACCTGCGAAACAGCAGGAACGAACCCACAGGCGCCACACACGGATTCATCAAAAGCCTTCGCCGCGTCATGGCTGACGTCGAACCCGACGCAGTCTCCGTCATCTGGGATGAGGGATTGCCAGAGCGCCGAACCACCCTGCTCCCCGAGTACAAACAACAGCGGGACGAGATGCCAATGGACCTCCAACTGCAGCTGCTGCTGATCCGCGATCTGGTGGAAGCGTTCGGAGTCGCAAACCTCTCCCTACCAGGAACCGAAGCCGATGACCTGATGGCAAGCTACGCCATCAAGGCCGCAACCCAAGGCGGCACTTGCATCATCGCTTCATCTGACAAGGACGTGCAGCAGATCGTCAGCGAAAGCATCCTGATCTACTCCTCCCTGAAAAATGATCTTCCAACCCCAGATGCCGGTTTCGGTTTGCTCGGCCCCGAAGCGGTCGAACGAAAGTGGGGCGTTCCACCCGCCCTACTCGGCGATCTTCTCAGCCTCACCGGTGACAGTTCGGACAATATCCCCGGTGTCCCCGGCATCGGTCCAAAGGGCGCTGCCACACTGTTGAACAAGTACGGCTCTCTGGATGCAGTTCTCGCACTGCCACAGGATCTTTCCGAAAAGCTCCGCCTCAAGATCGGCGAACACGCTGACAATGTCCGACGCAATCGGGAAATGGTCCGCCTCGACCTCGATCTGCCACTGCCTGTCCCGATGGAAAATCTTGTGCCTCAACCTGATCCAACACGCATCCGCGAGCTCGCAGAAGCCGCCGGTCTGCGCTCGCTCGCCGCGGAGTTCGGAAGCAAAGAACCCTCCATCAAAACATCACGCACCTCACCAAAAACCCCGCCTCCGCCACCCGCACCTGAGTCTCCCTCCCAAGGCGAACTTTTTTGACACCAAAGAGATAGCCGTTGCGAACCCGCCACCCCTCCCGAATCGCCGCATTGCTTCCCCTCCGTCCCCTCTCTGTAATCACCCCCCCCATGGAACGCGACATCGTCTACTTCGACCTAGAAACCCAACGCTCGTCTCAAGACGTCGGCGGCTGGGACAAAAAGCGCGACATGGGCGTCTCCGTAGCCGTCACCTTCTCCACCGCAAACCAATCCTACCGCATCTTTCGCGAAAAGGAGATGGATGCTCTCGTCGATCAACTCCGCCGCGCACACATGGTCGTGGGCTACAACCTCATCAACTTCGATTACGAGGTCCTCCAAAAATATACCGTGCTCGATTTGGCATCCGTCGTCCCCACCCTCGACCTTCTGGTCGAGATCGAAAAACGCCTCAAAGCCCGCGTCCCCCTCGACTCCGTCGCCAGCGCATCCCTCGGCGTAGGAAAAACCGCCGACGGCCTCCAAGCCATCCGCTGGTGGCGAGAAGGCAAAGTCCTCGAGATCGCGGAATACTGCTGCTTCGACGTCAAATGCACCAAACTCGTCCACGAGTTCGGGCTGCGAAATAAGAAGATCTTCTACGAGAACCGCTCCCGCCAACGGTGCGAACTCGCCGTCGATTGGCCCTAGCCCCCACCAACACCCACCAAAAACCAGCGAACAACTTTTTTTGAACGTTCCAACCGCTCGACTGTCCTCCATTCGCCCAACCCCCAAATCACTTTCCCTATGATCAAAGTCGAATCCCTCACCAAGCGATACCAAGGCTTCACCGCCATCGACAACCTCAGCTTCGAAGTCGGCCAAGGTGAAATCGTCGGCTTCCTCGGGCCAAACGGCGCCGGCAAAAGCACCACGATGCGCATCCTCACCGGCTACATGCCCGCCTCCTCCGGGCGCGCTTCTATCGCCGGTTTCGACGTCTTCGAACAATCCATCGAAGCCAGAAAACGCCTCGGCTACCTCCCCGAAAGCACCCCGCTGCCAGACGATCTCCGAGTCAGCGAGTACCTCGCCTACCGAGCCGCCCTCAAAGGCGTACCCTCTCGCGACGTGCGAAAACGCGTCCTCGAAGTCATCGGCCTCTGCAACCTCGAAGAAAAAGAACGCGCACTCGTCAGAACCCTCTCCAAAGGACAAAAACAGCGCGTCGGCCTCGCAGACGCTCTCGTGCACGACCCCCAACTGCTCATCCTCGACGAACCAACCATCGGCCTCGACCCGATCCAGATCCGGCAAGTCCGCGAACTCATCAAGAACCTCGCCCACCGCCGCACCGTCCTCATCTCCACCCACATCCTCCCCGAGGTGGAAATCATGTGCTCCAAAGTCGTCGTCATCCACAAAGGCCGGATCCGCGCCTCAGACACCCCAGAAAACCTCATCAACAACCTGCGCTCCGTCGGATCCATCCAACTGACGCTCTCCAAAGACGCCCAAGAAACCCAGGTCGAACCCGCCCTCTCTGCCCTCGCCGGGGTCCGAAATATCACGACCACCCGCGGAGAACACGGCGTCACCTTCCAACTCAAAACCGACGCAGAAAAAGATCCGTTCGCGCAAATCCTCGACCTCACGCGAAACAAGAACTGGAACGTGCTCGATCTCGCAAAACGTCGCGCAAGCCTCGAAGACGTCTTCGTCGACCTCACCAGCGGAAACTGAATCCACTCACCCTCAACGCAAACCAAGATCCCCAAACCATGCGTACTTTCCTCACCCTCTTCAGCCGAGAACTGAAAAGCTTCTTCTACTCACCCATCGCCTACGTCGTGATCTTCTTCTTCCTGATCGCCACCGGCTTCAACTTCTACTCCGGCATCTCCCTCCTCAGCCAAATCGAAGCCGATGCCACCGTCGTCGAAGTCTCCTTCAACACCGTGCTCTTCTGGTTCCCTCTCATCCTCATCTTCCCCCTCATCACCATGCGAACATTCGCCGATGAGTTCCGGATGGGTACCATCGAAACCCTCACCACCGCTCCAGTCACCGACTGGCAAGTCGTCCTCTCCAAATACGCCGGTGCCCTCACATTCTACATCCTCCTCTGGGCCCCAAGCCTCCTGTACTTCCTCGCATTCAAGTTCATCGTCGATAAACCCACCGCCACCGCGTCCGGAGCACTATTCGGCGGCTACCTCATGCTCCTCCTCATCGGCATGTTCTACACCGCCGTCGGTTGCCTCGCCTCCGCTCTCACAAGCCAACAGATCAACGCCGCCGTCATGGCCTTCGTCGCCGTGTTCGGTTTCTTCGTCCTCGGCCTCCTGTCCTTCGTCATCAACGACCTCTCACCCGCCACCCGAAGCATCATCTCTCACGTCTCCGCCATCGAACACATGGCCGAATTCTCCAAAGGCCTCATCGATACCCGCGCCGTCGTCTGGTACCTCTCCATGACCATCCTCGTGCTCTTCGTGAACTTCCAAGTCTTCCAATTCCGGAAGTGGAAAGCCTGATCCGTAAAAACTCACACCCCTCACGTCGAACCACTCACGTCGAACCCCTCAACCTGTCCACACCATGGCAACCAACGACACCCAAAAACAGGACGCCCAACCCCCCGTCATCAACCCCATCCGACGCTGGGTCATCGGATCCAACGTCCTCGTCCAGATCCTCATGTTCATCGCCATCATCGGCATGGTGAACTACTTCAGCTCAAGGCACTTCTTCCGAGGCGACTACTCAAGGAACTCCAAGTTCTCCCTAGCGCCCCTCACCAAAAATGCCCTGAAACAGATCAAAAAACCCGTCAAAGCCATCGCCGTCATGCCCGCAGGCATGCCCATCGCCCAAGACATCACCCAAACACTCCGCGAATACCAAACCGCCGCCAAAGGGAACTTCGAACCCGAATTCGTGGACCCCTTCCGCAACATCCAACGAACCGTCGAACTCCAAGAGAAATACAAGTTCGGTGACGGTGAAGCCGTCCTCGTCCTCGATGATGATGGACGAACCAAGTTCCTGAACCTGAATGACATGTTCGAAACGCAGCCCGGCAACCCGATGATGGGTCAGCCCCCGCGCGTCACCGGCTTCAAAGGCGAAGAGGTCATCACCTCAGGCCTCCTCGAACTCCTCGAGAAAAAGACCCCAAAAGTCTACTTCACCAAAGGACACAGCGAACTCGAGTTGCCAGTCGGCGGACCGCAAGGAATGCCGCAACCCGGCGCGCAAGGGGACAAATCCATCACCGCACTCGTGGAGACCGTCCAACGGGTGAACATGACCACTGCCGCCCTCGACCTGAACGAGAACGCCAGCGTTCCCGACGACGCAGCCGCCATCATCATCGGTGGACCGCAACTCGATTTCACCGATCGCGAAATCCAGATGCTCGAGCGGTACTACAACGAACGCCAAGGCCGTATCATCATTGCCGCACGTCAAAACGCCAGAACCCCAAAGCTCGCCGGATGGCTCCAACAGAACGGCATCACCCTCGGGAACGATGTCGCCCTCACCATGGTCAAAGCCATGTTCAACGTCGGCGGCGAAGCCCGCTCAGAAACTCGTCTCCAAGCCGAGACGCCCGCCCTCATCACCAAAGAAGCCGGATCCATCATCAAGGGATTCAACAACGCGCAAGTCCCCCTGCCCGGGTACAGCCAATCCCTCGCCGTAGACCGCGCCGCCCTCTCCGCTCAACGCGTCAAAGCCATCACCCTCTTCGAAACACACCCAGCCACCTGGGGAGAAACCGAATTCGCTGTCCAAAACCAGAACATGCGCTTCGACCAAGACAAAGATCACAAAGGACCGCTCACCCTCGGCGTCGCCCTCGAAAAGGGAGGAGCCGAAGGAACCAACGTCAACCCCTCCCGACTCGTCGTGTTCGGAAACACCACGTTCTTCACCGACGGCGCCGTGCGTCGCGGCGTCCCAGGCGATGAGATGATGTCGTCCGTCGTGAACTGGATCGCCGGCCGCGGCGAATACTACGACATCCCGAAAAAATCCAAGGAAGCCGTGCGCCTCAACCTCTCCAAATCACAGCTCGACCGCGTCGCCATCGCCGTCCTCGCGGTCATCCCCGCTCTGTTCGGTCTCCTCGGCATCGCCGTTCACTTCAAACGCAACGCCTAACCCTCCCACCGGAAAGCCCCGCCCCACCGCTGGACCCTCCCAAACCCTGAACCCTCTCCAACGAATCCTCGCCCATGAAACCCGCAACCACGATCACCCTCGTCGCCGTCGCCGGTCTCGGCTTCGCCTACCTCAAGTTCGTCGATCAAAAGGCCCAGACCACCCAAGACAAACTCAAGGCCGCTTCCAAAGTCGCCGTCATCCAACGCGACAAGATCAACGCCATCAACATCTCCAATGACGGCAAATCAATCGAGATCAAGAAGAACGGAGCAAACTGGTCCATGGAGGCTCCCCTGAAAGACCGAGCCGAAGCCAGCTCAGTCAACTCCCTCATCTCCGCCATCGAGTTCCTCAAGCAAGACGCGAAAATCGATGCCGACAAAGCCAAACTCGCCGAGTTCGGGATCTCCGAAAGCAAGATCCGTGTGACCCTCGCCGCCGAAGGAGGCGCAAAAACTGAGCTCGTGATCGGCAAAGACACGCCCATCAAGAACAAGATCTACGTCCACAACCCCGCAGACAACTCCGTCTACGTCGTGGCGAACTCCCTGCGCGACGAAGCAAAAAAGGACGCAAACGATTTCCGCGAAAAGAAAGTCGCCGACTTCACCGCTTCCCAAGTCAAAAAAGTCGCCATCACGAAGGATGACAAATCCCTCGAAATCTCCAAAACCGGTTCCCACTGGGATCTCGTAAAACCTCTCGCCGCGCGTGCCGGAGATTCGAAGGTGACCGATTTCCTCGGCTCCCTGCTCAACGCACAAACCAAACGATTCCTCGAAGCCAAAGACACCGAAGAGAACGGCCTCGCCACACCCGCAGCCACCGTGACCTTCACCGTCGAAGGCCAAGAAAAGCCCGTCACCCTCAAGATCGGGAAAGCCGGCACAACCGAAGCAGATAAAGACGCGACCTTCGTCCAGATCTCCAACCGCGACGCCGTGCTCATCGTGCCAAACACCGCGCTCGGTCTCGCACTCAATCCCGTCGTGAATGACGTGCGCGACAAAAAGATCGTGCGCGTCGAGCCCGACACCGTCGACCGCATGACCATCAAACCCTCCGGTGCCGAACCATTCACCATCGCGCGCAAAGGCGAAAGCTGGGTGAGAAAGGATGGAGACAAGGACGTGACCATCAACGAAAGCGTCGCACGCCGCCTCTTGGATGATTTGAGGAACACCGACGTCACCAACTTCGCAGCCGATGCAGCCGACGACCTCGCGAAGTTCAATCTGAAAGAACCCGCATACACCGTCACCCTTTCTTCGTTCGCTTCAGAGAATACCGCCGAAACCAAAGCGGGAGACCGACCAATCGTCACCGTCTCCGTAGCCAACCCAGAGGGTGACTCCGCTTACGCCAAAATCGATAACGAGCCTTTCGTGGTCGCAGTCCCGAAGACCATCTTCGAAGCCATACCCAACTCCGCCGCACAGCTCCAGCCCCTAGAACTCCTCAACTTCAAGGTCGACGAGATCGATGCTCTCGAAACACGCGTCGGCGAAACCTCCACCAAATTCGAGAAGAAGGATGGAAAGTGGTCCGTCGCCGGATCGGAAGCCAAGGTCTCCGTCGAAAAACTCAACGTCGCCCTGAACACTCTCGCATCCCTCAAGGCATCCAAATGGGTCGGCCCCGTGAACAAGGCCAAACACGGATTGGACAAACCCCGCGTCAGTTACGTCGTCAATATCAAGAAAGACGACAAACCAACCCCCGTTCGCATCACCGTCGGCGCCGATGCGGATACCGATACCGCCTACGGTACACTCGATATCCTCCCCGGCACATTCATCCTGACAAAGCTCGATCGCGATAACCTCCTCGGCTCGCTGCTGGAAGCCACCACCGCGACACCCGCACCAGCTCCAGCTCCAGCTCCAGCTCCAGCTCCAGCTCCAGCTCCTGCACCTGCACCTGCACCTGCACCCGCACCAGCTCCAGCACCCGCACCCGCACCCGCACCCGCACCGGCTCCGGCTCCGGCTCCTGCTCCGCTTAGCAAGCCAGATGCAAAGAACATTGTTGAGCCGATCAAGCCCTCGCCGGCCCCAGCTCCCGCCCCAAAACCGGATGCCCCAGCCCCAGCACCCAAAACTGCGGCTCCAACTCCCGCACCCGCTCAAGCGCCTGCACCGGCACCCGCTGCTCCAGCACCAAAACCCGAGACCGGAAAATGAGTCCGGA
>CAZAZT010000096.1:2382-15168 GCA_964489645.1 uncultured Chthoniobacteraceae bacterium | reverse complement strand
CGTTGTGCACCGTCGGATGCCCGTTGTAGACCTCAAAAAAACGCGCCCGATCCACTTGCGCCAACTCTTCCGCCGTCACCGCCCACGT
The DNA here is from genome assembly GCA_964489645.1 of uncultured Chthoniobacteraceae bacterium. Classification (GTDB taxonomy): domain Bacteria; phylum Verrucomicrobiota; class Verrucomicrobiia; order Chthoniobacterales; family Chthoniobacteraceae; genus JBEEPE01. Next base: position 15,080 of record CAZAZT010000096.1, on the reverse strand, counting down.
GAAATTGGGGTGGTTCAGATGCGCGAACATCGGCACTCCAAGACGCTTACGCTGCTCTGACACCGCATCAAAAACGTACTGCATCGCCTTCACCACGCCCGAACTCGTGCGATCCCCCAAACCCGAATAGGGCAGGATCACCTCCTGCAAATTCGTCGCATTGATGTGCACCGCTTTACCCGTCACCTCCTCGCTCGGGATCATCAAAAACCGTCCATCCTCGTTCATCTTGCCGGAATACTCCGAAAAACGCTTCAACCGGACTTCGCGCTTCCCGTCCAACTCGCGCTCTTCAACCCACTTGTCCCCAAATCGTTCCCGATACTTTCGCAACGCCTCGTCCCCCGTTCTCAACTTCGCTGGCGAGATCCAGCGCTCCGTGCTCGAGAGCGTGTTGTGATCCGACAAGGTCAGAAAATGGTACCCGTGCCCGCGATACCAGTCGGCCACCATCTCGGGGTAATCGTCCCCATCGCTCCACAGCGTGTGCGTGTGCAGGTTACCCTTCCACCAACGAGCTTCCGCTCCCATCAACCCGCTGCCCATGACCAAGCCCAACACCGAAGCCAACAGTCGCTTTTTCATGCAAAAGCTCGGACGCACGAAGCATTCCACCCTCTCAACCGTTGCAAGGCTTTGAGACTCATGGCACAGTCCCAAACGTATGCGTTTGTCCCTCATCCTCTCCATCGGTCTCCTCGCTGCCCTTCCCGCAGTCCAAGCTGAATCCTCCATCAAACTCCAAGGCGTGCACAACTGCTGCAAGAGCTGTGAGAAAGGCATCAACAGTGCCATCTCCAAAGTTGCCGGCGCATCCGCCGAAGTGGATGGAAAAACCGTGACAGTCAAAGCCGCAGACGAGGCAACCGCAAAGAAAGCGGTGAACTCCCTCCTCGAAGGCGGCTACTTCGGTGTCGGGGCGACGGCCCCAACCATCGCCGATGCGAAGGTCAAATCCGCGACTGTCGATGGCCTTCACCTCTGCTGCGGCAAATGCGTGACTGCCGCCGAAAAAGCGATTCTCTCCGTGGCGGGCGTCACCGCGCACAACGCGGAAAAAGGCTCCAAGTCCGTGAAAGTCGACGGAGACTTCTCGACTGCAGCACTCCAGAAAGCCCTGAACGAAGCCGGGTTCAACGGCGCGATCAAGTAACCTCAAAACCTCTTCCGGATCACGGGCGGGCCTCCTCAAAAGGGGGGCCCGCCCGTTTGCTTTTCAAGGGAAACGGGAGCAGCCTGAAATGAGGAGCATCCCAGACACAGGCACACTCATCGGAGGCTGGGGGTGATTTTTGATCCATTCTGAACTTGCGCCCCTGATGTTCAGGGATGATGCAGTCCTAGGAAATCGACCCCTCGGATGATTCCCACGGCACTCCCCATCAAAAGGGGGCGCAGTTGAACATGCCGGACCTGAAACCAGACAAACCCGATCCAAGCCTGGCCATCTCAGACAGGCACATCGACTGCTCAAGTCCCCTCATGCACTCCCCCCTCGCCGTCTCGATCACATCCGCAATCGCTCTTCTCCTGAACACCCTTCACGCAGCTCCCAAAGCGCGCTTCGAACCCCAAGACGTCGACACCTCCATCAGCATCGGTTACGGCATCGCCATCGCAGACGTCAATGGCGACGGAAAACCCGACATCCTCCTCGCCGATCAACGCTCCGTGCAGTGGTACCAGAACCCCACTTGGACAAAGCACGTCATCTGCGAAAATCTCACCGAACGCGACAACGTCTGCATCGCGGCCCAAGATATCGACGGTGACGGCAAAGCCGAAATCGCGATCGGCGCTCAATGGAACCCCGGTGAAACCACCGACCCCGAAAAGAGCGGTGGCGTGTTCTATCTCGTCCCCCCAACTGACCGCACCCAGCGCTGGGAACCCGTCAAACTCCACCACGAACCCACCGTCCATCGCATGCATTGGATCAAGACCCCGTCCGGAAAATGGGACTTGATCGTCAAGCCCCTCCACGGACGGGGGAACAAGAACAACGCCGGCGAAGGCAGCAAAGTTTTTGCGTACCGCATGCCCGCAAATCCCAAAGACCCGTGGACCCTCAGCCTCGTCTCCGATTTCACCCACGCCAGCCACAACTTCCACCCCATCAACTGGGATAAAGACCCCGAACAAGAGATCCTCACCGCCGCAAAAGAAGGCGTCTTCTTCTTCGGACAAAGCACTGGCACATGGAAAAAACGCCAGTTCTCCGACCAATGGGCCGGCGAAGTCCGCGACGGAAAACTCGCCAGCGGTAAAAGATTCTTCGCCACCATCGAACCCATGCACGGCACCACCGTCGCCGTCTACACACAGCCCGATTCCGGAAAAGGCCTCTGGAACAGGCTCGTCCTCGACGAGACCCTCAAGGACGGACACGCCGTCGCCGTAGCGGATTTTCTCGGAACCGGAAGCGACCAAATCGTGGCCGGTTGGCGCGCCATGAACCCCAAAGGCAACCCCGGTGTGCGCCTCTACGCACCCACCTCCGATGCAGGTTCCCAATGGGAATCAACCGCCCTCTCCGGCGATGAAGTCGCCATCGAAGATATCAAAGCAGCTGACCTAGATGGCGACGGACGGCCCGACCTCGTGCTGGCAGGCCGACAGACCAAAAACCTCCGCATCCTCTGGAACCGAACCGAAAAGACGCGCTGACCCGCCTCCTCATGCGCGCAACGCTCTGCCTCCTGACGCTTGGCCTCCTGCTGATCCGTCCAATGGAATCCGCCGCTCAGGATCCTTCTAACGTGCCACCCGGCACCCGTTGGCTGCAGTCTGCTCCAACGCCCCCTCCCCTCCTTCCGCCGCGGTCCGCAGAGGAGTGGTCTCAGCAGCGCACCGCCATTCGCTCTCGCTTGGAAACCCTTCTGGGAGAGCGTCCACCCCGTCCAAAAGTCGATCCACTCACCCTCTGGCGAGAGGACCGTGGCTCCCATTGGCTCGAGAAATTCGAGTTCAACAACGGAGCCGCAGAAATCGTCCGCGGATACCTCTTCCTCCCGAAAACTGCCACGCCATCGAACCGCGTTCCCGCCATCCTCTACTGCCATTGGCACGGCGGCCAATACGACATCGGAAAAGATGAACTCCTGAGCACCAACGCCACGCCCGTCCCTCCCGGACCAGCCCTCGCCGAACGCGGCTTTGCCGTCCTTGGCATCGACGCCTGCGGTTTTGGCGAAAGGAACGGAGCCGGCCCCGACGGCCCCACCCAGCGCGGCAGCGCCGCAGAACTCTCCGCTGCAAAGTTCCATCTCTGGGCGGGTCGAACGCTCTGGGGGATGATCTTGAGAGACGATCAAATCGCATTGGACATCCTCTCAAACCGCCCAGAAATCGACCCCCACCGCATCGGGGTCACCGGAATCAGCATGGGCAGCACCCGAACGTGGTGGCTCATGGCGCTAGATGATCGTCCCAAAACGGGCGTCGCCGTCGCGTGCATGACCCGCTACCAAGACCTCATCCACAACGGAATGCTCAAAGCCCACGGGATCTATTACTTTGTCCCGAAAATGCTCCAGCACTTCGATTCCGAAGCGGTCATCGCATGCGCGGCTCCTCGCCCAATGCTTTTCATGACTGGGGACTCCGATTCGGGATCCCCCGTCGAAGGTGTGCGCACACTCACTCAATCCGTCCGCTCGGTCTACCAAGCACTGGATGCCAACGCGTCGTTCTCGAGTGTCATCGAGCCAGACACGGCCCATGTGTACCTCCCACGGATGTGGGACCGGACCGTCGCATGGTTCGAAAAATTCCTCTCCATATCCCCTCCATGAACACCCAACACTCCCTCGCTCTCGTCAAGCCCTTAGCCACCCTTCTCGCACTCGCACAACTCGCCTTTCTTCCCCCAACGGGAGTTGCCGCAGAGCCCGCTAAAACAGAAAAATCGACCCGACCAAAAACGAAAATGACAGCCACCAACGTTTCTCCCGCCGAAGCGGAAACCCTCCTGCAAAAAAAGTCCACCCTCATCGTTGTCGACGTCCGCACCCAAGAAGAGTTCGCGGAGGGACACATCGCCGGAGCGAAAAACGTGAACTTCAATGCCCCCGGTTTCGTGGAGCGCATGAAAGAGTTTGAAGGAAAATCCATCCTGATCCACTGCGCCGCTGGCGGAAGAAGTTCGCGAGCCATCGAGGCCCTTTCCAACCAGAGCTTCTCGGAACTGTTCCACCTGAACCAAGGCTTCAACGCCTGGCAGTCTGCGGGAAAGCCAGTCCAGAAGTGACTCTCTCTCGTCCCTCCGCCGCCGAGGTTTCCGCAGAGTTTTTTACCCAAGCAGACGCCCCCTCCGAGCGGGGTGCGACAATCCGCAACCCATCTCCGCCCTCACCGAGCGGGGTTTGGTGACATCCGTAAATACAAAACCTCTCGGCGCGGCGAACCGACCGGAAACCCAAGATCCAATCGCACTTCCTCCGCGATCGGAGCCGATGCCTCGACCTCGCCACGCGACCGCATCCGAACCTCAATCTCCACGACGCCACGCCCCGGCAACAACTTGACCTCAAAACGCTTTGGCGCGGCCACCACGCGAACCGACTCCGGATCCACAATCTCAGGAAGCCGCAACTGCGCCCGCAAAACCTCGCCCGCCCGAAAACTCAAGACTCTCGGCTCGAGGACCGGATCCGCGTGGGTGATCAACCGGAACGTGAACTCCGCAGGATGCAAAGGCGAGTGATCGGTCACCACTCGGACTCTCCGTACCTGTTCCCCAACCCGACTCGGGCTCCGCTGACGCAACACCAACTCGCCTGCGCCCCCCGGTTCGATCACTCGCCCCTCACCAGCGCCAACCGTGCACTCACAATCCGTCGAGATACGATCCACCCGAACCGAACCCCCGCGCGCGTTGCGGTATCTCAACCGCATCTCTTGCGGAGGATCCGATACGAACCGGTGAAACGCGTCAGGCACATCGCGCCACCGCAACCCGCCTTGATCCTCCTCGGCACCCAGCGCATCCACACCCGTCACCATCCCGCTCAACATGAGGATCAACCACCACTTCATCGCGGAAGGATACCCCCAAACGTCACCCACGCGAACCTCAACCACACCACGCCTTCCCCCTTTTTCCCCGTCATCCAACACGCTAACGTCTTCAGGAAATGTTCGCTTTCCTCCTGCGCCGACTCCTCAGCACCCTCGCGGTGCTTCTCTGCGTGATCTCGATCACCTTCCTCCTCGTGCGCATCGCCCCCGGGGGCCCGTTCTCCCGCGAACGCAAGCTGCCACCAGCCATCGAACAGCAACTCGTCGCAAAATATCAGCTCGATGGAAGCCTCTCATCCCAGTTCAGCCGCTACCTCGGAAATCTTGCCTCCGGCCAACTCGGGATCTCCACAAAGTATCGTGACCGTTCCGTGAACGAACTCATCGCGCAAAGCCTGCCCGTCTCCCTCACCTTGGGATCCGCAGCGCTCCTCATCTCCACCCTCGCCGGGATCTGGCTCGGCGCACTCGCCGCCACAAAAAAAGGTTCGTGGATGGACACCGTCGCGATGCTCGCAGCCCTCGCACTCCTCAGCCTTCCGATGTTTGTTGCCGGCCCCCTCCTAGCGCTCTTCTTCGCCATCAAACTCCCCCTCCTTCCCGTCGGAGGCTGGAACTCCCCACAAAGCATTCTCCTCCCCGCATTGACCCTCGCCGGTCCAGCCATCGCCTACGTCGCCCGCCTCACTCGCTCCTCCCTCCTCGAAGTGCTCGGTCAAGACTACATCCGCACCGCGCGCGCCAAGGGACTCTCAGAGCTCACCGTGACCTATCGCCACGCCCTCAAAGTCGGCATCCTCCCAGTGATCTCATTCCTCGGCCCCCTCGCAGCCAACCTGCTCACAGGCTCGATCGTCGTGGAATCCGTGTTCAATCTCCCCGGAGCCGGTAGCTTTTTCGTCAACTCCATCGTCAATCGCGACGTCTTCCTCCTCGGCGGCATCGTGATCGTCTACTGCACCCTCCTGTGCGTGCTCAATCTCTTCGCAGACGCCGCTTACGCATGGCTCAATCCTCGGATTCGCCTCGCGGATTGATCCCAAAAAGTCATGGCAAAAGCCCCCTCATCGCTCGCCTCCGCACAGCCCGGCCTCCCGAAACGGCTCTGGGAACGTCCCACCGCGCGGACCGCCCTCTGCATCCTGTCCCTCCTCGCCCTCGCAGCGCTGATCGGTCCCCTCCTGCTCGGGATCGATCCCGCCGCCACAGGACCCGATACCTTCTCCCCACCCTCCGCCCGGCACCTTCTTGGGACCGACGTCAACGGTCGCGACCTCCTCGCCCGCATCCTCCAAGGCGCACGCGTCTCCCTCACCGTGGGCATCGCCGGAGCCGCCGTCAGCCTCGTGGTCGGCACTCTCTATGGCCTCGTCTCAGGCTACGCAGGAGGACAAGTCGACAACACCATGATGCGGTTGCTCGAGATCCTGTACGCCATCCCTCGCCTCATCCTCATCATCCTCGCCACCTTTGTCCTCGATCCCCTCCTCCAGCGCTATCTCGGACAAGGGGCCGGACGCAACCTCCTCGCCTACAGCCGCATCCTCATCCTCATCTTCTCACTAGGCCTCATCGAATGGCTCACCATGGCGCGCATCGTCCGAGGTCAGGTCCTCGCTCTCCGAGAAGCCACCTTCGTCACAGCCGCTCGTGCGCTCGGGCAATCGCATCTTCGGATCCTCTTCCGCCACCTCCTACCAAACCTCCTCGGAGTCGTCGTCGTCTACCTCACCCTCACCGTTCCCGCCGTCATCCTCGACGAATCATTCCTCTCATTCCTCGGACTCGGCGTCCAACCCCCTCACGCAAGCTGGGGAACCCTGCTCGCCGATGGCGCCCAAGCGATCAACCCCGTGCGAAGCCATTGGTGGCTCCTCCTCTTCCCCGCAACCGCCATGAGCCTGACCCTCCTGTCCCTCAACTTCCTCGGAGACGCCCTCCGCGATGCACTCGATCCGCGTGACAAATCCTGACCTCCCGCTGCTCGACCCTCTCGGCCTCCCAACGCGAGAGGACACCCCACTCGTCGTCGCTGTCTCAGGTGGCGTCGACTCCTCCGTGCTTCTACACCTGCTCCGCTCCGCCATCGCAAATCCTCTCGTCGCAGCGCATCTCGATCATGGCCTGCGCCCCGTCGATGAACTGGACGCCGATCTCGCAGCGCTCAGAACCCTCTGCACGCGCCTCTCCGTTCCCTTGGTCACTCGCTCCGTCAACATCCGCCGGAGCGCCTTCGAGCACAGCGAATCCCTCGAAAGCGCAGGCCGTCGCGAACGCCTCCAATTCCTCGCTGAAACCGCCTTGGAATGCGGCTCATCCCTCGTCGCCCTCGCTCACCATGCCGACGACCAAGCCGAAACCGTTCTCTTCCGCCTCCTCCGAGGCGCCGGTGCGCGAGGGCTCGCCGCCATGCGCCCCGTCTCCCACCTGCGCGTGAACGGTTCGCCCATCCAGATCCTTCGTCCCCTCCTCCCCTTCCGAAAATCTGACCTCCTCCAGATCGCCAAAAAGTCCGAAATCCCCTTCCACGAGGATTCCTCGAACGCAACCAATGCCTTCGCGCGCAATCGTATCCGCAACATCCTGCTCCCAGCTCTCCACGCCGTGCTCGATCGCGATCCAGTGCCCGCCCTCGCGCGCTCAGCCTCCCTCCTCGCTGAGGATGAGGATTTCCTCCAATCCCTCGCCGCACACCTGGACCCCGAGAGCGCCACCCTCTCAGTCCGTGCGCTCGTTGACCTCGCCGCTCCGGTCCTTTCACGCGTCCTCGTCCAGTGGCTCGAAGCCAACGGGGTCAAAGACCTCTCTCACCTCCACCTCCAAAACGTGCAACGCCTCCTCTCCAAACGCTCCCCCGCAAAGGTGAACCTTCCCGGCAACCGGGTCGCCCGTCGAAAGGAAGGGATCCTTTTCCTCGAAACCCTCCATCCATCCCGCTGACATGCCGCACCCCGCTCTCCTCATCACCCTCGGCGCTATGCCCGTCGTCCTGCTTATCGGATCCCTCCTCGGCAGGATACGCATCGGCGGACATCGCCTCAACGAAGCCCCAGGCTTCCGGTTCACACTCCTCTCCCTCTCCGTCTGGCTCCCGCTCGAAACCTACACGCACATCGTCGTCGATCTCATCCAACGCGCGCGCCAACACCGGATCGATGAGTTCCGCTCCATCGTGGGCAATGCGGATGAACCGCTCCCTCACTTCCCGCCGCTTCCCCACTTCCCCGAACCCGTTCTCAAAGCCGCACTCGCCGCCACCATCATCGCCGCAAGCTTCGTCGCGATGCCGCTGGTCCGCCGCTCCCTCTGGGAAGGTTGGCTGTCGTCGAACAAAGACGTCAAACCACCCAAGTTCTTGGTCGATCTCACCAACGCCGTCCTCCTCATCTTCGCCATCCTCGGCGTCATGCAGGGCATCTACCGCGTCGATCTCACTCAAGCCATCGTCGGGTCAACCGTCCTCGTCGGAGTCGTAGGCTTCGCACTCCAAGACCTCCTCGGAAACGTGATCGCAGGCATCGCCCTCCAACTCAGCAAACCCTTCACCAAAGGCGATTGGCTCCTCTTCAAAGACGAACGCCTCGAGGTGCTCGACATCAACTGGCGCTCCACCCGTTGCCGCACCATCGACGACCTCATCCTCGATATCCCCAACCGCACCGTCGCCTCGGAAACCCTCATCAACCTCACCGCAAAACGGCAATCCCACGGAATCCGTATTCCCCTCACCATCCACGCCAGCTTCATCCCAGAAACCGTCAAACAGACCATCCTCCAAGCGGTGAACGACGCCCCAGGCGTCCTCCAAGACCCTCAACCGAAGGTCTACCTCATCGACCCCAACCCACCCAACGCCGCCTACGAAGCACGCATCTGGGTCGATAGCGAAGAGCACCTGCCCGAAACCCTCGACGGCGTGCGAACCCGCATCTGGCACGCCCTCCGAAAAGCCAACCTCACCCCGCCAACCCAACCACATCCCTAACCCCATGACCCCCCAAAGCCGGTGCTGGGCGGAAATCTCCAGCTCTGCCCTCCGCCACAACTTCGCCTTCCTCCGAAGCCAACTCTCCCACTCCGTCCGCATCATGGCCGTCGTCAAGGCAGACGCTTACGGCCACTCCTCAGCAATCGTCGTCCCCTGCCTCTCCGAGGAAGCCGACGCCTTCGGAGTCGCCAACCTCACCGAAGCACAGGCCATCGCTCACCTCGCCAACGAACGCCCCATCTTCCTCCTCAGCCCCGCGCTCCCCGAAGAACGACCGACCATTGCCAAAAAAGGTTTCATCCCTTTCGTGTCCAGCCAGGAGGAAGCCGATCACTACGCCGCAATCGGTTCCAAAGTCTCCCCAACCGAGATCCATCTCACCATCGACACCGGCATGGGGCGCATCGGCATCCCCGCCCACCACGCCCTCGAATCCCTCCGAACCATCGCCCAATCCCCACACCTGAAAATCACAGGCATCAACTCCCACTTCCCCTCCGCCGACGAAAACCCCGCGTTCACCCACGATCAAATCACCCGCTTCCAAGAGATCGTCGCGCAAGCTCGCCCCTTCCTCCCCGACCTCCAACTGATCCACATCGCGAACAGCGCAGGCACCCTCGGCTTCCCCGTCCAACCAAGCAACCTCGTTCGCTCCGGCCTCGCCCTCTACGGCGCATCCCCCTTGCCCCAATTCCAAGCGGCGCTGAAACCCGTCATGACCTGGAAAACGCGGATCACCCTCGTGCGCGACCTCCCCGCAGGACACGGCATCTCCTACGGAAGCACTTTCGTGACCCCAACCCCCATGCGGATCGCCACCCTCGCCGCAGGATACGCCGATGGCTATCACCGCCGCCTCAGCAACCAGAACGCCTCCGTCATCCTTCACAACTCCCGTTGCCCAATCCTTGGCCGGATCACCATGGACCAAATCATGGTCGACGTGAGCCAAATGAACCACGCCGCCCCAGGGGATGAAGTCGTTCTCCTAGGACAAACCGCGAACGGCACCGGAATCACCGCATCCGAACTCGCCGAAAAAGCAGGAACCATCCCGTGGGAGATCTTCACGTCCGTCGCAAAGCGTACCGAGCGCTTCGCAACTGCCTAAACAACTCTAAAGAAGCGACAAATGAATACTCGGCACACTACTTGCACCGATTAAAACCATGAACAAAGCCCTCCTCTATCCCGTATTCGCCAGCCTCCTGTTCAGCCAACCGCTATCGGCCGGATACAAGGGCCCATGGACCATGCGCTTTCTCGCAGGTTCGCCGGCTGAGTCCGGGAAAGCCGACGGCGCAAGCGCCGCTGCCTCATTCGGGGTCATCGGAGGTGTCGCAGTCAGCGACTCCGGGGTCACCTTCGTGTCGGACACCACCAACCACCGCATCCGGAAAGTTCTCAGCGACGGAACCGTCTCCACCTTCGTGGGGTCCGCGCGCGGCAGCACCGAAGGCTCCGCCACCGCCGCACGCCTCTCATTCCCAGGCAGCATCGCCATCGATGCCGCAAGCAACCTCTACGTTTCAGAAACCGTCGGCTTCGATTCCGCCAAGTCGCTCCCGATCTTCCGCATCCGGAAGATCAGTCCGTCCGGAAGCACATCGACGCTCATTCCGAAAGGGACAGGCGTAGTGACGTCCCTCGCGGTATTCGGAACATCCCCCTCAAACAGGAACCGCCTCGCGCTGAGTGTTCAATCCTCCGAAGGAGGCCAGATACTAGCCATGCCCACCAATGGCGGCACCCTTGGCCCGTTGAACTCCACGCTCAGCAATCTCTCAGCTCCAGCCCTTGTCGGCAGTAACCGCAGTGGACACCTCCTCCTCGCCGCCAACGGCAAGATCCAACGCCTCGCAAATAATGCTTGGAAAACCCTCGCCGCCTCGTCCGGAGCATCCGCACTCACGTCAGACCCCGAGGGCAACACCTTCATCCTGAACGAATCAGGGAACATCGAAGCTCTTTACACCGATGAAACCACCTCTCGAACCGTGATCACCACCGCGGACGAGTGGGAGTTCGATTCAACAAACTCATCCACCGGTTGGGAAGGAGCCCCCTCCAAGTTCCTGCGCAGATCGAAAACCGGCTTCCTTGCCGTATCACCGTCAGGAATCCTCTCGATCGCAGAATCTCCGTTCAACGAACGTAAGACCAAAGCTTGGGAAAAGCGGGCTTTCTGGAATGCAATTAGTCGTAAACTCATCGGTGATTTCGCTGATATTGAAAAACTCAACGGGGAAATCGCCTACAGCGACCGCGACCTGCAGGAGATCATCTACGACGCGTGGTACTACTCATCCCACGCGATCCGCCAGGCAGTTCCAGCCGCAGTGAGACCCAGCGGCGCAGGATACTCCTTCCAAAAAATCGCATCCACGACCGCCGCGCCGACCCTCCGCGTCTCCGCATTCGGCGACGGCATCCAGAAACTTCAATGGTTCCGTTCCGGCAAAGTCATCCCTGGTGCCGTGAAGACCTCGCTCACTCCAGTGAGCACCGGAAAACCCCTGTCGGGTGCATACAATCTCGAACTCTCCTATGGCTCCGGCACGGACCGCTTCTCGTGGTTCACCCCACCATTCACACTCATCGTTGCAGATCCAAACACCAAGGCCATCAGAGACACCATCGCCTCCGCAAAAGCCTCGTCTTGGAAGTCGAACTTCTCCTCAGCTTCCAGCGCCGCTAACAGACTCGCCACCTCCAACCCTGACGCAGCATTCCTCAGCGGATTCACCTCGTTCATCCTCGCTCTCGACGACCTCAAAACGTCGGGCATCCTCGCAAAGCTGGGCTTCCAAGGGGACCCCAACCCCTTCAACTGGACGGTCACACACTCCGGCACCATCCCGAAAGGGCTGCTCACATCGACACTTAAGTCCTTCCTGATCAAAACGATCACTCCCACATTGATCAATGCGGACAACCAACTCGCGCTCATCAAGGACCGCAACTTCCTCACGACCCTCCCGATCAACTCCCTCTTCGAGGCGGATGAGGTCTCAGTGGACTACGGCGACATCCAAGCACTTCGTGGCATCATCCGCTTCATGCTCTGGGGCGCAAAATTCCTCGAAAGCATGAACACGGACATGGCGTACGACGACCTGGTGAACACCTACAACAGCCGCTTGATGAGCGTACAATGGATCCTCACCAAATACCCGGCCCTCCTCGCCCCAGCAAACGGAGGCGCCGCCGCCGCCGCCGAATCCCTCGGCCACATCAAAGCCTCTATGGACTGCTACTTCCAATGGTCCGACTTCATCAAAGGATCACCAACAAAATCGACTCAAGGCCGCCTCGGCGCGACCGGATCTCAGACCTTCATTCTCGAACCCGACATGTTTTACGCCGAATCGCAGGTCCGAACCGAGCTCGCCACCACTCGAGCAACTCTCGACAAGGGCACCAACCAGACCATCGTCACCGGCGATAAATGGGAGGAAGATGGCTTCTTCAACGCAAAAGCAGGCTCGCCACTCAACCTCACCATCCGTCCGCTCTCCCTGTTCGGCCATCCCGCCGGATGGCGATCTGAACTGAATGCGTTCGCCTTCCGGAAAAACACGCCGTCCACCACCTCGCTCACCAATCCGAACTCTGCCGCAACCAAAACACTCACCTCTCTCTTCCCCCTCCTCACCCCAACCGATCTCTACCAAATCCAGAACGCACT
>CAZAZT010000096.1:0-2282 GCA_964489645.1 uncultured Chthoniobacteraceae bacterium | reverse complement strand
CCCCGCATCACCGCACGCGCCGGATCCCTCCAAGATAGCCAGTGGACCTTGACCCACATCGTCATCGCACACCCCTCAGGACCTCGCACCTTTCCCTCCGCGACCATCCGAAGCAGCACCAAAGAACTCACGCTCGCTTCACCCAACAAGCCGCCGCTCGATCTCGCGAAGCTGCTCGGCCCAAACGATTAGCCTCTCACCGCGCACGCCCCATCAATCAGCCTTTCTCTTCCGAGGGGACACGCCCTGCCCCGGCGGCTTGCCACCGCTCGGACTCAACCTCCTGAACCAGTCCGGACCCTCCGCCTCAACAGATTCAATCTGTTTCAAGAGCAGATCCCTCATCCGTTCCAGATCGGCGGACCTCTCTTTGGACAAATCACTCGTCTCCCTCGGGTCCACCGCTAAATCATACAGTTCAAAAGTCTTCCGTTCGCTGTCCGCAAGGATTTTCAGATCATCCACCCGCAGCGCCACCTTCGCGTTCGGAGCCATGTCCAACCGCCAGAACAGCGGCTGAGGACGCTCGACACGCTTCTGTTTCCCTGAGAACACGCCGGAAACATCCACCCCATCCAATGCGCGCCCACCCAGCGGCCCAGCATCAACCCCCGTCACAGAAAGAATTGTCGGCAATAGATCACTGCCAATCACCGGTACATCCACCGTGCTCCCCGCATCCACCTTCCCCGGCCACCTCACCAAACCCGGCACTCGAATCCCTCCCTCATGCAGGTCACGCTTCCTCCCGCGAAGACCACCCGTCGAACCGCGGCCCGGAGACTTCACTCCATCACCCTCCGGACCGTTATCCGAGGTGAAGAAAACCAACGTGTCCTGCGCCAACCGCTTCTCATCCAAAAACCCCATCAGTCGCCCGAACGCCGCATCCATTTGTGAAACATTCGCGTGATGCTCCCTTTGCACATCATCCTCAAGTTCAGGATACAAAGCCTTATACTGCGGATCCGACTTGATCGGGTAATGCGGTTCGTGCGTCCAAACGGTCAGGAAAAATGGCTTCGCCGAATCGCGCCGCTCCTCCAACCACCGCACCGCCTCCTCCACAACCAACAACGCCGAATAGCCCTCCAACCTGCCCACCGGCGCTCCATTACGAACGAAGTTCTCCGGGTTTGCATGCGTCGGCGCCGCATTGTTCTGCGTCGCCATCCACCAGTCATATCCGTGATCCCCAGGCTGAGGCTGCGCCGCGTCATTGAACTTCCCGTTCAAATGCCATTTCCCGCTATGGCATGTCTGATAACCCGACCGCTTCAACAGCGAAGGCAACGTCACTTCACTCGCCCGAAGATGCACCTCTGACCCTTCCGCCAACCAAGTGTAAACCCCATTCCGATAGGGAGTACGACCCGTCAGCAACGCCGACCGTGACGGACTGCACACCGCACTCGCCGCATAGCACTGCGTCAAACGCGCCCCCTGTTTCGCAAATGCATCAAGATTCGGAGTCTTGATCACCGGATGCCCAAAACACCCCAGATCCCCGTAGCCAAGATCATCCGCCAAAAAGACCACCACATTCGGGGGCTTCGCAAAAGCCCCCACCGATGCGACAAGCCAGACCGCGCAAAAGACAAAAAAACGCTGCATACCCTTCCTATCAACACCCGAAAACGAACAGAGTTCCGTCAAAGACAGGATCACCCCGCTACCCCATCTCTCGGTCGCGGCCACCCCCTGCACCGCCCAACCCGCCCAACCCGCCCAACATCACCCATCGATGAACACATCCAACTGTTGCCCGACATAGACCGGCACAGATGGTCGCCGGAACTGGAAAATCACCTGCAAAACCCTCGTGTCCACCCGCTCATTGCTATCCCCAGCCAACGCCTTCTTCCGCTGCACAAACGGCTCGATCCGAACAAAATCCAACTCGATCGGGTCCTCACGCCTTCCCTTCAAGAAGGCTTTCGCTTTGCATCCCTCACGCACCCTCGGCGCATTGTCCTCATCAATATCCACTCGCAACTGGTACCGATCGATCCGCCCCAACAAAACCAACGAATCCAACGACGGAACCGCCGCGTACTCACCCGGACGCACATTCACCTGCAAAACCGTCCCCGCACGCGGCGCCTTCACCACCAGCAAATCCCGCAACACCTCCGCCCGACCCAACTGCGCCTTCGCAAAAGCCAGATCCGCCTTTCTCGTATCCACACGACTCCGTGCCGCCCGAAACGCGAACTGCGTGCGCTGACGCTCATCCACACTCACCACCTGCCCCTCCTTCAACCGCTGCATCCGATCCCACT
>CAZAZT010000095.1:4622-15517 GCA_964489645.1 uncultured Chthoniobacteraceae bacterium | reverse complement strand
CCGACACGCCCTCTTCGGTTCACGTTTCAGTCGCCGATCCTTTCTCACGGCCTCGACCGCCGCCTGCTTCGGCCTCCCCTTCGGCCCCTCCGCGTCCGCCGCACAAAATCCAGAGCCCCGCAACAAGTCGGCTAAATCCACCGTGCTCTTCTTCCTCTGCGGCGGCGCTTCCCACATCGATATGTGGGATATGAAACCCAACGCTCCCGTCGAATATCGCGGTGAGTTCCAATCCATCCGCACCTCCTCTCCCGACATCCAACTCTGCGAACACCTTCCCCTCCTCGCCAAAAACGCTCACCGATTCTCCCTCATCCATGGGGTCACCGACGCCGGGCGCGCCACCGGCGACCACCACGCCGGATATTACTACAACCTCACTGGCCACGAACCCGACATCACCTTCAAGCAACAGGGCAACGACCGACGCCCGATGCCCACCGACTGGCCACACATGGGCTGCGTGGTCGGCATGAAAGTGAAAGGTTCAGCAAAACTCCCAGGCGTCATCACCCTACCCCATAAACCCAGCAAAGCGCCTTACACACGGCCCGGCCAGTTCGCCGGCCGGATCGGCCTCGAGCACGACCCTTTCTTCCTCAACGGAAGCTTCGAAAAACCGCTGGAGTTCTCCTCGCCAACCCTCTCCTTCGGACAAGGCCTCACCCCAGAGCGGATCCGCGACCGTGAATCCATCCTCCAAGCCATGTCCAACATGCGACGAGAACTGGACCACGACGCATCCGTCAGCAACTACTCACGGCAGCAACAACGCGCGTTCGAACTGCTCTCCGCGAGCGGTACAGCAGGCGCATTCGATATCAAAAGCGAATCGTCTCGCACCCTCGATCGTTACGGTTCCTCGGTGAATGCGACCAGCCTCGTCATGGCTCGTCGCCTCGTTGAGGCGGGAGTTCCTTTCATCACCGTGTTCTGGAAAGAGAACGAGGCCATCGCCAATCGCTGCAAAAGCGCCGGCGGCTGGGACACCCACGGCTCAAACTTCGCCTGCCTCCGCGAATACCTGCTCCCCGAATTCGATCGCGCCTTCTCCGCGTTCCTCGAAGACCTCTCCGATCGTCATCTCCTCGACCAAACCCTCGTCCTCGTCTCCAGCGAGATGGGCAGAAAACCCCTCGTCGGCGACCCTCGCACCGGCGGAAAATCCGGCGCCGGTCGCGACCACTGGACCGCCTGCATGAGCGTGCTCATGGCCGGAGGTGGCGTTCAAGGAGGACGCGTCTACGGCGGCACCGATAAACGTGCCGAATACCCCGACTCCCTCCCCGTCAGCCCTTCCGATGTGACCAAAACCGTCTACCACGCGATGGGTATCGACAACCTCGAGGCCACCGACACTTTGGGGCGACCATACAACCTTCTCGACGAAGGACGCCCCATCCTCGACCTGTTCTCCTAAACCACTGCCCGAGCGGGAGCAAAGCACACCTCCGGCCCAACACCTAGCGTCTCGCTACCCCATGATCTCTCACCGAGCACGACCCCTACTGACCGCGATCCGACTTCTAGCCGTCGGTTCAATCACCGCTCCGCACCTTGGCGCCGCAGAAACGGCGAAGGACAAGAAAATCACCGAATGCCGTTGGGCCTCGGTGCCCCCAAAAATCGATGGGGAACTCGATGATCCCGCATGGAAAAATGCGACAATCATCCATGACTTCCGGTCCGATTGGCTTCCCGAAGACCGCCGCACCCCTCCCACTAAAACCACTGCGCGCCTGCTCTGGGATCGCGAAAACCTCTACTTCTCCGCGGAGATGGAGGACTCCGATGTCTTCGCCACCGTCACCGAACAGGACGGCACCATCTGGCAAAATGACGTCTTTGAACTCTTCCTCAAACCCGCCGTGGATCGCCCCGGTTACTACGAGTTCGAGATCAATGCAGGCAACGGAAAACTGGACATGTTCCTCCCCTCTCGAGGTGCCGGCGGTTATCCACGTTTCGCGAAGGAGCAAACCTTCCACATCAAGTCCGCCATCAAGGTCCATGGGACGCTCAACAACTGGAGCGACACCGACAAAGGTTGGACCGTGGAAGCAAGCATCCCGTGGCGCGACTTCTTGCCAACGGGAGGGAGACCTCGTCCCGGAGAGATCTGGATGCACGCCCTGTGCCGCTACGATTTCTCGGTAGGGTTGCCGACTCCCGCTCTCTCCTCAACCGCACCGCTGGAACGCCCAGACTTCCATAATCACGAGAACTACGTGCCACTGAAGTTCGTCGGGCCCCTCGTGAATGCGGAGACGGACCGCAAGGCCTGGACTCCTGGCCCGCTAAAGGGATCCCCAGAGCCACCCCCGAAGTTCCGGACGGTGCCCGCCTTTCCCAACCTGAAGACCCAATACCCCGTCGCACTGATCCGCGAACCCGACGCAACCTCCTACCTGATCCTGGAAAACAACGGCTACGGCCCCGATCGCGAAAGTCGGATTGCACGCATCCCTTCTCGGGACACCACCGACGCCAGTACGCTCCTCACGCTCAAAGAATCCATCTTCGATCTCTGCTTCCACCCAGATTTCAAGAAGAACGGTTTCGTCTTCATCGGCGCAAACGGGCGATTCGGCGAAGGCCGGATGGAGTTCAACAATCGACTCCTCCGATACCACATGGATCCAGCGAGCGGCACCATCGATCCAGCCTCACGAACCGTGATCCTCGAATGGCATTCCCACGGTCACAACGGATTGGCCGTCGCCTTCGGGAACGATCGCATGCTCTACATGACCAGCGGTGATGGCACCAGCGACTGCGATGAATGGGACACCGGACAAGATCTCACCCGTCTGAACGCAAAAGTGCTCCGACTTGACGTCGACACCCCCTCAGGAGATCGCCTCTATTCCGTGCCAAAAGATAACCCGTTCGTAGGACAACCCGATATCCGCCCCGAGACATGGGCCTACGGGTTCCGCAACCCGTGGCGCATGCACATCGATCGCGCCACCAACGAGATCTGGGTCGGAGAAAACGGACAGGACCTCTGGGAATATGCCCGCGTCATCCGGAAAGGCGCCAACTACGGCTGGCCCATCGTCGAGGGGAACCATGAACTCCAACCGCTCCGCAAGCGCGGCCCGCACCCCATCAGCAAGGCACTCATCGAACACTCCCACAAAGACTTCCGATCACTCACCGGAGGCTTCGTCTATCGCGGAGAGAAGTTCCAAGACCTCAAAGGTCACTACATCTACGGCGATTACAGCACCGGTCAGATCCGGGCAGCCACGCACAAGGACGACGTCCTCACCGCCGATTGGCTCGTCGCTCGTACTCGCCACGGCATCGCTCATTTCAGCGAGTCGGTCGAGGGGGACGTCCTCATCATCGATTACAGCGGCAACAGCATCCACCAACTCGATCGGCTTCCCCCCCCTTCCGGACCCGCAGCACCCTTTCCCAAAAAACTCAGCGACACCGGATTGTTCGCGGACACCGCCAAGCGCATCCCCTCCGACGGAGTTCTCCCCTACCTCATCAACGCTCCAAGCTGGCGCGATGGTGCCGCTGCTGAGTTCCTGCTGGCCACCCCTAACAGCACCGGCATCGAGTTCACCCCGAGCGGACCGTGGAAACTCCCCGACGGAGCGGCCCTCGTCCAAACCCTTTCCCGTGACGGAAAACCCATCGAGACCCGCGTGCTTCTCAAACAGGACAACGAATGGTCAGGTTACTCGTACGCATGGAACGATGCGAAAACGGACGCGGAACTCCTGCCGAGCGAAGGAAGAACCACGTCAGACTGGGTGTTCCCGAGCCGTCAGGAGTGTAGCGTCTGCCACAGTCGCCAAGCAGGATTCACCCTCACGATGAACAGCATGCAACTGTTCCGCAACGACCTGAACGGTCAGCCGCAAGTGGCGAAATGGGAATCCGATGGAAGGTTCCGCTTCGATCACACCCTCGCCGACACAGCCGCCTGGAAAGCGGAACTCTCCAAAGACAAACCCAAAGCGGAGGAGTTGGAACGCCGACTCGCCCGCGTGACACCCGGCGCAATCCAACGCGCTCCGGTCAAAGACGGCGTCATGCTCGCGAAAGAACCCGCTCCAACCAGATCGCTCGTCGACCCTTATGACAGCGGGGCAGACCTTGATGCGCGCGCCCGATCCTATCTCCATGTGAACTGCGCCCACTGTCACACCCGGAGCGGTGGCGGGAACGCGAATGTGCAGTTCGGTTTCGGTCTTGCAGAAAAGGATGCCGCATTGGAATCAGCCCCCATCCACTCGACGTTCGGCGTGCAAGAAGCGCGCATCGTTGCACCAGGCGACCCTTCCCACTCCATCGCCATCATGCGAAGCGCATCCCGAGGCCAAGGCCAGATGCCACCCATCGCAACCCTGCGCGCAGATCCCGCCGGCACAGCCCTGCTTGTCGAGTGGATCAAACAGCTCAAACCAAGCGCCCCCTCCAAATAAGCGCCTCAACGCCCAAGCCCAACCCCTCCACTGCCCCAAAAAGAGAGTTGCCCATGCACCCCTCACCCCGACTCGCTCACTCGTTCATCAGGAACTGGATCATCGTCCTCGCGTTCCTCTCGATGCACTCCCTCGTCGCTCAAAACAAACCCGCCAAAGTCTTCATCCTGATGGGGCAATCGAACATGGTGGGTATGGGCCTCATCTCGGGAACCAAAGGCGAAACTCTCGAGAACGCCGTGAGAAACGAAAAACGTTACCAATACCTCATCGACCCCTCAGGAAACTGGTCCGAAAGGAAAGACGTGCGCAACGTGCAAGTCATGGTCGGCCGCAGCGGAGGCATGAACCTGCTCCGCAACGAGTGGTTGAAGGTCGGTTCCGGAAAAATCGGCATCGAGTTCGGCGCAGGCCACATCCTCGGCGAAGCCATCCACGAACCCGTCATGCTTCTCAAAAGTTGCATCGGGAACCGAGCGCTCGGTTGGGACCTCCTCCCACCAGGATCCAAAGGGTACGACCACACCTCCAAGGACCGATCAGGCAAAGAGATCACCCTCACATTCCCCGGTTACAAGGGCTCCCCAGAACGTTGGGAGAAAGGCACCGAACCCAAACCCATCGCTTGGTACGCAGGAAAGCAATACGACGACGACGTCGCCAACGCCAAATCCGTCCTCGCCGACCTTCCCAAATTCATGCCCGGCTCAGACTCCATCGAGGTCGCAGGGTTCTTCTGGTGGCAAGGCGAACGCGACTGCGCCACCGAAGCCCATGCCGCCCACTACGAAGAGAACTTGGTCAACCTCATCAAATCACTCCGCAAAGACTTCAACGCACCCAAAGCGAAATTCGTCATAGCCACCCTCGGCGAAGCCACCAAAGGCGTCGGAGGGAACACCGAAACCGTCCTGAACGCCATGCTCGCCGTCGATGGCAACTCCGGGAAATACCCCGAGTTCAACGGCAACGTCGCCACCGTCCAAACACACGAAATGGCCCGAGGCGGGAGCGGTAACGGCCACTACGGAGGGAATGCGAACGTCTACATGGACGTCGGAGAAGCCATGGGCAAGGCCATGCTCGAACTGCTCAAACACTGATCCCCCCATGAATTTCCGCCAGTTGTATCCACCCTATCCCCAACAAATACGGTGAAACTCGCCCAGTTGACCGCTCTCATCCTCGCCGTCTCCCCGGTGACCTCCCTCCCGAGTGAGCCAAAACCCGCTCTCGACCCGATTCACATCACATTCTTCGAGAGGGACATCCGACCTCTCCTCTCCGAACACTGCCTCGAATGCCACTCCGTCCAAGCCGGTAAACGTAAAGGCGGACTCCTCCTCGATTCTCGCGACGGGATCTCCCAAGGGGGTGATTCAGGCCCAGCCCTGATCGCAGGCAAACCCGACGAAAGCCGCATCGTGATCGCCGCTCGCGGACATGATCCGGATCTCCGGATGCCACCGAAAAAGCCGCTTCCCCCAGAAAAAGCGGAGTTGCTCGCCGAATGGGTCCGCCTCGGCGCACCCGACCCGCGCGACACTGCGGCACAACCGAAGGCACGCTACGGGATGTCGCTCGAGGAAGGGCGCGCATTTTGGTCCTTCAAACCCATCACCCCTCCAAACCTATCTCTCGCGCCCGGCACATCGCCCATCGATCAACTCGTCCAATCGCGACTCGCCGCAGCAGGGCTCCAACCGGCCCCCCGTGCAGACCGTCGCACCTTGATCCGACGAGCATCCTACACCCTCACGGGACTCCCCCCATCCCCTGAAGACGTGGATGCATTTGCTTCCGACACTTCACCCGATGCCTTCTCAAAGCTCGTCGAACGACTTCTCGCAAGCCCCTCTTACGGAGAACGCTGGGGACGCCATTGGCTTGACGTCGTGCGCTACGCAGACACGTGTGGCAACGCCTCGGATTACCCCGTTCCACAACTCCGCCTGTACCGCGACTGGGTCATCTCCGCACTCAACGCGGACATTCCGTATGACCAGTTCCTGCGCGAACAGATTGCAGGCGACCTGCTCCATCAAGGATCCGTCCGTGAACGCGCCTCGGGAATCATCGCAACCGGATACCTTGCACTGGCGCGACGGTTCGCAGGAAAGGCAGGGGCACCGCACCTCACCATCGAGGACACCATCGACAATCTCTCCAAGGCCTTTCTCGGGATCACCCTCTCGTGCGCTCGCTGCCACGACCACAAGTTCGATCCCCTCACCATGCGTGATTACTACGCACTCTACGGGTTCTTCAGCAGCACGCGTTACCCGTATCCAGGAGCGGAAGGTGACACCAAACAAAGCGACTTCATTCCCCTCATCGAGCCCACGGAAATCGAGGCACTCCTCGCACCGCACAAAGCAGCCGTGATGACCGCTGAAGCCGAACTGAAAGCACTCGAACAGAAGCTGAAGGAGATCACGGATCCGGTCGGCACCAGCGCACCGACGACCGAGATCGATGAACTCAAGAAATGCATCGCCGATGCGAAAAAGAGACTGACGGACCTGACCGGCGAAGCGCCCCTCATCCCCGACGCCTACGCGGTCACCGATGCCGCAAAATCAGCAGACGCACCGATCCAAAACCGAGGCGAACCCAAAAACCTCGGAGAGGTCGTGCGCCGTGGATTTCCCGCTGTCCTCGGGGGGATGACACTGCCAGACGATTCCAATGGAAGCGGACGGGCCGCATTGGCTGCCTGGATCACAAGTCCCACGAATCCGTTGACCGCTCGAGTCATGGTGAACCGCATCTGGCTTCACCATTTTGGGCGCGGCATCGTTGCAACGCCGAATGATTTCGGCAAACAAGGTACCGCACCTTCGCACCCTGAGTTGCTCGACTTTTTGTCAGCCGAATTCATCCGCTCAGGCTGGTCGCTGAAAGCGATGCATCGTCTCATCCTTCACTCGGAAACATGGCAGCAATCCGCCCTATCCCGTTCCGACTCCATCGAGAAGGATCCGCAAAACGCGTTGTTCTCCCGACAGAGCCGGACCCGTCTCGATGCGGAATCCCTTCGTGACACGCTGCTTCACCTTGCCGGTGAACTTGAAAATGGGCCCGCGCCAGAACATCCGTTCCCGCATCGGCGCACGTGGAAATGGACGCAACACAACCCGTTCTCTGCATCGTACGACTCAAAGCATCGCAGCATCTACCTGATGCAGGCGCGTTTGAAGAAGAACCCGTTCCTCTCCTTGTTCGACGGGCCGGATCCCAGCGCGGCCACGGGAACCCGTTCGCTCACAACCACCCCACTCCAAGCCTTGTTCGCGCTCAATCATCCGCTGGTCCATGAAACAGC
Source organism: uncultured Chthoniobacteraceae bacterium (assembly GCA_964489645.1). Taxonomy (GTDB): domain Bacteria; phylum Verrucomicrobiota; class Verrucomicrobiia; order Chthoniobacterales; family Chthoniobacteraceae; genus JBEEPE01. Next base: position 7,747 of record CAZAZT010000095.1, on the reverse strand, counting down.
GGCCGCGCTCGCAAAACGAACGGCCTCTATTCCCATGAGCAACGACCGCATCACCGCCCTCCACCGCATCCTCTTCCAGCGCGATCCCATCGCATCCGAGACCTCTGCCGCTCTGGGCTTCCTCGACCGCTACCGCGAACTGCTCGCACAGCCTGCAACTGAGATTCCCGAACCAGCATGGACCGCTCTCGCCCGAAGCCTCCTGTCGCGCAATGAACTTCTGTTCCTCGACTGACATGCCCTCCTCCTCCCCACAACTTTCCGTCTCACGCCGCGCTGCCGTCTCATCGCTCATCGCAGGCTCAAGCATCTTCAGCGGGATCGCTGGCGAACTGCTCCAACGATCGGAGAACGCGCCCTCCGCAGACCCGCTTCATCCACGCGCACCGCACTTTCAACCGCGGGCGAAGAACGTGATTTTCCTGAACATGAGCGGGGGCGTCTCGCATATCGATTCATTCGATCACAAGCCGCGGCTCTTCGAAGACCACGGCAAAACGTATGAAGTCCCGAAGATCATGCTCGAAGCCTTCGCGCTCAATAACCGCGCGGTTTCCAAGTTCTTCAAACGCCCGGACTGGACCTTTACGCAACACGGGAAATCCGGCCTCTGGATCAGCGACATGTTCCCGCACGTAGCGCAATGTGCGGACGAACTCTGCATCATCAACTCGATGCGCAACAGCCACGCGGACCACTTCCAAGCCACCCTTGGGATGCACACCGGTTCCGTCACGTTCCCAAGACCAAGCATCGGTTCATGGATCAGTTACGGTCTCGGCACCTCCAACCACAATCTCCCGTCGTTTGTCGTCATCGCACCGAATCTGCCGTATGCGGGGACACAAGTCTGGTCCTCCGATTTTTTGCCGGGTTGCCATCAAGGGACGCTGGTCTCGCCGGGCACTGAGCCGATCCCCAACATCCGCCCCAAACAGACACTAAGCCAACTGCAACGCCTCGAGCTGGATCTGGCTCAAGCAGCGAACCGGGAACACGCAAAAAATCGCTTCGGCGACCCGATGCTCGACGCCCGCATCCAGTCGTTTGAAACAGCCTTCGGGATGCAAATGGAAGCTCCTGAGGCGCTCGACCTCTCCTCGGAGACCGATGCGACGCTGCAGCTCTACGGTCTCGAACGCGGCAGCACGAAGGGCTTTGCATGGCAATGCCTTGCTGCACGCCGCTTGATCGAACGAGGTGTCCGATTCGTGGAACTCATCGACACCGGCGCATCCGGCAACTGGGATTCGCACGGCAACATGGCAGACCATGGCCGCCTCGCACTGAATGTCGACCGCCCCATCGCTGCATTGCTCCGCGATCTCCGCTCCCGCGGACTCTTGGACGAAACCCTTGTGGTGTGGACCACCGAGTTCGGTCGGACCCCGTTCAACTCCGCGAAAGACGCCAAAGGCCGCGAGCACCACGCCGAAGCGTTCTCCTCATGGCTCGCCGGAGCAGGCGTGAAGCCCGGTATCAACTATGGCAGCAGCGATGACCACGGTTGCGCCGTTGCCGAGAAGGAGGTCCATATCCATGACTTCCACGCGACCATCCTGCACCTCATGGGCCTCAACCACGAAGCACTGACCTTCCGACACGCAGGACGAGATTTCCGCCTCACAGACGTCGCTGGCAATGTGGTCCACGACATCATCACCTAGGCGCGCCTCGATGATGCCCCCGCACGCACCAACCGCCCAACCGTCCGTCAAATCCGCCGTCCCGTTTCAATCACGACGCTCCTTCCTCCTGACGACGGCCACCCTGTTGCAGCGCGCAGTCGCGGCGGGCAATGACAATCCTCCGCCCAAACTCGACCTTCGCCTGACCGAAGGGTTCGAGGAAAGCGGCGTCGCGAACGTGAAAGCGGTGCTTTTATCAGCCGCGAAAACGCTCTGGCAACATTGCCCACACACGGATTGGCAAACCAATGGTTTCGAGGTGTTTCGATCACCTGCATCCCCCATCACTCTTCACAAACATCGTCCGGACGGGCGTATCGCCATCGGACTGACAGCTGACAAAGGATTTTGGTGCCAGTACGCATTCCAGTTCGCACATGAGTTTGCCCATGCACTGGCAAGTCACTCCAATACATGGCGCGAGAACTGGATCGGCGATCACGGTTGTAACCAGTGGTTTGAAGAATCCCTCTGCGAGACCGCCTCCTTGTTCGCTCTGCGAGCGATGGGGCATGAGTGGGCAACCTCACCTCCGTTTCCCAACTGGCGCAACTACGCCACGAATTTCGCGCCCTATGTCGAGCACCGCCTCCGCTCGTCCCATGAGCTCTTGCCAGATCCCAAACGGTTCGGTGAATGGTTCCAAACGGAACTGCCATCGCTCCGCTCATCCGCCAAACAACGGGAGAAGAATATCGTGGTCGCAAGACACCTTCTCCCCCTCTTCGAACGCGACCCCTCCGGTTGGGAGTCCCTCACCACCCTCAACCGGACATCCAATCGGGACCCACAAAAACCTTGGAATCAGCATCTTTCGGATTGGTTGAACTCGAGTCATGCACGGCACCACGCGTTCGTCCAATCGATCATCGAAGCATTCGGCACCACACAACTCCCCCCAGTTCCCTCACGATGAACTCAACCCGAACAGATCCTCCGCCACGCCCCAGCCTCCTCTTACTGAGCGGTTTGCTTCTCCTGACTCTCGGCATCGGAGCGGTTGGCTCCATCGCGACCATCCGCGAGATTCCCACGTGGTATGCATCCCTCCAAAAGCCGTCATTCAACCCGCCCAACCAGATTTTCGGACCCGTTTGGACCACCCTCTATGTCCTGATGTCATTCTCGCTCTGGCTGATATGGAATAGCACCCCGAGTGGACCTCTTTCCCTGCGCAGCCATTTTCTCCTCGTGCTCGCCCTCAACGCCGCGTGGTCTCCCGTCTTCTTCGGACTGCATGCGATGCGTTCTGCCGCGACCATCATCATCGCTTACGCCATCCTCCTCACCGCTCTGCTGGTGAGGCTGATCCGCGATCGCCCCCTCGCAGGGTGGATCCAGTTGCCCCACCTGATGTGGATCCTGTTCGCAACTTGGCTCAACCTGAGCCTCTGCAAACTCAACCCCTGAGTGGTCTTAGCCCACCCTTAGCCCACC
>CAZAZT010000095.1:2473-4522 GCA_964489645.1 uncultured Chthoniobacteraceae bacterium | reverse complement strand
CTTAGCCCACCCTTAGCCCACCAACTCGCGGATCGGCAACGCCCCATCATCCACCAAGTAGTGCGGTCGTCCCTTCGCATCGATGAAGGTCTGGTTCACGACGTCTAACCCGAGGTGGCTGTAAAGCGTCGCAAACACCTCAGGGAATGTCACAGGCCGAGTCACCGCCTCGCCGCCAAGTCGATCGGTCGCGCCAATCACTTGTCCATGCTGCATCCCACCCCCAGCGAGCAAAGCCATGGCGACCCTCGGCCAATGATCCCGCCCACCCTGCTTGTTGATGATCGGCGTCCTCCCGAACTCGCCCCAAACCAGCACGCTCACATCCTTGTCCATCCCCCGCTGATGGAGATCGTCAACCAACGCAGTGATCGCTTTGTCGAAGACCGGAAAATCCTCCCGCTCACGCGTGAAGATGTCGTTGCCCGCGCCACCGTGCCAATCCCACTTGCTGTAGTTCACCGTCACCACTCGGGCGCCAGCTTCCACCAGACGTCGCGCCGCCAGGAAGCTCTGAGGCACCCGCGGAGCACCATTCCCATCGATGTACTTCTTGGTGTCACCCGTACCGTAGCGCTCCACAAGCCGAGGGTCCTCCTTGGAAAGGTCCAATGCCTCCGCCAACTTCGCAGAAGTCAGGATTCCCATCGCCTGCTGCGTGAACTTGTCCATCGCCTCCATCTTCCCAGAGGCATCCATCTCCCGACGCATCCGATCAAAACTGGTCAACAATCCCGCCCGATCCTGCAACCGATCCGTCGTGATCCCCTGCAACGTGAGATCCGTCTTGTTCGGCCCGAAATGTCTGAACCCACCAAAAGCCGGCCCCAAAGTCCCCGGCCCCGGCTCGTTGTAGGGTTTGTGAGTGCACTCGTAACACAGGCTCACGAACGGAGGAACCGCCTCGTTGACGCCCCCCAACATCTTGTCCACCACACTGCCAAACTGCGGCCACCCTCCAGGAGGGATCGTCCCTCCTCTCGGCGGGCGCCCCGTGTAGCACTGCGCCGCATCATGGTCCGCCTGCGCCCCAACCAACGACCGGATGATCGTGAACTTGTCCATCCGCTTCGCCATCTGCGGGAACAACTCGCAGATCTGTATCCCCGGAACATTCGTCCCAATCGGTCGGTGTGGCCCCGCAATCTCTCCGGGCGCATCCGGCTTGAGATCGAACATGTCCTGATGAGGAGGCCCCCCAACCAGATAGATCATGATCACCGACTTGTGGGAGTTGCGGATACCCGACTGGTTCTCCAACGCCAACAAGCCCGGAAGCGAAAGCCCCCCCAGACCTAGCCCGCCAATCCGCAGGAAGTTACGTCGCGAAATTCCGTCACAGAGCGGTGAGCCAGTTAACGAGGGATCAAGGATCTTCAACATCGGAGAGGGCTGATTAGGGAGAACAGGTTCGTCTCAGTTGCCCCTTCTCGAGGCGTCCCACGAACACAATGTCCCACTAGACAACCGCAAACCCCACGCTCATCGAGGTTCAAAGAGCCATAACGCCGTAAACGAGCGCTCATTCGACAAAAGTTTGCACCGTCGCCGTCCAAGCCCCATCGCAAGGGCGCACTGCCATTGTAGCAAAGCGCACCTCGCCGCACTGTCTCGGAGAAACAACACACCGCGCGGTGCCCCCTCTCAGCCCACACCCCAGTCAGGTCACTTCTTCTTCTCTCCCTCGGGCGCCGAGAACTTCTCGCCTGCCTTCGTCCTCCCAGCGCCAACTTTCGCCATATAGGTCTCCTCGGAGAACTGGCTAGCCATCACCTCGGTGCCTTTCAGGACCTGGACTCCAAAGCCTGCATACTTCACCCCCGATTTTTCCGGCTTGGCCATCGGCTGCGCAGCACGCTGCCCAGGCCTCGCAGCCTGACGCATGGGCTGGATGGACTTAGGCTCCTTGAACTCGAAATCCACGGGATCCATCTCGACCTTCTCCGAACCCTTGGCCGGAACCGTCATTTCGACCTCCCCACCGCCGACGATCTCTAACGCATTCTTGGAATCACGTCCGAACAACCAGTAACGCACCGAGGCTTTTTG
>CAZAZT010000095.1:0-2373 GCA_964489645.1 uncultured Chthoniobacteraceae bacterium | reverse complement strand
GGGATCCAGCCCTCGCGTTTACCCACCAACTCCGCCAACTCCGTGGGCCAGTCAGGATTCAAGAAGAAGTCTCGGTTCCGCTTCACCAGCTCATTGAACACCTCGGTGTACACCTTCACCTCCTCTGAGCCGGTCTTGGCCAAAGCCGGATACCTCTGCACCGCACGCATCTTCGACTGCAAAACCTTTTCGTTGAAATCTTTTTGACTCAGGGCATTCGCCCGCAACTGCACGCCGCTAGCCCCTCCGAGCGCAACGTCCTCCCCCGGCAATCCCGCAGCAACCGGCTTCGTCACACTCCCTTTTTTGACCAATGGCGCACTGATCTCAGCCATCGCGGCAATCCGAGCCTCCCTCTCCTCAACACTTAACTTCTCCTCCACCACAACCGGCGCGGCCCCAACCGGAACTTGCGCAGCGCCACCCGAAACAGGCGCACTTTCCCCGCCCCCCCCCGATGCGCCCACCTTCTCCCCAACCGTGTCCGAGGGAGCAGCGGCCTTTTCCGGCGCAGCGGCTGCGAACGTCTGCGGAACAACCCCCATCGGGGCAGGTTGGCTGATCGGAACCGCGGGCTGGCCCCCTGAAATCGTCGCTGGGGCCGGATACACCGCTTCCCGTTCACCCCCGCCCACCTCCGCAACACGGATTCGAGACGCATAATCAGCAGCCCCCTGCCACAAAGCCATCCCGACCGGAACCAAGGTCACCAACAGAAAAGCCAGAGCCAAACCGAGGAAGATTCCATTTGCACGACGAAGGATGCGCGTCTCGCTCATCACATAATGCCCAAGGACCAGGACACCGCCCGTCACAAGCGCCACTCTCGCTTCCACCGGAGCCATCCGGTGAGCCACTCCGCTCATCAGTAAAGCCACGACCGTGACACCCACCCCGACAATCAAGTTGGAGCGCCCTCGCCCCTCCGCCCTGCGTTCCGAGGTTCCAACACCATCAACCCCCTCGGGAACATCCTTCGATCCCACTCGAGGCCGAACAATCTCTCCCGATTCGCGTTCCTCTCTCGGGAAAACGGCAAACTTCGACGGATCTTGAGCTTCGTTACTCACAGACGAACTGTCGCATATTTCTGCCGTCTAACACCATCAAATCCTCATTGCTTCCCGCTCCTCACTTTTTCGCAAAAGCCTTCCTCAACATCTCGTCCTCCTCAGCGGTCAACCCCTTCGGAATCGGAATGATCCCGTCCTCGATGACCCGATCGACCCGCATATCCAAGACCTGTCGCATCCCTTTCCGAGGAGCCCCGACGAAAACCACCACCGACCGACCTCGGTTAGACGAGGTCAACTCGGCCAATGCAATCCGGCCGTTCGCATTGAGTTTCAATACACATCCGTACGTGCCATCCTCCAAAAGACTCCCCGCATATCCATCCACCAACAGCTCGGAAATCGCCGGGGAAACCTCCACCTGGATGCGCCTCGCGCGATCCCCCACTCCAACGAACAATGGCATCGAAAACGAGTCCCGAGCCGCAACCCCTCCCGATCTCTCAAAGTGGAATCTCACAATCGCCTTCGGTCCGCGATTGAACATCCCCGCGCATCCTGAAAAAAAAGCGCACTCCCACAAGCATACCGCAAACGCAAATGTCCTTCTCCCGATCATCATGATGGAGCATGACACACCATCGAAGACGTTGCACCCCCGATGCGATTTGCAACCCCTTTCTCATCCAGCTTAACCTTCAACCAACCCGCCATGAGACGCTCTACCCCAATTCCCCTCTGCCTCGTTCTCGCCCTCTTGCTCCCCTCCGGCTTTTGCCTCAACGCAGCTCCCAAAAAGGACTCGGAGAAAAAGGAGGCATCCACGCTCCCAAGCCCGCAACCCACGCCCACCAAAGCCCCGGAGTCCGAAGGCCGATCGCTCTCGGACATCTCCGCCTCTGCCGTCAACTCGGTTGTGAACTTCCCCAAAAAACTCCTGTCTCCGCTCCTCCCGTTCACGGGTAAAAAGAAGGACCCGATTGTCGTTGTCCTGTCAGGCATCCCGAAATCTCTGGAAGCCGGAAAAGCCTCGCGCCTGAACTTCACCACAGAAATCCTCAACCAAGGCAAAAAACCGGTCAGCCTGGATTTCGACTCCAACGTCCGAGTGCTGGCAACCGTCGAATCGCCCTCCGGCGAAAAAGTGTCCACCACCGAGTACGTCGCTGACTCCAACCCCGACCCCACCTCTCTCACCGTCAACCCAACAGAAAAGCTCCGCTACGACCTCAGCCTATCCCTGGACAAACCACTGCGAGGGACCCTTTACAACATCAAGGTCCGCATCGCGGCCGAGAACATCTCGCTCGAAGCAAAATCCAGCGTCCTCGTCCGATAGCATGATCGCGTTCATCGAAGG
>CAZAZT010000094.1:4085-15846 GCA_964489645.1 uncultured Chthoniobacteraceae bacterium | reverse complement strand
GCTGGCGAATCCGAGGGTGGCGAGAGCGGAGAGGATGAGCCAGCCGCGGCTGTGGCGACCGAGGAGGACGAGGGGGATGAATGCGACGAGCGTGGCGATTCCCATGAGGGAGTAGGTCACCCCTGGAGGAAGGGATTCGAGTCCGGGAATATTTCGCAGGAATGCTCCTGGGAGGGTGGGGAGGGCTTTGAGAAGGTTCCAGCGTTGGCTGTCTGAGGGCATCTCACGGAACAGGATCCACGCGAACGGGAGGTAGAGCGAGATCAGGTTGAGCAGCACAACCGTACCGGTGCGGGGTGGTTGTTCCTCGGAGAGCGGCGTGATGAAGAACTGACTGCGTTTGGCCATGGACGGATAAGAGAAACCTGTTTCGCTCGGTTGACTCCAGCCAAAACCGGAGGGAAGGGGCAAAGTGTTGGGGATTGCGGGAGGTTTTGGAGGATGCGGCTTTGTTTTTGGTGTGCTTCTGGTACAGCCAAGGCTTCGTAATCCATCCCTCTATGAGCACCGAGAATATCGAGTCCCACCTGAACGAGCGCCGCGTTTTCAAGCCTGCGCGTGATTTTTCCAAGAAGGCACGCATCCAGAACCTCGCGGAATATCGGAAGATGTGGGAGGAGAGCGTGAAGCGTCCGGACCGTTTTTGGGGGCGCGAGGCGGCAGAGCTTCAGTGGCAGCAGAAGTGGAGCAAGGTTTTGGAGTGGAAAGAACCCTTTGTGAAGTGGTTCGTTGGCGGGAAGATCAATGTTTCCGAGAACTGTTTGGATCGGCATCTCGGTACGGCGCGCCAGAACAAGGCTGCGATCATCTGGGAAGGTGAACCGGGGGAGAAGCGAACGATCACCTACCTTCAGTTGCATCGCGAGGTGTGTGTGTTCGCGAATGTGTTGAAGCGGCGCGGGGTCAAAAAAGGGGACCGGGTTTTGATTTATATGCCGATGATCCCTGAGGCGGCGGTGGCGATGCTGGCGTGCGCTCGGATTGGTGCGACGCATTCGGTGGTGTTCGGGGGCTTCTCGGCGGAATCGATCCGGGAGCGGATTGCAGATTCTGGGGCTAAGCTGATTGTGACGTCAGATGGCGGGTATCGGCGTGGTGCGATTGTCCCGTTGAAAAAGAACGTGGACGACGCGTTGAAGGGAGACGCGCAAGGGGTCAAGGGGGTGATCGTGTTCCGGCGGACGGGTCAAGAGGTGCACATGGACGAGAAGCGGGATCACTGGTGGCACGAGGAGATCACGCATGTTGATGCGGATTGTCCTGCTGCGCAGTTGGATAGTGAGCACCCGCTCTTCATCCTTTACACATCGGGTTCCACGGGCAAACCGAAGGGCATCTTGCATTCAACGGGGGGCTACCTTTTGGGGGCTTACGTCACGAGCAAGTACGTTTTCGATTTGCGTGACGAGGATGTTTATTGGTGTACGGCGGATGTCGGTTGGGTGACGGGTCACAGTTATCTGGTTTACGGGCCGCTCGCGAATGGTGCGACCTCCTTGATGTACGAGGGCGCTCCGAACTGGCCGGAGAACGATCGGTTCTGGAGGATCATCGAGGAGCATCGGGTGACCATTTTTTATACGGCGCCGACGGCGATCCGTGCGTTCATCCGGTGGGGTGACGAGTGGATCACGAAGCATGACCTTTCGTCGTTACGGCTTTTGGGTTCGGTGGGCGAGCCCATCAATCCCGAGGCGTGGATGTGGTATCACAAGGTGATTGGCGGCGAACGTTGCCCCATCGTGGACACGTGGTGGCAGACGGAGACGGGTTCCATCATGATCACCCCTTTGCCGGGAGCTACGCCAACCAAGCCGGGTTCGGCGACGCTGCCTTTCTTCGGGGTGGATGCTGCGGTGGTTGACGACCATGGAAAAGAGGTCGGGGTCAACCAAGGTGGAAAGTTGGTGATCAGAGGACCTTGGCCGTCCATGTTGCGGACGATCTATGGTGATAAGGCGCGGTATCGGAAGACCTACTGGAGCGAGATCAAGGGATGTTATTTTGCGGGAGATGGGGCGCGTCGGGACAAGGACGGGTATTTTTGGATTGTGGGTCGGATTGACGACGTGTTGAACGTCGCGGGACATCGTTTGGGAACGAGCGAGGTTGAGAGTGCCTTGGTCTCGCATCCTTCGGTCGCGGAGGCGGCGGTGGTGGGGCGTCCGGATGAGTTGAAGGGCCAAGCGGTGGTCTGTTTTGTGACGCTGAAGACAGGGATCAAGGCGGGCGCGGGGCTACGTGATGAGTTGAAGAAGCACGTGCGAACCGTGATCGGACCTGTGGCGACACCGGACGACATCCGGTTTGCGGATGCACTGCCGAAGACGCGTTCCGGCAAGATCATGCGGCGGTTGTTGAAGCAGATCGCGAGTGGGGTTCAGGTCACGGGAGACACGACGACGCTGGAGGACTTGTCCATTTTGGCGAAGTTGAGCAGTTCTGAGGATTGATCGAGGGATGTCGGTTTCGGGAGACAGTCCGGATCGAGTGCCTGGCGAGCGGTGGATTCCGCTCGCCTGCGCCGCGTTGATTGGCGCGTTGGGGTTGGCTGCGGGGTCTGCGGCATGGGATGCGGCGCATCGAGGCGATTTGGAGCGGGTGGAGCGTCGTTCTGCGATTGGCGATATGGTGTTTGCGGTTGCTGACGGTGAGGGGGGGGTGAAGGTGGAGGTTGTAGGAGCGGTTTGGGTGGGGCGGGTGGCGGACACGGTTGACGTGTTGGACGTGGATGTGGATCGGACGGAGTTGGTGGATTCTGGAGGTGTACGAGTTTATTCGCGGGAGGTCAGAGACGATCGGGGGCGGCGGGTGGAGAAGTTGGCGAGATTGGCGCCGGGCCGATTTGTGGTTTTACGTCGCTCGGATTGAGCGGCGTGGGCTCTGCTCTCCGGAGGGGCATGAAGCGATTTTTGGTCAAGCGGGTGCGGACAGTTGGTTCCATGGTTGTCCGGTTCAGTGTGATAGGCGGCCTGCTGGGCGGAGTGGCTTGCGGGGTGGAGCGTGAGGTGGATGTGTTGATTTACGGGGGGACAGCAGCGGGGATAGCGGCGGCGGTTCAGGTCAAACGCATGGGGCGCAGTGTGGTGGTGATTGAGCCCAGCGACCGGATTGGTGGATTGACCACGGGAGGCTTGGGTCAGACGGACATCGGGAATAAGGCGGCAATTGGCGGGATTGCTCGCGAGTTTTATGAGGGTGTGCGTCGTCACTATGATCAGCCGTCGGTTTGGAAGTGGCAGCGGCCGGAGGAGTACAAGGACAACGGGCAGACGCGGACGGAGCGGCAGGAGGCGGCGATGTGGACGTTTGAACCCTCTGCGGCGATGAGCGTTTTGCAGGGATGGGTCAAGAGGGATGGGATTGAGGTGGTGTATGGGAAGCGGATCGATCGGGCGGGTGCGAGGCGTTCCGGTGAGCGGGGGCGTGGAGTGGAGATGGAAGGGGGACGGATCCGGCGGATCGTATTGGAGGGGGGCGATGCCTTCCGTGCTTCGCAGTTCATCGATGCGGGGTACGAGGGAGATCTTGCGGCGGTGGCAGGTGTTTCGTACGTGGTTGGGCGGGAGTCGAATGCGGAGTTCGGGGAGACGCTGAATGGGGTCCAGGTCAAGAACGCGAAGCATCACCAGTTGGTGGCACGTGTTTCCGCTTATCGGGTAGCTGGGGACCGCGAAAGTGGATTGCTGCCGGGGATCGACCCGAACGGGCCGGGAGAGGAGGGGGGTGGGGATGGTCGTGTGCAGGGCTATTGTTTTCGCATGTGTTTGACGGATCATCCCGAGAATCGGATTCCGTTTGAGAAGCCGGTTGGATACGACCCGCTTCGCTACGAGTTGTTGTTGAGGAACTTTGAGGCGGGTGAGCGCGGGATGCCTTGGATCAACTCTCCGATGCCGAATCGGAAGACGGACACCAATAATCGTGCGGGGTTCTCGACGGATTTCATCGGACAGAACTACGCCTATCCAGAGGCGTCATATTTGGAGCGCGAGCGGATCATTGCGGCGCATCTTGAGTACCAGAAGGGTTTGATGTGGACGCTGGCGAATCACGAACGGGTTCCGGACCCGATCCGCAAGGAGTTTGCGAGGTGGGGGATGTGCAAGGATGAGTTCACGGACGGTGCTGGATGGCAGAGGCAGTTGTATATCCGCGAGGCGCGGCGCATTCGCGGCGAGTTGGTCATGCATCAAGGGCATTGTCAGGGGCGGGAGCGCGTTGCGGATCCGGTCGGGATGGCTGCGTACACGATGGATTCGCATCATGTGCAGCGGTATGTGGATGCGGAGGGGTTTGCTCGGAACGAGGGGGATGTGCAGGTGGGTGGTTTTCCTCCCTACCCCATTGGATACGGTGCGATCCTTCCGAAGGCTTCAGAATGCTCGAACCTGTCGGTGCCAGTCTGTTTGAGCGCCACGCATATTGCGTTCGGCTCGATCCGCATGGAGCCGGTTTTCATGGTGCTGGGTCAATCTGCGGCGACTGCGGCGGTTTTGGCGATCGAAGGAGGCTCGACGCTGCAGGGGGTTGATCGGAAGCGGTTGGGGGAGCGTTTGAGTGCAGACAAGCAGGTTTTGGAGTGGAAGGGAGGGGGCGGTGCGGGGGAACCGGTGGTGTTGAAGGGGGCGCATCAGGACGACCCTGCGGCGGTATTGGAGGGGTTTCAGAACGTGAGTGTGTCTGCGAAAAGTTTTGTTGGCGCGGGGTATCGGCACGACGGGAATGCGGAGAAGGGGGCGCAGCGTGCGCGGTTCAAGGTGAAGGTGAGCCGATCTGGGCGCTTTGAGGTGCGGTTGTGGTATCCGCCGAACGCGAATCGTGCGACGAATGTTCCGGTGAGTGTGCGTTTTGAGGGGGGAGAGAAGGTGGTGAAGATTGACCAACGAAGGGTTGATGCTGGCGGTGCCTTCCGAGTGCTCTGCGTTCTGGACCTGACCGAGGGCAGCGTTGTGGAGGTCTTGGTCTCGAATGAGGGGACGGATGGATTTGTGGTGGTGGACGCGGTGGAGTTGAGTCCGGCGCGTTGAAGCTCGGTTCCGGATCGTCGGGAGGTGGCGGAACACCACAGATGCGAGGCTTTGTCCGTCAGCGAGGCGCGGTGAGCTCTTTTGAGGCCTGATCAGCGGGTGATGACCCGAGGCACATCAGAGGCGACGACCCTTGAGGGGATGCGTCGTTCGAGTTTGACGAAATCGTTGTTGTCTCCGTACTTGGACCATTCACCGCGGGGGATGTCCTCAAAGTCGACGAATTGCCAATCGGTGACATCGGTGGAGGCGAGTCCGAGGTAGTCCCGGACTGCGGGTGAGATATCGAGGCCTGCTCCTTTGTTGAGGTTAGGGCTCGGGCGTTCCGTGCCGAAGACGTATTGATGATGATCGGTTCGGAAGGGGCCGCAGTCGGACCATTGCGCGTAGCATACGCGACCGGATCGGTTGCTGATGGCGACCCACCTGTCATGGCAGACGCTCACCCCTTCTTTTGTGAAGGTGCTTCTGAACCAAGGGATCACGGATTTGGCCTCGGGTTTGTGCGATCGTTTTCCGGTGATGTCGTTATAGGGGAGGGCGCAGTAGAAGGGGTTTTGGCGGGGGATGAAGTTGGGTGGGAGGTAGCCTTTTCGTTTGGAGGGGTCGGGGTTGTCGTAGCCTCCGAATGACGCCATCCAGTTCGAGTCCCAAGAAGAGGCGCGGTTGTGGACTGGGTTGTTAACAGAGGCATTTTCGCCGACCCAAAAAACCGTGGTCACGATGGCTCTGTGCCAAGGGTATTTGGACGAGGATCGGAAGTTCGATCGGGAGAGGGTGGGGATGACCACCTGCGGTTCGAGGGCATGGATTGCGCTTTCGCGGAGTCGTTCTGCGTAGCGTGCGAACGCGGCTTTTTCGCTGAACGGGCCTGAGGGATCGGGTTCACCGTCTGAGGTTCGGTTGGGTTGAGCCGTCGAGACGGGGGGTGCGAGGGCTACCATGCAGGCGAGTGTGGAAACAAACAGGTGATGCAGGGCGCTTCGATAGCGCTCCGTTCTTGCCCGGCCCCTCAACTCACCCTTGGGCCTACACTGTTCTCCATACCCCTTCATAAACCGCTGGAGGGCTTTGTTGAGCAATGTGCGTTCCAAGTGGTCAATCGCTGATTTTGGGGCGGGGGCGCGCTTGAGTGGAGGTGCGCGGCGGAGTAGGCGTCTGCCATGAAAATTTGCTCGCGATGGCTTGCGTTTGGAGTGCCGGTGGCGTTGGTGTGTTCTGCCATGGCTCAATCAGCGAAAGAAAAAGGCGAGGCGTTCCTGAAAGAGAACGCGAAAAAGGAGGGCGTGAGGCAGCTCCCGAGCGGATTGCAGGTGAAAATCATCCAACCGGGTAACGGAACCAAACCAAAGTCGGCCGATTCGGTTGAAGTGCATTATCGCGGAACGACGATAGACGGGAAGGAGTTCGACAGCTCCTACAAGCGGAAGGAGTCGATCAAGTTTGGATTGAAACAAGTGATCCGCGGATGGACGGAGGGAATGCAGTTGATCGGCGAGGGAGGCAAAGCGGAGCTCTACATTCCGGCTAATCTTGCTTACGGAACGCGAGGTGTGCCGCCGGTGATCGGACCGGACGAGACGCTGATTTTTGAGGTGGAGTTGATCAAGGTGAATCCGTAGCGGTTTCTCTGTTGATCCGGCTCGGAGCACGTGGGGGATTTTTTGCATTTGCGTTTCAGCGATGTCGCAACCGGATGAAGCAGTGGGTGGGCGTAGTGGTGAGTTGAGGAAGGATCGGGGGCGGTTGTTGGGGCATCCGCCGGACGCGTCAGGCGACGAGGAGCTCGACCGTGAGGTGGATGGACTCGTGCAGATGGAGGGTCGGGATGAGGATGTTGCGGAATGGGGATACGGGCCTGATCCGGAGGAGATTGATTGGGAGTCAGAGGGGGGTGCGGAGGATACTGGGGACTTGGAAGAAGGGGAGGATGGGGAGGATGGGGAGGATGGGGAGGATGGGGAGGATGTTGTGGGGGCGGAGGTGGCTGTGACGGGCGTGCGACAAGGGCCTCCGGATTTGCGCGTGGTGGTGCGTGATTTTCCTCACAAGCCTGGGGTTTATGTGATGAGGGACCGGTTCCGGCGGGTGATTTATGTGGGGAAAGCGCGGGATTTGAAGCGGAGAGCGTCGCAGTATTTTCATCCGGCACGGAGGTCGAGGGCGGATTTGAAGACGCGGGCGTTATTAGATTCGGTTTGGAGCATCGAGAATCATGTTGTTGGGTCGGAAGCGGAGTCGCTGATCTTGGAGGCGAAGCTCATCAAGCAGTTTCGGCCGAGGTACAACATCGCGTTTCGCGACGACAAGCGGCATCTGTTGGTGAAGGTGAACTTCAACGAGAGTTGGCCGCGGTTCCGGTTGGCGCGTCAGCGGGTGAATGATGGGGCGCAGTATTTTGGTCCGTATGTGCATGCGGGTCCTTTGCGGGAGACATTGAAACTGCTTCGCAAGCGGTTCGGGATCCTGTTGTCGGGGCATGGCAAGCCATCGGAGCGGGACATGAAGGCGGTGGCTTATCAGGTCCCGCAGCGGTTGAGTGAGATTTCGCATGAGCAGTATTTGGAGCGTGTTCGCAATGCGGCGGCATTTTTGGGCGGGGACTGTAAGGAGTTCATCGAGGAGTTGAAGGAGCGGATGGCTGCTGCTGCTGCGGCTTTGGATTTCGAGAAGGCGGCGGCGCTGAGGGATATGGTGGCTGACTTGAAGCGGACGGTTCAGCCGGTGGCGAGGTTCACGCGGTTCAGTTTGCCGACGACGGTGGATCCGGCGGCGGATTTGCGGGAGTTGGGGGAGGTTCTTGGGTTGGGGCGGGTTCCGGGGTTGATGGAGTGTTTTGATATCTCGAATGTCTCGGACACGTTCATTGTTGCGGCGAAGGTGTGTTTTCGTGAGGGGCGTCCGCACAAGGCGGATTATCGGCATTACGAGATCCGCTCGGTGGTTGGGCAGAACGATTTTGCGTCGATGGCGGAGGTGATTCGGCGGCGGTACTCGCAGTTTCGAGGGAGCGTGAGTGGGGAGGGGTTGATGGTGGCTGAGGGTGTGGATTTAGAGTACGGGCAGGAGGCTGGGGTGGAGGCGGTGAGGCGGGCGGGAGGGGAGTTCCCGGATCTGATCATCGTGGATGGTGGGAAGGGGCAGTTGTCGGCGGCTTGCCGCGAGTTGCAGATGTTGGGGTTGGGGGATGCGGAGATCATCGGTTTGGCGAAGCAGTACGAGGAGATCCATCGACCGGGGCGTGAGGAGCCGTTGCGCTTGCCGCCGGATTCGGGGGCTTTGATGATGTTGCAAAGGATTCGAGATGAGGCGCATCGGTTTGCGAATGTTTATCAGCGCCGGAAGATGAGGGGGCGGGTGAAGGCGAGTGTTCTGGATGGGTGCCGCTGGGTGACACCGGAAAGGAAGCGTGCGCTGCTGCGAGCGCATGGATCGGTGGCGGGATTGAGGAAGGCTTCGGTGGAGCAGTTGGCGATGGTGGAGGGGATGACTCCGTCCCTCGCACGGCGCGTGTGGGAATTTTTGCAGACGTTGGTGGCTGGGGAAGATTGAGGGAGGGCTTTCTTGCTTTGGTGACGGGGAGATGCGGTGTAATGGGAGGGGATGACAGCGTATTCGACTTTGGTATCGCACCGGATGTTTGCTGAGGCGCGTGAGTTGATCCCCGGAGGGGTGAACTCGCCGGTTCGGGCCTTTCGAGGGGTTGGGGGGGAGCCGTTTTTTGTCGAGCACGCGCAAGGCGCACGGATCCGCGATGTCGATGGCAATGAGTATATCGATTACGTCGGGACGTGGGGACCAGCCATTTTGGGGCATGCCCCGGAGTGTGTTCGTACGGCGCTGATCGAGGCAGCGTCTCATGGCGTGAGCTTTGGAATACCGAATCCTTATGAGTTGAGGATGGCGCGTCGGATCGTGGATTGGGTTCCGTCGGTGGAGAAGGTTCGCATGGTGAATAGCGGTACGGAGGCGACGATGTCCTGCATCCGGTTGGCTCGGGGTTTTACTGGTCGGGATCGGATCGTGAAGTTTGAGGGGTGTTATCACGGGCATGTTGACTCGCTTTTGGTGAAGGCAGGGAGCGGGGCGTTGACCCATGGTCAACCGGACAGTGCGGGGATCCCGCCGGAGTTGGCGGCGTTGACTATCACGTTGCCTTTCAATGATTTGGAGAGATTGGAGGAGGTTTTCGTCCGGGAAGGCGAGCGGATCGCTGCGGTGATTGTTGAGCCGGTGCCTGCGAATGCAGGGTTGTATCTGCCAGAAGCGGGATATCTGGAACGGATGCGGGCGTTGTGCACCCAACATGGCGCGCTGTTGATCTTTGATGAGGTGATGACGGGGTTCCGGTTGGCGCGGGGGGGGTATCAAGAGCGGTGCGGCATCGTTCCGGATTTGACGGCGATGGGGAAGGTCATTGGGGGTGGATTGCCGGTGGGAGCTTTCGGGGGGCGGGCTGAGGTGATGAACCATTTGTCGCCGGACGGGCCGGTGTATCAGGCGGGGACTTTGTCGGGAAACCCGTTGGCGTTGTCGGCTGGGTTGGCCCAGTTGGATGAGATGGATCGAGTGGACGGGTGGCGTCGGTTGGAGGAGTTGGGGGCCGCATTTGAGGCTGGGGTTCGGGGTGTTTTGAAGGAGGTGGGGGTGAATTTTCAGTTCCCGAGGATTGGATCGATGTTCTGTCTCTATTTCACGGAGCGCCCGGTGCGGAACTTGGATGACGCTCGAACGAGCGATCGGGAAGCGTTTGCCCGTTTTTTCCATGGGTGTCGCGAGGCGGGGGTGTATTTAGCGCCGTCGCAGTTTGAGGCGGGTTTTCTCTGTTTGGCTCACACGCAAGCGGATTTTGAGCGTACGGCGGAGGTTGCGGTATCGGCGCTTCGGCGCGCGTTGGCTTAGTGGGTGTGACTTCCTCGCGCTTGCTTTTGGCGCGTTGAGCGTTTGCCAATGCGACAAAATGTGTCACCCTTTCGTGACTTCGGTTTTCCCCTCCTTGTATGAAAATCCCTCGGGTTTTACTGGTGGTTCCGGCTTTGATCGGAAGTTTATTTGGAACTGCACCGGTTCCGGGGATTCCAATGTGGGTTCCTGCGGCTGGGGTTCTCCGTGCGGAGGTTGAGCCTGGGCAGATCATCACGAATGTGGGGCGTCTGCTGGAGCAGGCGCATTACTCTAGGAAGCGGCTGAACGACGATTTGTCGAAGCAGATATTGGCCACCTATCTGGATTTGCTGGATTACAACCGATTGTTTTTCAACGCATCGGACGTTGAGCGGTTCCGGGCTCGCTGGGGGGAGTCGATGGACGATGAGATGGTTTTGGGGCGTTTGGATGGTGCGAAGGAGATCTATGAGGTGTTTCGCAAGCGGTTCGATGAGCGGACGGTTTTGGCGAAGCGGATTTTGGGGGAGCCGTTGGATTTCTCCGGGGACGGGACGGTGGAGTTGAACCGTCAGAAATCGGGTTGGCCAGAGGATGATGCGGCGGCGGAGCGATTGTGGCGGGATCGCTTAACGGGCGAAGTCTTGCTGGAGAAGCTGAACCGGAATGCGCGGGTGAAGGGTTCGGATGCGGCGAAGGGAGGGAAGGATACGAAAGGTGGCGGGAAGGAGGCGAAGCCGAAGGAGGGTTCGGAGGCGAGTGATCCGTTGGCGGGTGCGCTGAAAACGATCCGGAAGCGGTACGATCAACTTGCGCGGAACATCAATGAGCAGGGGCCGGAGGACGTATTGAAGTTCTTTTTGCAGGCAGTGGCTCTCACGTATGACCCGCACTCTGAGTATTTGAACAAAGCGGATCTGGAGACGTTCACGATCAACATGAGGTTGTCCTTGGTGGGGATTGGAGCCGTGCTGAGGTCGGAGGATGGTTATGCGAAGATCATGGAGTTGGTTCCTGGAGGACCGGCTTCAAAAGATGGCCGGATCAAGGTGGGAGACCGCGTTGTGGCTGTTGCCCAGGGTGAGGAAGAGTATGTGGAATGTGTTGATTTGAAGCTGGATAAGGTGGTCGGCATGATCCGTGGGAAGAAGGACACTGTGGTGCGGTTGCGCATCATGCCCGCGAACTCCGATAGCGAGCTTCGTGTGGTGGAGATTGTGCGAGATGAAGTGAAGCTGAAAGATTCTGAGGCGAAGGGGGAGTTGATCGAGTGGGGCAAGGCTGGGGAGACACCTCGCAAGTTGGGCATTGTGATCCTGCCCTCGTTCTACGGGGACATGGATCGGAACGGTAACCCGAACGCGAAAAGCACGACGCGTGATGTTCTTGCGATTGTGGAGCGCTTGAAGAAGGAGGGTGCGGAGGGGATCATCATGGATTTGCGTCGGAACGGCGGCGGGTTTTTGGACGAGGCGGTGAACTTGACGGGTCTATTCATCAAGAAAGGTCCGGTGGTTCAGGTGAAGAGTTACAATGGGGAGATGAATGTGCTGAAGGATCGGAACTCGGAGATTGCGTACGAGGGGCCGTTAGTGGTGCTTGTGAACCGAGGCAGTGCGTCTGCGAGCGAAATTTTTGCTGGGGCGATGCAGGATTATCGGCGCGCACCGGTTGTTGGGGATTCTCATACCTTTGGCAAGGGGACTGTGCAGCAGATGGTGGAGTTGAGTCGGGTGATGCCGTTCTCTCAGAATGCTGCGGATGCGGGTGCGGTGAAGTTGACGATCCAGAAGTTCTATCGTGCTGCGGGTGGTTCTACGCAGTTGATGGGAGTCGAGAGCGACGTG
>CAZAZT010000094.1:0-3985 GCA_964489645.1 uncultured Chthoniobacteraceae bacterium | reverse complement strand
GACCTGATCCGACTGGATGCTACGGGGGACACGGTGCAGTTGAAGCGCAAGTGATCAGGGGATTGATGCCGAGGTGGACTTCGCTTTCGCGGGGCGGGGTTGCTTTACATGGGATTTGTTGAGACCTAGGCTTGCGGGTTCTGTATGCGACAAGTCATTTCCACTGCGAATGCCCCGAAGGCGGTCGGTCCTTATTCTCAAGCTGTGGCTGTGGGGGATGTGCTTTATTGCTCTGGGCAAATTCCGCTTGATCCGGTGACAGGTGAGATGGTGGTTGGGGGCGTGCGTGAGCAGACAGAGCGCGTTTTGGCGAATCTCCGAGCGGTGCTTGAAGCGAGCTCGATGAGGGTGTCCGATGTGGTCAAGGCGACGGTTTTCATGACGGATTTGGGGTGTTTCAGCGAGATGAACGAAGTCTATGCAGCGTTTTTTTCGGAGCCGTTTCCTGCGCGTTCGACGGTGCAAGTGGCGGCTTTGCCGCGGGGCGCGCAGGTGGAGATTGAAATCGTGGCAGTCCGAGACCGAGGAGTTTAAGGATAAGTTTAATTGATGATTTGTTAATAGTTTATGGGAAATCCTTCGATAGCTTCTCTTCCTCCGTTGGAGTTGTTCCGTCAGACCGGTGCGTTGTTGGAGGGGCATTTCGTGTTGCGGTCTGGACTGCACAGTCGGCAGTTTTTTCAGTGTGCGATGTTGTTGCAGAACACGGGCATTGCGTCGGATCTGTGTGGAAGGCTTGCGGAAAAGGTGCGCGGGTGGGGGGCCGATCGGGTGATCTCTCCGGCGCTTGGAGGGTTGATTGTGGGGCACGAAGTAGCGCGATCGCTGGGGTTGCCGCACATTTTTGCCGAGAAGGAGGAGGGGCGACTGGTTTTGCGGCGTGGGTTTGAGATCTGTGCTGGGGATCGTTTTTTGGTGGTTGAAGATGTTGTCACGCGGGGTGGTCGGGTGCAGGAGACTTTGGATATTGTGAGAAGCCGTGGGGGAGTGGTGGTTGGGATTGTCTCTTTGGTGGATCGGAGTGGCGGGCAGTTGCCGGATTTCGGGGCGCCGTTTGAGAGTCTGGTGCGATTGGATGTTGAGACATTTGAGCCTGACCAACTGCCTCCTGATTTGGCTGGGACTCCGGCCATCAAGCCTGGAAGTAAATGATCACGGAGAGTCGATGTTTTGGGCAGCAGAACTTATTGGAGGCAGAAGGAACTAAAGGAAGGCGAAGTATATGATCACGTGGCTTTTGAAGAAAATTATCGGCTCGAAAAACTCGAGACTTGTCAAATCACTTCGTCCGGTGATTGAGCAGATCAATCGGCGCGAGGAGGAGTTTCGAAGGCTTTCGGATGATGCATTGAGAGCAATGGTGTCGGCCTGGCGTGAGCGGTTGTCTGCTGCTCCGATCGAGCAGCATCGTGCAATCCTCGATGAGATTTTGCCGGATGCGTTTGCTGCGGTGAAAAACACGGCGCGGCGCTTGGTGGAGCGGAGGCATGAGTACTTAGTGTGCGACCACCCTGTCAGGTGGAACATGGTGCACTATGATGTGCAGTTGATTGGGGGGATCTGCCTGCATCGAGGCATGATTGCGGAGATGGCGACGGGCGAGGGGAAGACATTGGTGGCGACGTTGCCGTTGTTTCTCAACGCCTTGGCGGGGCGTGGGGCGCATTTGGTGACGACGAACGACTATTTGGCGCGTCGCGATGCCGAGACCATGCGTGAGGTGTATGGGTTCTTGGGATTGACGACGGGGATCATCCAACACGACCAATCTCCGGACGTGAGGAGGGAGCAATATGCGGCGGACATCACCTACGGGATGAACTCGGAGTTTGGCTTTGACTATCTGCGGGATAATGGGATGGCGACGTCTCGTGAGCAGCAGGTGCAGCGCGGCCACGCTTTCGCGATTGTTGACGAAGTGGACTCGATCCTGATTGATGAGGCGCGGACGCCCTTGATCATCTCTGGACCTGCCACCGTTTCGACGCATCAGTTCGACACGTTCAAGCCGATCGTGGAGGGCTTGGTGAAGCAGCAGGTCTTGTTGTGCAACCGAGTATGCGCCGAGGCCGATGCTGCTTTTGAGAAAGGTCAGACGGAGGACTTTGGACGTCTGATGTACAAGGTGAAGTTGGGGAATCCGAGGAACAATGCGTTACTTCGAGCGATGGAGGACACGGAGCGGAGAAAGGCGCTTGATAAGACGGAGTTGTCGTATGCGACTGACACCCGGAAGGAGGAGTTGTTCGCTCTGAAGGAAGAGTTGTTCTTCACGATTGACGAGCGTCAGCATGAGGCGGATTTGACGGACAAGGGGCGCAACTATTTGAGTCCTGACAATCCGGATGCGTTCGTGTTGCCGGATTTGATCACGCAGTTTGCGGAGATCGATCAAGATGCTTCGTTGACGCCGGCGGAAAAGGTGGAGGCGAAGTCGAAGCGGCAGGCTCACATGGATCATCAGTCGGAGCGGATCCATAACATCTCGCAGTTATTGCGTGCGTACTGCCTGTTTGAGCGGGATGTACACTATGTGGTGGAGGAGGGAAAGGTGGTGATTGTGGATGAGTTCACGGGGCGCAAGATGCCTGGTCGTCGGTGGAGTGATGGTTTGCACGGAGCGGTTGAGGCGAAGGAGGGAGTGGTGATTGATCGAGAGACCCAGACCTTGGCAACGATCACGATCCAGAACTATTTCCGACTGTACGGTAAGTTGGCGGGGATGACGGGAACTGCGGAGACGGAGGCGAACGAGTTCAGTGATGTGTATCGGTTGGAGGTTGCGGTGATTCCCACCAATCGGCCTTGCGTGCGCAAGGATTTGAATGATTTAGTCTATAAGACGCGTCGTGAGAAGTTCAATGCGGTGATCTCAGAGATCAAGGATGCGCATGCCAAGGGTCAACCGGTGTTGGTTGGCACCGTGAGCGTTGAGCAGAGTGAGGTGCTGTCACGGATGTTGAAGCGTGAGAAAATTCCGCATGCGGTTTTGAACGCAAAATACCATCAGCAGGAGGCGGAAATCATCTCGAAGGCCGGTCAGCGCGGATCGGTGACCATTTCGACGAACATGGCGGGGCGTGGCACTGACATCAAGTTGGGCGAGGGGGTGAGCGACTTGGGTGGATTATTCGTGATTGGTACCGAACGACATGAAGCGCGCCGGATTGACCGTCAGTTAAGAGGACGATGTGCGCGTCAGGGTGATTCGGGGTTGTCGCGTTTCTATGTATCGTTCGAGGATGACCTGATGAGGAACTTCGGGGCGTCCGGTCGGATGACCACGATGATGGAGCGTTTGGGGTTGCAGGAGGGCGAGGCGTTGGAGCATCCGTGGCTGAACAAGTCGGTGGAGACGGCGCAGAAGCGGGTTGAGCAGCGGAATTACCTGATCCGGAAGCGTTCGTTGGAGTTTGATGACGTGATGAACCGTCAGCGTGAGGTGGTTTACGGATGGCGGAACGAGGCGATCACGACCGATGACACGCGCGCTTTGATTGAGGAAGTGATTTCGGAGACGATTCCGGAGCGTGTCGGCGGGTTTTATGTGGCGGGCGTGGAGCCGGATGTGGATGGGTTGTTGCACTGGTTGAACTCGACGTTCCCGCTTGGGATTGAGCGGAAGGATTTGCCGTCTGAGGGGAGAGTTGACGTCAAGGAGTTGACGGGGTTTGTGATGGAGAAGGTCCGGTCTGCGTACGAGTTGAAGTGTGCACATGAGACGCCGGAGTCATTGCAGAGCATGGAGCGTTACATCCTTCTGAATGCGATCGATCGTCTTTGGCAGGAGCACTTGTATGCGATGGATGCGCTTCGCGAGGGGGTTTATCTTCGTGCATACGGCCAGAAAGACCCTCTGGTGGAGTTCAAGTCCGAGGCGTACGAGATGTTCTCTGCATTGATGGGCACGATGAAGAATGAGGTGCTGCACAACCTGTTCAGATCGACTTCGAACTTGATGGCGTTTGAACAGTTCTTGTCGAGT
>CAZAZT010000093.1:5786-15851 GCA_964489645.1 uncultured Chthoniobacteraceae bacterium | reverse complement strand
GGCGCCGAGGTGCCAATCGCAAAAAAGAGGTTGACGGTCGCCCCTCTCAGTGCATTGTTCACGAACCTTTCATCACGAGTGGCAGAGGGACTGGCCCTGCGAAGCCACGGCAACCGCCCGGGATCCTTATGGGATGCGGGGACCAGGTGCCAAATCCAGCTCTGCGCAAGCAGGGGAAGATGAAGAGTGACCGTGGCCCAAGGCCTCGGCGTCTCTCTCTCCCCTCTGATGCAGGGTCTGGGTCTCGTAATGGGAGGGAATGAATCAGCTTATGGATCCCAATCGTCCCTTTTTCAGCAATCTGAAATGTCGTGAGTGTGGCCGTCTCTACCCAAAACAGGCGATACACGTTTGCGACTTCGATTTTGGCCCCCTAGAAGCCGCATACGACTACGATGCGATCAAAGGGCAACTGACCCGCGACGTCATCACCTCGCGTCCGCAGAACATGTGGCGCTATCGGGAACTGCTCCCGATCGATGGCACACCTACCGTGGGAGCTCAGGTCGGTTTCACCCCTTTGGTCAGAGCGGATCGGCTTGCTGAAAAGCTTGGGATCCGAGAGCTGTGGATCAAGAACGACACGGTCAACTACCCGACTTTGTCGTTCAAGGATCGCGTGGTGTCTGTGGCGTTGAGCCGTGCTCGGGAGCTTGGATTCGAGACGGTTGCATGCGCGTCCACGGGTAACCTCGCGAACTCGGTGGCTGCGAACGCTGCGGCAGCGGGGCTCAAGAGTTATGTGTTGATCCCTGCAGATCTCGAGCAGGGCAAGGTTTTGGGCTCGTTGGTGTATGGCACGAATGTCATCGGAATCCATGGAGCGTACGATCAGGTCAACCGTTTGTGCTCGGAGATTGCTGGGAAATACGGGTGGGGATTCGTCAATGTGAACCTGCGGCCCTACTATGCAGAGGGCTCCAAGACGATGGGGTTCGAGATCGTGGAGCAACTTGGATGGCGCATCCCGCGGCACACGGTGATTCCCATGGCATCCGGTTCGTTGCTGACCAAGATTCACAAAGCTTACCAAGAGATGGTGAAGGTTGGCTTGGTCGATGAGTCGGCTTATTCGGTGCACGGCGCCCAAGCTACGGGTTGCTCGCCGATCTCTTCGGCGATCAAGCGAGGGACAGATTTGGTGAAGCCGGTTCCGAAACCTCAAACAATCGTGAAATCCTTGGCAATCGGCACTCCGGCCGACGGCTATTATGCGATCCACTCGATGAAGAAGACCGGCGGAACGGCCGAGGATGTGACGGATGACGAGGTCGTTGAAGGAATCCGTCTGCTTGCCGAGTACGCTGGGATTTTCGCGGAGACGGCGGGTGGTGTGACAACGGCGGTGGCAAAAAAGCTCATCGAATCAGGAGCGATCCCTCGCGATGAGAGCGCGGTGCTTTGCATCACGGGGCACGGGTTGAAGACGCAGGAGGCCATCGTGGGCAAGTGCGGCGATGCGCGTCTGATCGCCCCGAACTTACGGGAGTTCGAGGAGAAAATTTACACCCCGGACAACTCGATTGCCCAAGCCTGATGGGGGAACGTCTTCCGATTTCAACACAACAACGATATGCCTAACGTACGTATACCCACACCATTGCGGAAGCTCACGAACGAGCTCGAGGTCGTCTCTGTCGCGGGAGCGACCATCGCGGAAGTCCTCAACTCCTTGGAGACTGCTTATCCTGGGATCAAGGACCGCCTTTGTGACGCAGAAGGGAACATCCGACGCTTCATCAACGTTTTCGTCAACGACGAGGACGTCCGGTTCCTCGAGGAGACCGCGACGGTGGTGAAAGACTCTGACGAGATCTCCATCGTGCCGGCCATCGCGGGTGGCTAGCCGCTGCTGGAGAATCGCTTTTATCGATACATACCATGGCAACGGAAACGCAGCGTTTGTGGTTGATGTTCCCTCCTCGATTGATCACGAAGCCGATCGTTTGGGAGTTGGGTCGGAAGTTTGAGGTCGTGACCAACATCCGGCATGCGAATGTGAATGATGAAGTGGGAATCATCTCGCTCGCTTTGGATGGCGAACCTGAGGTGATTGCAGCCGCAATCGCTTGGTTAGAGGCCGAGGGGGTCAAGGTTGAGCCCGTCGAGATGAATACCATCGCCAGTTGAACACTGTTCAATCGCTTCTTCTGGACGCCGCGCGAGGTCTTAGCGCGGCGTCTTTTTTGTGCCGGCTTCCGGATCGTGGACGTAACGGCGTCCTTTCCAAGTCACTTGACCGAAGGTACTTCTCAAACCGCTGTTGATGCCGATCAACAGGGCCAGACTCCACGACAACGGATGGGCTATCGCGCTGAGCCAAGAGCCTCCGGCGAACGCCGCGACAACCGTCCTGAGAGCGAGGATCCAAAGACATTCGCGAACAGCCATAGGCTCCAGTCGACCTAGGCAGAGGCTCCATGCCACCAATCCGAAGGGGATGAGGAGGAATGCGATCTGTGCGACTCCTGACAAAAGGAATGCGAGCGCGTGATTTTCAAACGCTGCTCGGATGTTTTTCGAAAACCCCTCCCACACACCCTTGAAATCGCGGTACATCCGGCACCGAACAAAGGGGCGGCCGTCCACGTTGACCCACCACATCCCTTCGCCCATCCGCTCTGCCACTGCGCGTCCGAGGGCGATATCCTCGACCAGATGGTTGTGAACGTGTTCGTGACCGCCGATGCGATCGTAAGCGGACCTGCTCATCATGAGCACCTGGCCGTTTGCTGCTCCGAGAAGGCGCGCGACACTCCGAGGAATCCGTGATTTCAGCGCGAGCGGCAGGCGATGAAGCGCGCGGATCAACGCGTGGGGATATCCAACCGTTCCGACGAAGGGGAGCAGTGAGACCACGGCCTTCTCCGCCCAGCTTTCCATGATCTGTTCGGGCCACGAGGAGATCAGGTCTGCGCGATGGTGTGTGGCTGCAGCCAACAGACGGCGCGCGTGCGAAGGCTCGTGCCACGTATCGGCATCGGTGAACAAGAGCCACTCACCTTTTGCCGCGAGGGAAAGCTGGTGACACGCCCAGTTCTTTCCGACCCATCCGGAGGGGAGATCTTGGCCGCTCAGAAGCGTGATGCGGCAGTCCTTCTCTTGAAGGCGGCGGACGATGTCCGCTGTGTCATCGGTGGACTGGTCGTCCAGCACAATGATCTCAAGGGAAGGATGATCCTGCGCCAACAAGGACTGAACGCATCGCCCGATGTTGGCGGCTTCGTTGCGGGCTGGGATTAGGATCGAGAGGAGCGGGGAGCGTCCTTGCCCCGGATCCGTTGACGGGACGGAACTCCGAAGCCGTGGCTGACAGAGAAGTCCTGACAGGACTCTTGCGGTCAACGCTGCGAGGACGAGGTGTTCGACCACGTGGTATGTCGGGAGCAAGTCCATGGGAGAAACTAGCACAAAACGGTATCTGCCAGCTGAAAACACGCAGACCTCCCGCAGGAAGAGAGGGCTCGATGGAGGGATGCAGTTGGCGACGGCCGATTGCGGCATGGGCGCCTCGAAAGAGCAGGGTTTACGCGGAGCTTTTCGGTGCGCGTTGTGGCTCCTATTTTGAGGGGATGCCAAACACAGCATCACGATTGGCGGGGTTTTCAGAATCCGTGATCCGAGGGATGACGCGGCTCGCGCTCGAGCATGACGCGATCAACCTTGCGCAGGGGTTTCCGGAGGGCAACCCACCACTGCCATTGGTTGAGGCGTTGAAGCGCGCTGCGGACGGGCCGTTCCATCAGTACTCCATCACCTGGGGAGCGCCGCGGTTTCGTCGGGCACTGGCTCGAAAGGTTGGCAGATTCACGGGGTTGGACCTCGATCCTGAAAAGCATTTCGTGGTCACTTGCGGAAGTACCGAAGCGATGATGGTCGCGTTGATGACGGCTTGTAATCCGGGCGACCGCGTCGTGGTCTTCTCTCCGTTCTACGAGAACTATGTGGCGGACACGATCTTGTCGGGTGCATTGCCGATATACGTGCCTTTGCGGGCCCCGGATTTCCGGTTTGATCCTGCTGAGTTGCGCGCTGCTTTTGAGCAACGCCCCAAGGCGGTGATCGTGTGTAATCCGTCGAATCCAAGTGGGAAGGTGTTCACGCGCGAGGAGCTTCTGTTCATCGGAGCATTGGCTGAAAAGCATGATGCATTTGTGATCACCGATGAGGTGTACGAGCACATCATCTATCCTCCCAACCGGCACACCGCGATGGCCGCGTTGCCGGGGTTCTTTGAGCGGACAATCACGTGCAACTCCTTGTCCAAGACATACTCGATGACCGGGTGGAGGTTGGGGTATGTCCAAGCGGCTGAGGGGGTGATCTCGCAAGCCAAGAAGGTGCATGATTTCCTCACCGTGGGTGCTGCTGCGCCGCTGCAGGAAGCAGCGGTGACGGGGTTGGAGTTCGGGGATGACTACTACGCCGATCTCGCTGCGGAGTATGCGCGCAAACGGGATGTGTTCTTAGAGGGACTCGCGGACAGCGGCCTACAGTGGACTCAGCCACAGGGCGCCTATTTTGTGATGGTCGACATCTCGCCGTTGGGCTTTGAGACGGATACGGCGGCCGCAGAATGGATGGTGCGTGAGATCGGGGTCGCTGGAGTGCCTGGATCCAGCTTTTTCCGTGAGCCGGAGCATCGATACATCCGGTTCCACTTTGCGAAAGGACAAGACACCCTTCGCGAGGCGTCGCGACGCTTGTCGCGGCTTCGCAAGATGCGCCGATGATCCGTCACGGTTGGGCTTTGTACGGGAAAATGATTCCGTAGGGGATAGCCATCGTGGTTGGCTGAAAATAACTGCGGTCAATTGGACCGTCGAAGGGTTGAACGACATTCTTCAACTCCGTCTTCAGTGCAAGAGCGCTGTAATACTCTGGGTATTCGCTTTTGATCGAGGTTGCGGCTTGGGAACCGTAGGTGTCCCCTAAATACCAGTAGAGGGCGGTCCGGTCATCGGGTTTGAGGCGTCTCCGCGCGCCCGGCGGGGGGATTTCGGAGCAATCGAACTTGTCTGTCGCAGAGGTCGGCACCAAGCAAACGCCGTCAGTCACGGCCAACCCTTTCAACGAGCAATACTTCCGCTGCTCAAACAAGACGAAGGTGCCTGACGCCGAGGAGTCGGTCGGACGATTGAAAAGACCGGTCTCGTCGGGCACTAACTGCAAGACCTCCGCGTCGAACTGGTTCTCCGGGTAGATTTGGATGTTCGCGCGGTTACTCCGATTGATCAGTGCTTTGGTCCCGTAGTAAAGGGTTGCCCCGGGCCTGCCTCCATCGATGACGATGCTCGGGCGTTTTCCGCTCATGTAGGTGGTGATCCAACTTTCGGACGAAGCGGTTTTGGGCAGAACCAGCCCTGCCGCATAGGTCCCGCTGATCACCCGAGCGGACAGAACAGGCCGTGCTGTCGCCTTGCCGTCCGATTTACCGTCCGCTCGAAGAGGTATCCGCCAGGTGGATGCGCCCGTCACCATGGCGTACACGTTCTGTTGCTTACCCTTCCCACTCAGGGGATCGTAGCTCTGGCTCGCGTAGTAACTGTAAACACTGAATCGCGGCGGGGCGTAGGAGAGCAAAGACACCGTTGCGGAGGTGGATTCTCCTCTGAACCTTGCCCAGACGTTGATGTGAGTCGCATCCAAAAGGAGCTGTTCCGTGAGCCCAAGACGCAGCGAGAGACTGCTGAGCGCACCTGATTCGTTCCTCAGCGGGAACACGAACTGACCCGTGATCGATGCAAGCGTTTTCTTCAGCGCCACCGTAATGCGGTCAGACCCGACCAACTGAAATGGGCTTGTTGCTGAGTTGACCTTGATTCGTTGCACTAATCGCGCTGTCGGGGCCGACTTGTAGCCTGAACCGTTATCCGAGATCTTCACCGACGCAATGGTTCCGTCCTCTTTGAGGTCGACAGAGGCCTTGGCGGAGGTCGAGGTGCTGCCGGGACTGAACTCCTCCTTTTCGAAGACGACTTCCGGGATCGCGCTGAAGCGAACCGTGGCCGTTTTTGCGGTGTTCGGCGTGATGGCTTTGGTCAATGTCACAACTCCACTTGTTGCCTCAACGCTCGCCACCGAGGTGTCAGACGGAATCCCTGAGCCTGACACTGCGAGTCCCGCGGTGATGCACGCGGCCTGGTCGGGGCTGATGTTTATCTTTGAGCCGTCCACCGACACATCCTTATATTCAACAGCCCATACCCCTTTGCCTTCCCCGACGGTGATCTTGTCGACCTTTCCGCCAGCAATCGACGTTGTGAGCGAAGGTAACAGTCCCGAAGGCTTGCCCGCGATGGTGGTCACATCACAAAAAACCTCGACGTCGACCTGAGCGGACGTGCTTGAGGTTGGGTTTGGAAACTGTTTAAGCGGGCCGCCGAACTTGAACACCATCCGACTGGGTTCATCGGACACCGAGTACCGCAACGGATTGGGCGCCACGGACTGTGCTAAGGCGGCGAGGGGGAGGAAACCCATCACCCAGGCCACTCGAAAACCAACGAACAAAGTCATGCCGATTGCGGCGCAATCTCCATGCCGCTCACCCATCAACACTTGATGATCAGGACATGCGCACCACAAGGCTTTCGTAACCCAGCACACGTTGGAACATCGCCTCGTTCTCCGCGCGCAACTCACTGCTCACTAGAGAAATATGGTCCACCTTTTCGCAGAGCAGCCGCAGGAGGGTGCGAAGGATCAATCGTGCGTGAGCCGCACCTAGGCAGAGGTGGGTGCCAAAGCCGAAGGACAGGTGCGGATTCGGCTTTCGATCCAACTTCACCGACATGGGGTCGGGGAACGCCGCAGGATCGAAGTTTGCCGACGACCAGCACAAGCCCACACGATTTCCTGCGGGGATCTTCACACCGTGCACTTCTGTCTCGCTGGGACAGACTCGGCCGATCTGGGTCAGTGGCATGAACACGCGGAAAAACTCCTCGCTGGCGAGGGTGATCCGTTTGGGATCCGCCTTCAAGAAAGCGAGCGATTCGGGGTGAGTGGCGAGATAGCCAACTGCGCACGCGATGGTGTGGATCACCGTGTCCCTGCCTCCGGCAAACGCGAGGTTGGCAAATCCCATCGCCTCTTCACGGGTCAATCTGCGGCCTTGGAAAGAGCCGTGCGCAAGCGCGCTGAAAAAGTCGTCGCCGCGATCCTGTTCAGCCAAATCGAATCGGGACTGAAGATATTCCTCGAGCGCGTCGCCCTTCTTCAGCCCGTCCTTCACCCGGAAAACGTGGATCCCCCAGCCGATCCACCTTTCCGCCTCGCTTTCAGGAACATTCAGCAGGTACGTCAGCGCTCTCGACTGGATCGGCAGCGCAAAACCGTGGACGATCTCTGCGGTTCCTTCACGCAGGACGGCGTCGAGCATGCCGCCGATCAGGGACTCCACCCTCCCGATCATCTCCGGTTCCTTAGCCCTCTGGAAAAAGGGCTCCACCAACTCGCGATACTCCGTGTGGATAGGCGGATCCGTCTCGATGGGCAGTTGGCGCATGCTTCGGACGGCTTCCTCAGATGGGATAGGCACGCGAAACGGCGCATCGGAACTGAATGTCTGCCAATCTTTGGCCGCCTTCCTTACGTCCTCATGCCGAAGCAACATGGTCACCTCCTCGCCGTGGAAGGGGCAGCGCATCACGCCATCCTGTGAGCGGGCATCGTTGAACGGGTCCGAAAATGCGTCCTTCATGGGACCCGATGGTGGACGACGCACCGCAGGGCGCAAGGATGGGCGCGCTCAACATCGCCCGTGAATCGCGATCGATCACGCCCACAAACCCGCGCCACAAATGAGGGTCGATTCTCAAGCTCCACGGCTCACTTCCGTGGCCGAGTGGCACCTCGTGCTGCGCCTCGTCTACCTCGACCGTTCCCGTTCGAGGAAGGGGAGGGTTTGCTCGACGAGCCGATTCCTGAGGCGGCGCGGAGTTCGTTGATCTGGTCCCGCAGGATTGCTGCGCGCTCAAACTCCAATCCCGCAGACGCTTCCGCCATCTCCGTCTCCAGTTGACGGATCATATCGACCAACGAAACCGAGCCGTCATCCAGGCCATTGGTGACTGGGCCCTCCTTTCCGCTTTGGATCGTATGCAAGCTCTCCTGCACGGCACGCTTCACTCCCTTCGGCGTGATTCCATGACGTTTGTTGTAGGCCATCTGGCGTTCTCGACGGTAGGCCGTGACGGCGAGAAAACCTTGGATGCTTTGCGTCAGCGTGTCGGCGAACAGGAACACCTCTCCGTTCACATGCCGCGCAGCGCGACCCGCGGTCTGGATCAAGGATGTCTGTGACCTCAAATACCCTTCCTTGTCCGCATCCAAGATGCACACGAGCGACACCTCGGGAAGATCCAAACCTTCGCGCAACAAGTTGATCCCGACCAAAATATCAAACTCCGCTGCTCTCAAGGCCCGGAGGATTTCCACCCGCTCGATCGCGTCAATATCGCTATGGAGGTACCGCACCTTGAGGCCCACATCCTTCAGGTACTCGGTCAACTCTTCGGCGGTCCGCTTGGTCAACGTCGTGACCAGCACCCGTTCCTCACGTTCGACCCGAATCCGACAGAGCTCGATGGTCTCATCGATCTGCGCTGCGAGGGGGCGAACCGTTACCACAGGATCCAGAAGTCCCGTGGGACGGATGATCTGCTCCGCAATGAGAGGGGCGCCTTCGCTCGTCACATCGAACAACTCCGGGGCTTCGTCGGCCCGGGAAACGCGTGGCTGTGGTCGTTCGATCGGTTCCTTCGAGTTCTTGGGCGGATTCGGGATGTACGACACGTTTCCAACCACACTGTTCCGAATTTCAAAATCCGCTGGGGTAGCCGTGATGTACAGAGCCGGACCGCACCTTTCCATGAACTCACTGAAGTTCAGCGGACGATTGTCCAGCGCACTCGGGAGCCGGAACCCATGCTCAACCAATGTCGTTTTGCGAACCCGATCCCCTTCGTACATGGCTCCAATCTGGGGGACGGTCGCATGACTTTCGTCCACCACCAGCAGGAAATCGCGCGGGAAGAAATCGAGCAGCGTGTACGGACGACTTCCTGGAGGGCGTCCGCTGAGGTGGCGCGAGTAGTTCTCGATTCCGCTGCAAAATCCCATCTCCTGCATGCTGTCGAGGTCGTACTCGGTTCGCATGCGGATCCGTTGCGCTTCCAGCAACTTGCCGTTGGTCTCGAAAACCTTCACGCGCTCTTCCAGCTCCGCTCGGATGTGGGTCATCGCGACGCGCATCTTGTCGAGAGGTGTCACGAACTGCTTCGCTGGAAACACGGAGATCACCAGATCGCGACCAAGGATCTGGCCGGTCAGCGGATCGAAGCGGGTGATCCGCTCGATCTCGTCACCGAACATCTCGATGCGGATGGCAAAGTTCTCCTCACTTCCCGGCTGCACCTCGATCACATCGCCTCTCACGCGAAATTTGCCGCGCCCAAACTCGATGTCATTCCGCTCATAGAGCATGTCCACGAGACGCATGAGCAGATGCTCGCGGGTGATCACCATCCCGACCTTCACGGTCAACAGCATCTCGAGGAAATCCTCTGGGGAAACCATGCCGTAAATGCACGAAACAGAGGCGATAACGATCACATCTTTGCGGGTCAGGAGGGAGGAAGTGGTGGCAAGGCGCAATCGCTCGATCTCCTCGTTCACGGACGAGTCCTTCTCGATGAAGGTGTCGGTCCGCGGGATGTAGGCTTCCGGTTGGTAGAAGTCGAAGTACGAAACGAAATATTCCACCGCATTGTTCGGGAAGAACTGCTTGAACTCGGAGTAGAGCTGAGCGGCGAGCGTCTTGTTGTGCGAGATGATGAGCGTGGGTCGATCTAGATTGCGGATGATATTTGCCGCCGTGAAGGTCTTGCCTGAACCGGTCACACCCAAAAGCGTCTGGTGTCGGTTGCCCGCTTGGAGTGAGCGCGTCAGCTTCGCGATCGCCTGAGCCTGATCGCCTTGCGGCTGCATTTCAGATACCAGTTCGAAAGGCATGATTCGCGAGTATAGGACCACTTGGGAGTGGATCGCGACATTTGCTCC
>CAZAZT010000093.1:0-5686 GCA_964489645.1 uncultured Chthoniobacteraceae bacterium | reverse complement strand
GTGCCGGGAAAGCATGCTGCTGCGCTGAAAGAGCATTGTCACAAGTGTCACGATGCCGAGACCCAGAAGGGGCATTTCCGGATGGATGATCTTTCGTTCTCGGTGGGCTCGCTTGAAGCAGCCGAGCGGTGGCAGAAGATCTTGAACCAACTGAACGCTGGGGAGATGCCTCCAGAGGACAAGAAGCAGCTGCCAGCGGAGGTGAAGACGGAGCTATTGGATGATCTTTCGAACACGATGGTAGCCGCGCGGCGAAGTCTGAGTGATCGGAACGGCAAAATGCTGATGCGCAGGCTGAACCGACGAGAGTATCGGAACGCCCTGCGCGAACTTTTGGGAGTGGAGATCAACGTCTCAGAGTTGCCGTCCGACACCGGCACAGGATCCTTCGATACGGCGGCGACCGGACTTTTCATGTCCGCCAATCAGTTCGAGCAATATCAATCGCTGGGCCGTGAAGCGATTGCTGAGGCGTTTGAATGGATGGCAGCGGAGGGTGTCGAGAAAAAGCTCCGCTACGAGGGTGAGAAGACGACTCCCGTTGTGAAAAAGTTCGTTGAGCATCAGATTGACGCGCGAGAGCGTGCAAAGCAGTGGGTGGAAGCGGTGCAAAAAGCGGTGGACGACCCAGCTAACGCGGACGTTGTTGCTGCGTTAAGGAAAACCGTGAAGAACGAGTCCTTGTTGCGCAGGCTCTGGGAAAAGATCCCGGGCGCTCCAAATCCGAGGACGTTCGGTTTTGATAAGCGCGGGGAGAATGATGCGGATCTCGCGAACGATTCGTTGGGTGCGGGTTGGTTGAAATACCACCAGTACTACCTTGAACAGCCGCGCATCGAGGACGGGGCGTATTTGGGCACGCAGACGCGGCATCCTTCGGAGCTGAATGTGAACTACATCGAGGTGCTGGTCCCTTTCGATTGGCCGGTGGGCGAGTACACCGTTCGGGTTCGCACGGGCACCAAGCCGGATGCGCCTTCGGATCGACGATTCCTCGACTTCGGGATCCATGCCCGCACGGGGAAGGTTCTCGCAACCCGCAGAATCGCTGGCACCGTGGATGAGCCGGAGATCGTGGAGTTCTCCATGACGATGACCCGGGGCAACCAAGAGCGGGGCAACAGATCGATTTTCCTGCGCGAAAAGGGGAGCTGGGACACCAACGAAGAGGGAGGACGCAAGCGAGCCGAGGCCGTGAAGCGGAACGGGATAGGTCCTGAACTGTACCTGTGGGTCGACTGGCTCGAGATCGAGCGGAAAGCGGACAAAGGCAATGCAGGTGCAGCAGGGATCAGGGCCTTGCAGATTGCGGTGGACGATAAGTCGCCTGAACCCAGCAAGGATGTGGTGCGTGGTGCGGTACAGCGATTCGCACAGGAGGCTTTCCGTGGACGGACACCGCCCTCGGACTACGTGGATTCACTTGTGCGTATTTACGAAGCGCGAAGGGCTCTGGGGGATAAGCATGCTGCGGCGTTGAAGGAGACGCTTGCGACGGTTCTGGCATCTCCGATGTTCTTGTATCTTGCCGAGCCGAATGCGGGCACTGTTGCTCGGCCCCTCTCCGGAGATGAGCTAGCGACAAGGCTGTCCTTTTTCCTGTGGGGCGCTCCTCCGGATGCAGAGTTGAGGCGGATTGCAGGAGACGGTTCGTTGCTCCAGCAGGATGTGTTGTTGGCTCAGACCGAGAGGCTTTTGGATGATCCTCGGTCGGACGGGTTCATCCGACCATTCGTCCACCAGTGGTTGAACCTGGATCGGCTCGACTTTTTCGAGGTCAACCGCGCGCAGTATCCGAGGTTTGATACGGCGACCAAGGTTGCGGCGCGTGAAGAGGTCTTTGAAACCGCGCAGCACCTCTTGCGCACCAATGGGAGCCTCAAGCGTTTGATCAAGGACGACCACGTGATGATCAACTCGGTGTTGGCAGAGTTCTACGGTTTGCCTCACCCAAAAAGCGCAGGTTTTGAACGGGTTGCGCTCCCAGCGGGGTCCCCGAGAGGTGGACTGATGGGGATGTCAGCCATCCTGTTCATGGGCGGCAACGGTGAAAGGACCAGTCCCGTTGAGCGCGGCGCGTGGGTGTTGCGCAAACTGTTGAACGAGCCTCCGCCACCGGCGCCAGCAAACGTGCCGGCGCTGACTCGGCTATCGGATAAGGCGCTGGACACGCGAGAGCGTCTGCGTGCGCATCAGGAGGATCCGCAGTGCGCGAACTGTCATCGCAAGATCGATCCCATCGGATTGGGTCTCGAGAACTTTGATGCCGTTGGGTTGTGGCGGACGGAAGATGCGTATCAGGTGAAGGACTCAGCGGGTAAGGCCGATCCGAACAAGGTGAAGCGATGGACGATTGATCCGGTAGCCGCATTCCATCGGGGGCCGGAGTTCCACAGTTTTGAGGAGATGCGTGAACACATCTTCGAGCGGCGTGGACAGTTCGCTCGGGGATTCAGTGGAGCGGTCCTCGAGTACGCTCTGGGTCGTCCCCCAGGGTTCCGTGATGAGCCGCTGATCTCGGCCATGGTGACCGACGCTGAGCGCAAAGACCTGTCCATCCGAGAGTTCGTGCGAACCCTTGTGAAAAGTGAAGCATTCCGAAGCAAATGAACGTTATGAGCCATCTCCCAACCCGCAGACACTTTCTCCAATCCTCCACGGCGCTCATCGCGCTGCCGTTCCTCGAGTCGTTCGGGTTCCGCCGCTTTGTCCGCGCAGCCCAAGTGGCACCGCCGAAGCGATTGGTGTTCTTGGGTTTTGGATGGGGGATCACCACCGAGAGCTGGTTCCCTGACATCAACCAACCGGGGAAAGATTACAAACTTCCTGACGGGCTTGTGCCGCTGGCTCGGCACAAGGCGGATTTCTCCGTCGTGCAGGGTTTATGGAACAAGTATTCGAATGAGGGACACTGGGGCAGCACGATGTGGCTGACTGGCGCGAACCGGTTTGCTGAACCAGGACAGAACTTCCACAACAGCATCTCCGCCGATCAGGTGGCTGCGGCCAAGCTGGGACTCGCGACACGGTTCGCCTCGCTCCAGTTGAACGGTGCGGAGAATGGAGAGGCGTCTGGTCACGGGCCCGGGTTGTCGATGGCTTGGGACGTCAGTGGCAAGCCGATCGGTGGTGAGAAAGGGCCGCTCGAGGCGTATCATCGGCTTTTCTCGAAGGACACGACGCCCATCGAGATGCAGAAGGCCATGTTGGCGCAGAAGCGGAGCGTGCTGGATACGGTGCGTGAAAATGCGAAGGCGTTAAGGGGCGGTCTTGGCAAGGAGGACGGATCGAAGCTGGAGGAGTACTTTCAATCCATCCGCGATATCGAGACGCGCTTGGCGAAGGACGAGCAGTGGATCGGTGTGCCGAGGCCTGATGCGCCGGTTCCTGAACCGCAGCAGGGGCTTTCTGGGAAGGAGGAGATCCGGGTGATGTACGACATCATGATCGCGGCGATGCGGACCGACAGCACGCGTGTGATGACGTACCGCCAGCCTGTCAGCACTTTGTTGACGAGCATCGGGATCAAGGTGGCGCCGCATGACATGAGTCACTACCACTCGACGATGGGTGAGAAGCTGGAGGCGTCACAAAAAAGGGATCTGACGCAGAGCGAATTGCTGGCTGGTTTCATCGATAAACTGAAGGCAACAAAGGAGGCTGATGGAACCTCGCTTTTCGATCACGTTGCGGTTGCGTACGGCAGCAACATCCGCACGGAGCACAACTTGGACAATTGCCCCACCTTGCTGACAGGGAGAGGTGCTGGGGTGAAGTTAGGGGAGAACATTGTGGTGTCGAAGGGGACCCCGCTGTGCAACGTGTGGCTCTCACTGCTTCACGGGCTGGGGGTGGCGCCGGAGAGACATGGGGACAGCACGGGAGTCCAAAAAGAGGTGTTGTTGTGACAGGCCACGAGTGCTGATCGCTTCCGAGCGATTTGGACAGGGGCTCCTTCGAGAGGGTGACGGAGGGATGCCTGCTCGCGGATTGATGTGAGGATCGCCACGGGCGAGGGTGATGAGATGCTTCGCCCACGCAAAAAATACACGGTGTACGACCTTCAACAGTTGAAGGGAAAACGTTGTTTGACCCACATCCACGTGAAGTCCCCTGAGGAGGCGGCTGCTGCGGCTCGGGCGGGTGTGGATCTGATGAGCTGCAGTTACGATTCACCGGAGGCCCAGATGCGGCTCCCTCGCATCGTTGCAGCAGCTCCTGACAGTTTCATCTCGGGTGCGACCCCGCATGGGATGGCGACCGGTGAGGAAGCCATCCGAGTGGCGTTCCGCGCGCTCGAGGCAGGGGCAAGCTCGGTGTATTGTTCATCGAGCCCTCGGATCATCGAGGCGATGGCCAAGGAGGGCATACCCGTTGTCGGGCATCTTGGGATGGTGCCTCGGCATGTCACGTGGACCAACTATCGAGCGATTGGGCGGACCAAAGAGGAGGCAGTCCGGATCTATGCGAAGATGAAGGAGCTGGAATCCGCAGGAGCGTACGCTGCAGAGCTGGAGATTGTGCCGCGCCAGCTCGCGGAGTTCCTTTCATCACGAACACGGATGCTGTTGATGTCGCTCGGGTCGGGAGCCGGATGTGATACGCAGTTCCTCTTCTCCGACGACATTCTTGGGGAGTATGACGAGCGCATCCCTCGGCATGCCCGCGCGTATCGGAACTTTGCGGCGGAATATCGGCGATTACAGGTTGAGCGGGAGGCAGCGTTTGGAGAGTACATCGCGGATGTTCAATCCGGACGATTT
Source organism: uncultured Chthoniobacteraceae bacterium (assembly GCA_964489645.1). Lineage (GTDB taxonomy): Bacteria > Verrucomicrobiota > Verrucomicrobiia > Chthoniobacterales > Chthoniobacteraceae > JBEEPE01. The sequence goes on along the minus strand of CAZAZT010000093.1, from coordinate 923 downwards.
CCTGGAACCGCGAACGTGATCGAGATGGATGAACGAGCTTTCTCGGAAGTGCGTAATGCAATCGACGGAGGGACCGTATGAGGCGATGGGTCCGAGTGATTGTCGCGGCTCTGGCGGTGTCGAGCGGTTTGATTGCCAGTGAGATGGATGGGCTGATCCTTGATCTGGATGCGACGCGAGGTGTGGTGGTGGAGGATGGAGATCGGGTTTCCAAGTGGCAGAACCAGGTGCCGGATTTTGCCGCAAGAGAGTTTGTCAAACGCGATGAGGGGCGGAAGGAGATGGGTTCAGGGCGACCGCGGTTGCGCGCGTCTGTTCCGGAGCTTGGCGGGGCGGCCAGTGTGGTGTTTGCGCAGCAGGAACTGGTGTGTTTGGAGGAGGATGCGTTTGACGGGCTGTCGTGTGGCAAGGGATGCACGTGGGTGGCAGTTCTCGCGGTCCATGACCAAAGGGTGGGTCTGAAAGATGTGAACTCCTTTTTCGGAAACCTCCGGAACGGCGGAAAGTATGAAGGGATCTGGGGCAACGTTGGGGACGACAACCGATTATGGTGGGGGCCGCGCAACGGATTGACCTTTGGTCGGTTTGACGTGAACAACCCCCGACTGGATGGTCCGATCCTCGAGCGAGGCAAGTTCCACCTGATTGCCGGTCGACTTGGAGCGGGAACGGGCATGGTTTCGGCGGAACTGTTCGTGGGAACGATGACGCCGGTTGCGAGGGCACCTTTTCCGGTGAATCCGCAAGCGAATCCCTCACGGATGGCGATCGGGCAGGAGCGGGATGCGGTGAACCACCCGGGACATGAATCTTTCGACGGGGAGATCGCTCGCTTTTGCATGTACGACCGGCCGCTGGGTGATGAGGAAATGACGAGGCTCTTCAATATCCTCAAAGGGCGTTACTTTGGCGGCACGCCTCGA
>CAZAZT010000092.1:0-16520 GCA_964489645.1 uncultured Chthoniobacteraceae bacterium | reverse complement strand
TGATCTGCTGCTACAACGCCGCACGGAACGATCCCTACAAAGACTCCCACCACCCACGCTACACCCCCCTCGATATCGTGCCGGACACACGCATCAAGGAAGTCGGGATCCGCCGGTTCTCCGACGCCTCTGACAACGTCGCATGGCTCGATGGCAACCGCGACCGATCCGCCAAGACACTCAAGAATCCGTGACCCCTCCCCTCGCATCGGATGAACCGGTCCCCATCAGCCCACCTCCCTCCCCTCCCAAAAAACCTCCGCGTCGGCATCGGTTGCGTAGGCGCAGGATTCATCCTCTCCGAATGCCACCTCCCCGCCTACCTCGCCGCCGGACTTAACCCCGTTGCCATCACCAGTCGAAACCTCGCCTCCGCACAATCTGTCGCCCACCAGCACCGGATCCCCACCGTCCACCAAACCGTGGAAGACCTGGTCGCAAACCCTCATGTGGAAGTCGTCGACATCGCGGTGCCTCCCGATATCCAGCCCGGAATCATCGAACGCATCGCGCGAGCACCACGCAAGATCCGCGGAATCCTTGCCCAAAAGCCCCTCGCTCAAAATCACGCAGAAGGCCTCCGCCTCGTGCGCCTCTGTGAAGCTTCTGGCATTCGCCTCGTGGTCAACCAGAACATGCGCCACGACCACGCCATCCGGTCCTGCACCAACCTCCTCCGAAGCGGTTCCCTCGGCGACCCCGTCCTCGCAACCATCGAGATGCGCGCCATCCCCCACTGGATGCCATGGCAACAACGCCTCGGCTGGGTCACCCTCCGCATCATGTCGATCCATCACCTCGACACGTTCCGCCACTGGTTCGGATCACCCCGACGGATCTACTCCTCCGTCCGCCCAGACCCTCGAACCGCCACCCGTTTCACACACGAAGACGGCATCTGCCTGAGCATCCTCGAATACGATTCCGGACTCCGTTGCTCAACGCTCGAGGACGTATGGGCCGGTCCCGCCCGCGAAGGCGCAGAACCAGACCTGTCCGTGCGCTTCCGCGTCGAGGGCACCCACGGAATGGCGCTCGGCTCCATCGGTTGGCCCGCTTGGCCCGCACGCCAACCCAGCACCATCGACTACACCACGACCAGCGGCGGTTGGGAACGCCCGCGCTGGAACGAGGCATGGTTCCCAGATGCTTTCCACGGACCCATGTGCGAACTGCTCCGCGACATCGAAGGCACCGAACCCGCCGCATCCACCGGCGAGGACAATCTCCTGACCCTCGCCCTCGTCGACGCCGCATACCTCTCCGCCCGCGAACACCGAGCCGTCGACCCTCTCGAGATCATCTCCCGAACCTCCTGAAGCTCGGCAGTCTACAGAATCCAAACCCCAACCCAGTCAGCAGATCTTCCAGCGTCATCCCTTTCCCTCAAAACCGTCCCTCGAATCAGAGCCCGCGAGAAAGCACCTCTGACCAATCCTCGGATGACAACGCGCGTATTTGTCCGCCCACACCATCGCCCGACACGGTTTGGCTTCGAACTTGCCTCATCATTCTCCAACCCTTGAAAAACCATGCGCCACTTCCCCTCTCTTCCCCTCCTCCTGCTCGCAATGTCCGCCTCTGCCGCTGATCCCATGGTCTTCATCTCCGCCTTCGCCACCGGCGAGAAAGCCGGCATCCATTCGTTCCGCTTCAACACGGAACAGGGCACTCTCTCGCCACTCCATCGCACCACTGACATACAGAACCCCTTCTTCCTCGCCATCGCGCCCACCGGCAAACACTTGTACGCCATCGATACCGCAAAGTTCGGCGGCCCCGATCACGGATTCGTCGCTGCCTACGCCATCGAAGGACGTAACGGCGAACTGCGAAGATTGAACAAGGCCTCCACCCGCGGAACCGCCTCCTGCTACCTCGCAACGGATCCCTCCAACCACACCGTCCTCGTTGCCAACTACTCGTCCGGCGACATCGCCGCCCTTCCCATCAAGGCCGACGGTTCGCTCGAGGAAGCCGCCTCGTTCATCCAACACTCGGGAACAGGCGGTGACCCAAAACGCCAGAAAAGCCCCAACGCCCACAGCATCATCGTCAGCCCCGATAACCGGTTCGCCCTCGCTGCAGACCTCGGCATCGACAAGATCATGATCTACCGGTTCGACGCCGCCAAAAGCGCGCTCACCCCGAATGAGACCCAACCCTTCGCAAAACTGGCCCCCGCATCCGGCCCACGCCACATCACGTTCCATCCCAACGGTCGACTGCTCTACGCCATCAACGAACTCGCCAACACCCTCACCGTCTTCGACTACAACGCCGAAAAAGGCACGCTCACCGAAAAACAGACCCTCCCAACCCTGCCCCCAAACTTCGAGGGCAAAAGCTACACCGCAGACCTCAAGATCACACCCGACGGAAAACACCTGTACGGCACCAACCGCGGCCACGACAGCATCGCCTCCTACAAGATCGCTCCAGACGGAACACTGACCCTGCTCAACATCGAACCCAGCCTCGGGAAAGGCCCTCAAAACCTGCTCATCACCCCAGACGGCCGCTGGCTCCTCTGCGCGAACATGCCCAGCAACAATGTCGCGGTCTTCTCCATTGATGCCGCAACCGGTGCGCTGAAAGCCCAGAACGAACCCGTCGCCATCCCCTCGCCGTCCTGCATCCGCTGGCTGGATTGAGCCCCAAACGCCCCTCTTTGCTCGGAGAAACGCGTCACAAACCCCTCCAAAGAACGCAATCCATCGGAGGACCCTGCGCCCTTTCCCCAGTCCGCAAGCAGACAGGCCCAAACCCCAAGCTGTTGATCGGATAACACTTAAACAGCACTCCCCGACCAACAAAGGCCCTTCACTTGCCCGATTCCACAGCCAACGCCACGTTGGCAAACGTCAAGGCCGCAAGACCATTCGCTCCAACCAACAGCTTGTCCTGATTCCAATCGATCTCTTTCAAGTACGTGATCCGTGACGCCTGACTCGGCCCGCCTAGCTTGAGCAAAAGCTCATTCCCGCGTGCCGTACCCGACACCACCGCAGCCCGTTCTCCGTCCAAATAGAACTGTCCAGAAACCCGCTCGTCCCACACCACAGGCTGATCGAACCTCAACATCACCGTGTCCCGAGCCGCATTCAACGTCGCTGATTGAAGGTTCGCTGCCGTCAACGGTCCAGTCGCTCGCTTCCCATAATGATCCCGCTCGATCAATGGCTGCACCATCCCCGCAAACTCCGCCCAACCCGTGAGAGGAAAATGACACCCTCCAGGCGGACGGACCCCCAACGTCGAAAGGATGCTCATCCGCGAGAACAACATCGGCAACGTCCGCTGCCTCTCGCGCAACATGTCCCCTGACCCGCTCTTACCACCCATAGCGCATGCGTTCGGCCAGATCTGGAACACGTAATAGTTCTGAACATTCGGGAAATCGGTCTTCCACCCCGCCGCCATCTCCACGAACAACCGATGGTAACTCTCCCACCCGAAACCACCCGTCGGCCCAGCGGCCCCCTGATCGTTCTCCCCTTGATGCCAAAGGATTGCACGGATCCCGTGCGTCAATCTTGCGCGCTGCACCCGCCACAGCATGCGTCCGTAGATACTGGTGAGATCCGTCGGTTCCTCCATGTTCCGTTGATGCTGGTCGATTCGCGTCCCTCCAACCGCTGCATTGACCATGAAAATCGGCACCCGTTGGCTCTCCACCAACCGCTTCGCCAACTCCATCCCCCACCATCCCAACTCCGCACGCTCCCCCTTCTGCGCTTTCCAAACCGGACGCACCCAAAGATTTCCAACGTTCTCCTCCGCCTTCTGCGAGGGACGCGCATAGCTCCGGATCCACTCGTGCGTCTCCGGCGGCGATTGCTCGCGCGTATCCGTCGCCAGCGCATTGGACTGTCCATCAATCAGGTATGCATCACCACACACCAGGTCGTCCACCGACTCCAACACCTCACCCCCCTCAATCCCGAACTCCACCTTGTATTTGATCAATCCCGGATCCAGTTGCACCGAAAGCGCGTATCCACCCGATGCCCCCACCTTCCCCGTGACGGTCCGCACCGGACGTCCATCCGCGTATAACTTCAAAAACACCGCCTTCGCAGGTGTTTGCAGAACGCCATTGTAGTGCAACGTGCCCTTCCCAGATGCATCACGCGCATAGAACTGTCCGACCTCCGGTTTCTCGTCCGCCAAAGGCGACCGCTCGACCCATGCATCCGTCACAGGCTCTTTCACCTCAATGGTGACAGACCGCGAAACCCGCGCCCCCCCGTTGCTCATCGTCGCCGTCACCGTCAACGATCCGCTCGCTTGCGCGCGCTTCAAAAGCAGCTTCCCGCCAGAAACCTCCTTGATGACCGCAAATGGGCCCGCATCCCAATCGGTCACTGCACCAACACCACCCATCGTGATCTGCGCTCCCACCTCAATCGGCGACCTCCCGTCCCACCGCTCCGGCGCCCGCAACGTGAACTCGGGATCCGGCATCGTCTCTTTCACCTTGATGGGTACCTCAATCGTCTTCACCCCGTTCGCCGTGACCACCCGACACTGCAAATCCACCGATTGGTCGCCAGTGATCCGGCCCGCCTCATAGGCGTAAGAGAAACGGTCCACTGCAAGCACCCGCTCGCCCGATCCGTCCTTCAAAATCCAATACACCTTCTGCGCTCCTCCCCCCTGCAACCTGAAAACTGAACCCCCACCCTCATCCACCGTGGCGCGCGCAGGTGTCACCGCAAGCGCTCCCCCAGACTGCACTAACGGTCCCACCAAAGTCTGGAGCGGCTTCTGGTTCTCGTACTGGAGCCTCACCCAATCCGCAGACCGCGAAACCCGCGACACGCGCACCTCATCCACCTCTCCCACGTAGTCGTAGTTGTTGTACCAACCACCCACGTAAAGCCGCGCCGGCCGCTTGATCGCCAGCGGAGGACCTTCCTTCCGGTTCACCGCATCCAGTACCCCATTCACATACACCTTCGACTCCCCTTCCCCATACGTATGAACCACATGGGTCCACTGACCCAACGGAACACGACTCTCCCCAGAAACGGTGCCCCTCGAAAAATAACCGTCAATCCGTACGTGCGGAGGACTTTGGAACTGCATCACCAACTTCCCCTGCCCCTGCTCGTTCCCCCAACCCACCAGGTTGCCGTTGGGCCGTTCCGGCCGCATCCAGACCTCCGTTGTGCTCGGGTTGGCCCCCTCCGGAAGATGCTCGTTCTTCTCGCCGCAAAAGATGCCCTGCTTTCCCGAAAGACGCCGTGCACTCCCGATCACCCCCTCGGCCACCGTCGTGCTCACATCCCGCGTCTCGAACAGACCGACCTCCTCTTTGACACCCTCGCCCATGTGCAGCACCGCCACAAAACCGTTCGCCTCGTTGAACACCGCCTGACCGCTCGACTCCTTCGAAGCCTCCGGATTTCCCCAATGCATCTTGATCTCCTGCACCGTGTTGCCATGAACCACAGGCACACGCACCCAAATGCTCGCCACCCCCTTCGCCGCATCCCACTGTTCGATCTGATAGGCGAGCGGTCTGCCCTCCATCGAGAAGCGGACATCATCTCCTCCCGCCTTCGCCGTCGAAAAATCGAAGAAATCCCGGTGCAGTCGGATCAACACGGGAAACTCTTCCAATCGGGCAGACGCCGGCAACTCCGCCCCGCTCGAAGTCGTGTTCAGGAAAAGCGACCCGTCCCGCTTCCACGCAGGATACTGGGCATCAACGGGAAATGAATGGAGGAACAGAGCGAGAACAGGCGCAAGAATCACGGTACGCATAGGGGGTGAGAGAACGTCATGAGTGGACACCCTCCCCCGCCCCACCACAACTCCGCGCATCAGCCCATCCGAATGCAGATCCCAGCAGACCATCTCCCTGACCCATCCTGAAGCCCTACCCTTCTACAGGTTACCATCTTGCAATCAGTATTTTCCATCGCTCGGCCCGAACCGCACCACGCAAACCTTTCCCAGCCAATCGCTCACTAAGCAAAAAGATCGGATTTTTTTGTGAGATGCCTTCACTCACCGGCACACAGACAACAAAACACCGATCAATCCATGCTCCCCGACGAAACAGATCTGACCCACCTGCTCGAGCGGATACGTCGGGGTGAAACCGACCTTTACTTGCATGTCGTCCGACGCCACGAACTCATGCTCCGCAGTTATCTCGCGGCACATCTCTACAGCCTCTCGGAAGTGGATGACCTCGCTCAGGCCGTGTTCATCGCCGCATGGAATGATCTGGCCAACTTCCGAACTGACCAAGATTTCGGGGCGTGGCTGCGCGGCATCGCACGCAACCGCCTGCTGACCCACTTCCGCACCCAACAACGGCGCGCGAACGCCACCGAACGCTTTCAAGCCGAGGTCGCAGAGCTCGCCGGATCGGACATGGAAATGCACTTCAAACACGACGGCTCAGACCGCATCCAACGACTCCTGCACTGCATCTCGGAGTTGCCCGAGAAACTTCGGCGCGTCGTCCATGCAGGCCTTGAGGGCGCGCGGCCCGCAGCGCTCGCTCAAGAACTCGAGACCACAGTTCCCGCCATCTACCAACTCCACTACCGCGCTAACCAACTCCTGCGGGAATGTATGAGAAAGGACGTCCACCCATGAATGATGATCTCTCCCTTTTCCTCCAAGCATGGACCGGTGGTTCCGATCTCCCGGGACCAGAGCGTAACCGGCTCATCGAGCGCCTGAAAACCGATGCGACGTTCCACGCTGAATGCATGGCGGAGATCCGCATGCTCGGCATGCTCAAAGCCGCGCAAAGCCCCCCCCCACGTTGGCTGGACCTTCACGACGCATTGCAGCTCACGTCCCATGCATCCCCCGCTCCACTCGAACCCGATTTCGGGCATCGGATCGCTGAGGCGATGCGCTCAAGCACCTCTGCCAGAACCCAAACTGCATGGCTGTCACCACGCCCTCTGTTCGCCGCAACCGCCGGAATCGTTCTCGGGATGCTCTGCACCTCCGTGGTATTCGGATTCGTCTCCCCATGGTTCGAAAAGCGGCCAGTCACCCTCTTGCAGGAAAGCTTCGAATCCGGCCCGGCTCCCCTCATCACAGGAGTTCCCTCCGACGTGGATCACTGGAGCGGGGATCACTCGAGAATCGCACCCGAGATCCAAGGCGTTAAGCCGCTGCATGGAAGCCGGATGCTCCAACTGTTGCGGTCAGATTATGAAGGGAGGAATGAACAACTCCCAAGCCGCCAAGGCGACCTGATGCGCCTCATCGATGTTCGCCCGTATGTCCGAGAAGCGAACGGGCACGAGGTGATGCTAACACTCTCTGCACAGTTCAACGCCTCGCCCTTTCCCGAATCTGAGCGCTACGACGGGCGCGTGACCATCTACGCGCTCGATGCCACCACAAACCTCAACACGGCAACGGAACTGAAGGTGAAAGAGGAAGCCCTCGCCTTCAGCACCGGCGTCCTGTCGGGCGTCGATAACGATCCAACCACGTGGCAGATCGCTTCCACTCAGATTCTCCTGCCTCCTCGAACCCAATTCGTGATGCTCAAGATCTCCTTCTGCCGGATGCCTTCGCCGAACTCCAACATGGCATCGCTACCTTCGCCCTTGAGCTTCCAAGGGAACTTCGTCGACGACGTCCGTGCCGCAATCCGGGTCCGGCCCAACACGCCCTCAGCATATCCTCACCACGCACCCTGATCGCACCCCGCAACCCTCCTCCCCCCCTCCTGCCGCGCACGCTTCCCCGCCTCCTCAGTTGGTGCCCAACCCAACAGCAATCGACCACAGACCATGAGAATCGCTCCCCTCCTCCTCGCGTTCGTGTCTCTCGCGTCAACTCTTGCCGCATCGAAACGCACCTCGGCTGACTCATTGGATCTGCCACCTCCCCTTCAGCGCCCCGTCCAATACTTCGGTGATATCCATCCCGTTCTGGCTCAACACTGCGTGTCATGTCACGGAGCGGAAAAACAGAAAGGCGGTCTCCGGCTCGATTCGCGGGAGATGGCCCTCAAAGGTGGCGAATCGTTCGGCCCTGCCATCGTTCCGGGGATGAGCGCGAAAAGCCCCCTCCTGCTTTTCATGGCCCACCTCGAGCCAGACATGGAGATGCCTCCCAAGAAGAAGGAAAAACTGTCCGACGACACGCTGTCGCTGGTGCGAACATGGATCGATCAGGGGGCCGAATGGCCGACAATTGGGCCGAAAGGCACGGCAGCCTCCCTCGGGAACCAAGAACTCTTCTTCAAAAAAGCTGCGACCCATTGGTCCTTTCAACCAGTCCCCAAAGCCGACTCGAACTCGCTCGCACAAGGTCCATCAACCATCGATCTTCTCATCGGCTCCGTCCGTTCGACGAAGGGCCTTGAAGCCGCGCCACGGGCCGATGCGCCCACCCTGCTCAAGAGGCTTCATTTCGACCTGACAGGCCTCCCGCCATCGCCCGAAGAGATGGATCGCTTCCTCTCCGACTTCACACAGGACGCCGGATCCGCGATCTCCAACAAGGTCGATGAACTGCTCGCCTCGCCCCACTTCGGCGAGCGCTGGGGCAGGTTCTGGCTGGACATAGCACGTTACGCAGATGCCCAGGACCTGTTCCCCGGGGTGGACCTCCGCTACCCCTTCGCATGGACCTATCGCGACTACGTGATCGGCGCCTTCAATAACGACACCCCCTACGATCGGTTCATCCGCGAACAGATCGCGGCCGACCTGCTGGCGCGCAGCCCAGACGACCCAACCCTCGCCGCACTCGGACTTCTCACCGTGGGACCACGCTTCCTCCGGAAGCAGGATGAACAGATCAATGACCGGATCGATGTCGTGACCCGCGGCATCATGGGACTCACCGTCGCCTGCGCCCGCTGTCACGATCACAAGTTCGATCCGATCCCCACCACCGACTTTTACGCACTCTATGGAGTCTTCCAGAGTTCCATCATCCCCGAGGCGTTACCCCAGATTTCCCTGCCCAACGCAAAAAGCGATCCCGCCCTTCGCTCAGCATACACCGCTGCCATCGCTGAGACTCAAGCAGCTCTGGATCAGCTTAATGCACGAGAACGGGATAAGGCCGTCGCAGATTTGCTCGCCCGTCCTGAAGAGCATTTCGAGGCGTTCTGCGACGTCGAATACGGGAAGAAACCGCTGAACTCGATCCTCAACACGACCAGCCTCTCCAACGTCGCGCTCGCCGCGCTCACCGACCGGAAAAAGTCCGCCAAAAATAATGCGCCCAAAATCTCGGACCCAATCCTCGCTCCACTCGCAAAAGTCCTCGCCTGTCCCGCCAATCAACAGACGGAGACTCTACGCATCATGCTCGAGTCCGGCCTCATCCCCGGCACGCAGGAGATAATCCATCCGCAGGTCTTGGCGATCCTGCGCGAGAAAAAGCCCGACACCGAAGAAGCGCTGATGCGCGCATACGGCTCCGTGCTGGCAGCAGCCAAGAGCACCAACCCTGAGGATGCGATGAGCAAGGGGCTCCGCGAAGCGTTGATCGCCAAAGGCGGCCTTCTCGATTTTCCCCCTGCGGAGATCGAACGCACCGCATCAACAACCGTTTCAGCGCGAGCGGAATACCGGAAGCTCAGAAGTGAACTGGCCGAGATCGAGAACACCCATGCGGGAGCCCCAACACGCGCAATGGTTCTCAACGACTTACCCAAACCCATCCAACCCGTTGTGTTCATCCGCGGTCAGCCGGCGAACCGTGGCGAATCCGTCGCACGCCGCTTCCTGCAACTGCTCGACCCAAAAATGACCCCGTTCTCGCCGACACAAAGCGGACGCAAAGAGCTCGCCGATCACATCACCCACCCCTCCAATCCCCTGACTCCCCGCGTTTGGGCGAACCAAGTGTGGCGTCATCTCCTCGGCTCACCATTGGTCCGGACCACCAGTGACTTCGGTCTACAAGCTGAGCCCCCCTCGCACCCACAACTTCTCGACTGGCTCGCTTCCGCGCTGATCGAACGCGGTTGGTCCACAAAGAAGCTCGTGCGCGATATCGTGCTCAGCACCACATACCAACAGAGCAGCGCCGACCGACCTGACGGTCGGGACAAGGACCCTGACAACACCTGGCTCTGGAGAGCGAACCGACGCCGACTCGACGTGGAGTCGATGCGCGATGCGATGCTCGCCGCGAGCGGAAGATTGGACCCCACCCTCGGAGGTCGAGCAGTGGCCCTCTCAGCAAAACCTTTCACCCGGCGCAGGACGGTTTACGGCTTCGTCGATCGTGTCCAGTTGGAACCGATGTTCAGCACCTTCGATTTCCCTGCGCCCGACACCGCCAATACCGAGCGCGCGCAAACCAACGTACCGCAACAAGCGCTCTTCGCCCTGAACGATGCCTTCATCATCGATCAAGCGCGCGCAATCGCAGCTCAAGCGGAATCCTCCGCGACGCAGGCAACGAACCCTGCCCCCGTCGAAGCCATCCGCGCCATCTACCGTCAGGTACATCAACGCGAACCATCCGCCCACGAGAGCGAGCTCGCTCAGCGGATGTTGGCGAGTGTTTCCAAGAACATCCCACCCCAATTAACGGGCGCGTGGCAGTTCGGTTTCGGCAACGCCAATCCCTCATTGTCGCGAGCGCAAGCCTTCCACCCATTCGGACATTTCGACGCGCAAGCCCGCCGCTACCAGGGTTCTAGCACTTACCCCGATCGCGCACGACACGGGTTCGCCGCCGTGACCGAGACCGGAGGACACCCCGGCGACGGCATTGACATGGCATCGATCCGCCGATGGACCGCTCCCCACGATGGCACCTTCTCGATCGCGGGCGACCTCAGTGTCAGCGCAAAAGGGACCGGTGACGGCGTCCGAGCGCGCGTCATCTCCTCGCGGAACGGACTCCTCGGTGAATGGATCCTCGATCGCGTCAACCTGTCCTCTTCACCAACCGTTCTGCCAATGCTCAAGATCTCAGCGGGCGAAACGCTCGACTTCACCGTGGATTGTCGGGAAACAACCAGCGGAGACGGCTATCGATGGGGCCCCGTGATCCGCTCCCTCCGCCCCCCCGAGGAGGCTCCCAAAGGCATGCAAACGGTCTGGGACGCGCAAGCGGATTTCAAAGCGCCGCCACCGCCCAAACTGTCCCCCCTTCAGCAGATCGCCCAAGCCCTCCTCATGACCAATGAGTTCATGTTCATCGACTGAACAGAACCATCACCACGAACCACATAGCAAACGACCCCTCCGATGAATCGCCGCAATCTCCTCGCCCGCTCCGCTTTCGGTCTCGGCAGCCTCGCCCTTTCCGGTGTGCTACACGACCTCGGCCTCACCAAAGCCTCAGCCTCCGCAGCCTCAACCGCCTCGTCGCTCACGCCTCGGATCCCGCAATCCAACCCGAAAGCCAAACGCGTCATCCACCTTTTCATGAACGGCGGCCCGTCTCAGGTCGACACCTTTGACCCGAAACCGAAGCTCATCCAGTTCCACGGAAAACCGCTGCCGAGCAAAGGCGACCTGAGCAAAGACAAACTGCTGTCCGGGCCCGCACTGGGATCCAAGTTCAGCTTCCAGAAGCATGGACAAAGCGGCATCGAGGTCAGCGAACTGTTCCCCCAAGTGGCCAAACATGTCGACGACCTCTGCGTCGTGCGCTCCATGTTCACCGATATCCCGAGCCACGAAGGCGCCCTCGCGATGATGAACTGCGGGAATCTCATCCTCCCGCGCCCAAGCGTCGGCTCGTGGGCGCTCTACGGGCTAGGCACAGAAAACCAAAGCCTTCCGGGCTTCGTCGTCATGTGCCCAGGCGGGCTCCCCGTAGGCGGCACCGGGAACTGGCGCAGCGCGTTCCTGCCGGGCATCTACCAAGGCACACATATCGACACCAAGGAATCGCGACCAGACCGTCTCATCGCCAACCTGCGAAACGAAGCGATCCTCCCGGAACATCAACGGAAACAGCTCAGTTATGTGCAACAGCTCAACGAGCTTCATCACCAGACGCGCACCGGTGATCCGCAACTCGAGGCACGCATCCAATCCCTCGAACTCGCTTTCCGCATGCAAACCGAGGCCACCGATGCCTTCGATGTGAGCACCGAACCCCAACACATCCGAGACTTGTACGGCGATACCCTGCAAGGTCGGCAGATCCTCATCGCACGTCGTCTCGCCGAACGGGGTGTGCGGTACGTCCAAGTCTGGCACGGTGCCGGCCAACCATGGGATAGCCATTTCAGCATCGAAAAAGAACATCCACGCCTCGCAAACGAGTGCGACCAACCCATCGCCGCGCTCCTGCAAGACCTCAAACAACGTGGGATGCTGCAAGATACCCTCGTGCTCTGGGGCGGCGAGTTCGGACGCACCCCCTCTGCCCAAGGCGCCATCGATGCGAAGGTCGGTCGCCAACACCACAGCGACGGATTCACCATCTGGATGGCCGGCGGTGGCGTCAAAGCTGGGCACATCCACGGCGCAACCGATGACATCGGTCAAAGCGTCGCCGAGGGAAAGGTCCACATCCACGACCTGCACGCCACCATCCTCCACCTCCTCGGCTTCGATCACGAAGCCCTCACCTTCCGCCACGCCGGAAGGGATTTCCGTCTCACCGATGTCTCAGGGAACATCGTCAAAGAGCTGCTGGCGTGAAGCATGTTGAAGCGTATCTCATGATCCGTCCCTTGCGCTCCTCGCCAGCTCTCCTCGATCGCTCTTGTCCCCCTTTCACACCGCAGAAGACGACCGCTACCCTGACACCGCCCGCAGCCTCCGGGATCCATCCGATGTCCACAGCACGAGGTTCCACGGTGCCAAGTCCATCCGCCATTGACCCGATCAGCCGCATTCCACGACACCTCCTGCCCTGCCTTCTCGCATGGCTGTTCACCAGCTTTGCAACCTCATACGCAGCCGAACTCAAACTCCCTGCCGTCTTTTGCGACCACATGGTCCTCCAACGCGAGAAACCACTCGTCATCTGGGGTTGGGCCAACCCCGAAGAATCCGTCTCCGTCTCGTTCGCAGGACACGTCCGCACCGCAACCGCCAGTCCGACCGGAGAATGGTCGCTCCAACTCGATCCGCTCGACGCATCCTCGGAACCGCGCACCCTCACCGTCACCGGACAGGCTGACCGTAAACTCGAGGTGAAAGACGTCCTCGTAGGCGAAGTCTGGTTCGGCTCCGGACAATCGAACATGGCCATGTCCGTCGGTGAAGCCGCCCATTTTGAAGAAGAGAAGATACAGGCGGACCAACCCCACATCCGCTACTTCGGGGAATCTTCCGGACCCGCCGAGACCCCTCAACGAGACGGAAAAGGCGCATGGCAGATCTGCTCACCCACCACCGTTCGCCGGTTTTCTGCAACCCTCTATTTCTTTGGACGCGAAATCCATCGAGAGCTTGGTGTCCCCATTGGGCTCATCGCTTCGGCCGTGGGCGCGACGCACATCGAGTCCTGGATCCCAGCGGATGCTCAGTCCGCTGACCCTGAAACGAGGGGCGAATATGAAACATCGTTGAAGGGCTGGACCCATTTCGATGAGGAGAAGATCCGAGCAGATCACCCGAAGAGGCTCGCCGCATGGCAACTCGCTGTCGAACAGGGCAAAGCCACTCTGAAGGACAAACCATGGCCCCCAGAGACCACCATCGCTCATGTGCGACGTAAAGGTCCACCCGCCGGTCTCTTCAATGGTAAGGTCTACCATCTCGCACCGTTCCCCCTCCGCGGAATCCTCTGGTACCAAGGCGAAAGCAACGCGGGTGCACCCCACCTTTACCACAAGCATCTGAGCCAACTCGTCACCAGTTGGCGCGCGCTCTGGAAAGATGAACTCCCCTTCGCATGGGTTCAGTTGCCGAACTTCACCGCCCCAGGGGAAGGCTGGCCACGCATCCGCGAAGCGATGCTCAAAACCCTTGCGCTCCCGCGAACCGGCATGGCCGTCACCATCGACCTCGGGGATCCCAAGGACATCCATCCCAAGAACAAGCAGGATGTCGGCAAACGCCTGTCCCTCTGGGCTCTCGGAACCGTCTACAAGAAAAGCGTTTCTGCCGTTAGCGGACCACTCCCCATCGCTTCAACCGTCCGAGGGGAAACCATCGTCGTCTCATTCAATCACGCCAACGGAGGTCTGCGCTCCATGACGGGGAAGCGCCTCGCCGGATTCCAAATAGCCGCCGCCGATCGCCATTGGCTCGACGCAGAAGCCACGATCGAAGGTGAAACCGTCGTCATCCGAAACGCAGAGATCCGTCATCCCGTCGCTGCCCGTTACGCGTGGAAGGACCTCCCTGAAATCAGTCTCACAAATGCTGCCGGTCTCCCAGCAACCCCCTTCCGAACTGATGATTGGCCGACCACCAAGAAATGAATCCCGAGCGATGCCTACCCGCATCAACACCTCGGTTCACACACCCCACACAATGAGACTCAGCATCCTCGCAACCCTGCTCCTCGCCACCCTAGCGAAAATCTCCGCCGCAGAACCCATCAAGAACTCCATCGGCATCGATTTGATGCGGATCGAGCCGGGAACCTTCACCATGGGACAGGATGGTCCCCCGCTGGAGGACTACCTCCGCCAGAAACGGTTCGGTGAACTCTACAAAGACATCGACCGCATCGATTTTGATGAAGCGCCCGCCCACAAGGTGACAATCACACAGCCCTTCTTCATAGGGATGACCGAAGTGACGGTGGCGCAGTTCCGCGCATTCGATCCCGAGTTCAAACGGCGCGACCCGAAATCGAATCCCGCAGAGGACGATGCCGCAAATGGGGTCACTTGGGACCAAGCGGTCGCGTTCTGCGACTGGCTCTCGAAAAAGGAGGGTAAACCCTATCGACTACCCACCGAAGCCGAATGGGAATACGCCTGCCGCGCAGGGACAACGACGCTTTTCAACACCGGAGATGACCTCCCCAACGGCCACCAAAAATGGTTCCGCGATGAGAACTTTCGAGGAGTCTATTTCCCAGCCGGCGCCATGCCTCCCCAGTACGACTGGCGCATGCCCGAGAACTCCTCGAACACTCTCAAACAAGGACAGATCATCGGTTTGATCCATCCCACCGACGAAACACGGTCCAATGGCGCTGGGGCGTTGAGGGTCGCGCAGCGCACCCCCAATGCATGGGGCTTGCACGACATGCACGGCAACGTCGCAGAATGGTGTCACGATTGGTACGGCCCCTATGATGCCGCCGCTCAATCAGATCCGATCGGCCGCACCGATGGCGATTGCCGCGTGTTCCGAGGTGGCTTCCATTCCTCGACAATCCGCTTCCTCCGCTCAGCCAACCGCGGCTCCTGGGTCGCCAACTCTTCAAGCCCGCGCATCGGATTCCGGATCGTGCAAGCTGCCTTCCCAGCCGGACAAAGCCTGCCCCCACCCTCCCTCCCGCTCCACGCACTCAACGTCAGTCAGTCCGTTCCAAAATTCCAACCCATCTCGCCGGACCAACCTTTTTTCGAAGGACCCAAACCATTTGTGCGGATCCCCGACGGATCCGTTGGTCCGGTGTTTGTCAGCCAAAACCATAGCCCGTCGATCACGGAGTGTCCGAATGGCGACCTCCTTGCCGTTTGGTTTTCCACGCTCGGCGAGACCGACCTCACCACCGCCAACGCCGCATCCCGTTTGCGACTCGGCGCCAGGGAGTGGGAGCCAGCTTCAGCTTTCTGGGATGCACAGGACGTCAATGACCACGGTCCGAAGGTTTGGTGGGATGGAGACAGGACGATCTTCCATCTCGTGGAGGCGCGTCAGCACGGGGACAATCTTCTCCGCCGGTCCACTGACAATGGGGTGACGTGGAGTAAAGCCACCGTGGTGCGCTCGCACGGGGAGTCGTCAGGAAATCCGATCCGGACCAAGTCAGGCGTCATCGCGATCCCATACGATAACTCGTCCATCATCATCAGTCGCGACAACGGAATCACTTGGGAACAGCGCGGCCGCGATTTGCGGGGCGGCGACGAACGGCGCCCCGGTTCGGGCGGCCCGTTCATCGCAGGGATCCATGCGCCCATCGTGGAGTTGAAAGACGGACGTCTCATGGCATTCGGCCGCATCTCGCCGGAGGAACCTGCCCAAAGTCTCTTCAACCTCAAGATGCCGGTGAGTGTCTCAAGGGACCTCGGCGAGACGTGGGAATGGGAAAGCAGCGAGTTCCCCATCGTGAGCAACGTGCAACGTCCTGCCATGCTGCGCCTCAAAGAGGGCCCCATCATCCTCTGCTCCTTCACTGACCAATGGCGCGAATGGAAAAACCGTAAAGGCCTGACCTTTAGATCAAACGATGGCGACTACACCGGTTTCGGGCTCTTCGTTGCGCTCAGCGAGGATGATGGAAAAACGTGGCCCACGCGCCGACTCGTTGCACCGGAGGGTAAGGCGATGGCGGATGGCTACGGGTACCTCGCGATCACGCAAACGCGCGATGGATCCATCCAACTCATCACCAGCAGAGACCACTACGTCTTCAATCTGGCGTGGATCAAACAGGTGGCGAAAGGGCCGATGAAATGAATC